>JBOGLH010000112.1:0-26763 GCA_050746025.1 Terriglobales bacterium | reverse complement strand
GGCCAGTAGCTCGCTTTAGACCCTTGCCGACCTGCATTGATTACTATCCTTGCGGACTGTAACCGGCGATCGTGCTCGGGCTCCGGGCTTACCGCCAACCGGACAAACCAGTTCAACGCCTACGGGACTCTATCCTGCCTCCGACTGGGTTTCTTGTTCTCCTCGACCAGCGCTTTGCTATAGAGCCTTACTAGCCCTCCTTCGGTCATCTTGCACTAGCTGCCCACCAGATTGCTGGTTGCCCAGCATTCCTTCGTTTGGCTATTGCCCTATGCCGAAGGTGACCTCGCTTGACCCCCGGACGCCGCACCAACCGGTAAAACTTCAAAAACTGTCGAAGAACGATTATGGTTTTACACCTTTAGAATTTTTGGTCAACAGAAAAATCAAAATTACATGTGCTCTGTTTTCAATCGAGTGCAGCTGGTTCACAGGCGTATGCAGCGCAACCGGTGCAGCCACTCACACCCGCGCTGAAGACCGCAGTTCGGGCGCTGTTTTTGGCGGATTTTTCAAAATAATTAATCTGCTTGTCACCGTTCAAGCCCAAAAATGAATTGTGAATATCCCGCAGAATCCGCGCCAGTCTTGTGAACTCGGGAGGTAGTTGTTGATGCGATACAAGTGAATCGCACTGCAAACATTCATCGAATGATTTAAATTATTTCTTTGAAACTTTCACTTTTAAATATCCAGCGTTGTAAGAGTTCCGGGATCGCTTGCATAATTATTTTTTTGCTTGCGGTGGCCTCCGGATGCGAAGTTCAGCGTCGTAAGAGTGATGCCGAGCTCGGATTGACGCCGCGCCAGGCCGCAGGGCGGCATATCTACGATCAGTATTGCGACCGCTGCCACTCGCCGTATTCTTCGCGGAAGCGCCAGGGACCAAGTCTGCGGGGGCTGTTCAAACGAGACTACCTGCCCGCCAGCGGGATGCCCGCGAACGACGAGCGCGTCAAAGATATCGTCCGCATGGGGCGCGACAAAATGGAAGGCTTCAGCAACGTGCTCAGTGACGAACAGATCAATGACCTGATCGCCTACCTGCACACCTTATGAATCGCGATTACTCTGCCTCTCGGTTTACGCTGTGACTCCTCAGCGGTTCTTTGCGATTAAGGTTCCAAGCTAATTAGCCACAACCTTACACAGAGCCCCATGAAATAAGATTAAACAACCTGTTCTGCCAGATTAAGATTCAATCTCTTTCCATCGTGAGGTCTTCATATGGCTGATGTCGCCTTGAAATCTGCGCCGGCAAATGGCAGCGACCCGCATACAAATTCGCCGTCCACGGAAGTTTATGCGATCTTCGGCGCCGAGCCCGAAGTGCAGGCCTATGCTATGGCCAAGTATTCACGCTCATCGCTCTCAATGAGGGAATCGCTGAAAGAGATCAGCACACAGAAGGCGGAGAAATTTCTAAACACTTTCTATTTTCAATATGGACACCGCTCAATCGCTGATTTGGCGCACGTAGCTCTCGCGATCGAAAAACTCTCGGTCCTGGCGGCCATCGTCATCGCCGACGAGCCGCGATGGGACGGGCAGGAGCGGTCCACCCGCTACCAGGATTTCAGGAAAAGCGGCTACTACATTCCGGATTTTTCTTCCGATGCAGCTGCGCGGCAACTCTACACCCAGACCATCGACGGGCTGTTTTCAGAATACGAATCTCTTTCCGAGAGCATGTTCCGCTATCTCGCAAATACCACGCCCAAGCCCGCTGAGATGAAGCAGGAGGCTTACGACCGTACTCTAAAAGCGCGTGCCTTCGATATTTCCCGCTACCTGCTGCCTCTGGCTACAAACACTTCTCTCGGCGAAATCGTGAACGCTCGAACTTTGGAAATACAGGTTTCGCACCTGCTCTCGCATTCCCATGCCGAGGTACGGCATCTGGGCGGCTTATTAAAGCAGGCTGCGGCTTCTGCGGCTTACAACGTGAATCACGAATCGTATCGCGCGCTGGTGGACGAGATCCACGAACTTTCACCGGAACTGGCGGCGCGCGCCGAAAAGGAGTTGCTCAAAGAGGTGCGGGTTTCGCCCACCCTGGTGAAGTATGCCGATCGCAATGCATATGAAATTGAAACCCGGCGGGAATTACAGCAGATTGCGTCTGAGCTGCTGAAGAACGCACCAATCGAGGCGGCACGTACGGTCGAGTTGCTCGATGATGACCCGCTGGAGGTCGAACTAGCCTGCACTCTTCTATACGAGCACTGCCATTATTCGTACCGCCAGATCAGGCAGGAAGTTGAAGCTGTCGGCGAAGCTAGGCGCCGCGAGATTATCGATGCGGGACTGCGCCACCGCGGGCGGCATGACGAAATGCTGCGCGCGTTTCGTGCCGGACAGCAGTTCCGGTTCGACATTCTGATGGATATTGGAGGCTTTCGCGACATGCATCGTCACCGGCGTTGCATTCAGATTGAACAGGGGTTCACCACCCGCCACGGCTACGATATTCCCGATCAGCTTGAGCGAGGTGGAGCGCTTCCCAAATACAAGGGTGCGATGGAGAGAGCGTCAAGCGCAGTAGTCAAGCTCGAAACAGGATCCACTTCCGAATCTGGCGAGAGCGCACAGTATGCGATCCCGCTTGGTTTTCGCAAGCGCACACTCTTCAAGATGGATTTTGCCGAAGCGGTTTACATTTCTGAGCTGCGCACCGGCCTGGCGGGACATTTCTCCTACCGAAATGCCGCCTACGCCATGTTTGAAGAAGTCCAAAAAAAATACCCGGCTCTGGCCCGATACTTCCGGGTTCATGACGTTCGCCAGCCGGTAGATTTGCTACAAAGGTAAGAGCGGACCGCGGCGGAGAGCAAGCATGATTGGTAACCCTGCGCTCGCTTGACCTGCAACCGCACATCAGAAAATTTTTAGATGGATGGTCAGGTATTTTTTGGGGTTTTGCCGAACAGCCTTGATTAGTTCTTGCGTGTCCGTGAGCAGCTTGTTGCTATTGTCATATAGCGATGGGTCATGCAGGAATCGGCCGGCAGTGCCTTCGCCTTTGTCCAGCCGATCGGTAATACTCGACAGCCGGTTCATGGTGTTCTGCAACTTATTCGCAAACTGCTGGTCTTTGGTGAGGGTTCCCAGCGCGCCTTTGCCGGAATTAATGTCGTCAGTCAGCTGTTTGAAATTGGCGATGGTCTGGTTCGCGGTGTCATACAGCGAAGGATCTTTGAGCAGTTTGCCAGCCGTCCCCTTGCCCGCGTTCAGGTCATCAATCAAAAGATTGATTTTGTCGAGTGAGGCATTGGCCTTGTTATAGAGATCGTCGCTGTTTAGGAGCTTCCCCAGGCTGCCCTGGCCCCCGGCGACTTCTCCCACCAGCTTCTGAAAATCGTTGATGGTGGAGTTGATCCGGTTGTAAAGTGCCGGATCGTAAATCAATTTACCGACGGAACCCTGCCCGCTTTCCACAAACGCAATGATGCGATCCATGCGCGCCAGCAACGCCTGCATATTCTGCAACGCATTCTGCGTGGAACGCATAACGTCCTGATAGCCAGGTTCTTCCGTCGTGGGCAGGACATCACCATCGCTTGCTTCGGCCCCAATGGCTTTCGAGCTATCGATGTTGATATAGGTTTCGCCCAGCACGCCTGCGGTCGAGAGCAGGGTCTTGGAGTCTTTCCTGAGATTGAAGTGGTATTTACTGTTGACCTTCATCGTGACTTCTACCGGAGCTACAGGGCGACCGGCTACCACGCGAATCTGGCTGACATTGCCAATATCGACGCCGCTCAGGCGAACGGGCGCTCCTACCCGAAGGCCCTGGGCGTCAAAAAAATAAGATTTCAGAATGAGTTTGTGACTAAAGAGACCGCCGGTGCCGCTCATCAGGATGATCAGCACAGCCAGAACCAGACCGGCGACGACGACCGTTACACCAACTTTCAGTTCCGACCACTTCAACTGATGCTGGCTAGGCAACTGTCCTCCCAAGCAGAATGGCGGCGCATGACATCAATGCCACACACGACCGGCGCTATGCCGGATTTTTCTGATCATAGCAGAAGGAGAAAACGTTTAGGCCGCGCACGGCGCGCCCAGAAGCTTTCCACGCAACAGGAGCGCCAGCAGATACGCGGTTGCGCCACAGATCAGGGTTACACTCAGTCCGAATTGAATCGCAATGACCATGGCGAGAACTGATCCCAGAACACTGGAGGCAGCATTCATTGCCCAGGCCCACTCGATGGGGTTGCCAGTTGAGCCATGAGTGGCTGCAAGCGCCCGCAGCCCTGCCGGAAACGGCATTCCCATAGCGAACCCCAAAGGAGTGAGCAGGAAAGCGCTAATTACAAGTTTTCCCGGAAAAGGCGCTCCCACCAGATTATTCAAAATCGGCGGCAAGACCCAGACATAAACCATTAGCACCGAAGAAGTGATGATCAGTGGCAGCCAGACCCTTTGAGGGTTCGCGATCCACTTTTTTGAGATCACGCTTCCGGCGCCACTCGACAACAGCATCAGGAAGACAACGACAGTCAAGGCGTAAGTAGGATGTCCAAGAAACAGAACGAAACGTTGGATGAAAGTTACTTCTACGAGAATGTAGCCAAGCCCGATCGCAACAAAATATAGAAGAGAGGCTGGATTTCCGGCGTGTTCGGTACGCAGCAGAAGCGGCACAATCAGGAATACCAGCACCGCGAATACAGAGATGACCAACAGCATCGCCAACACAGCAATTCCAAGGTTCACCTTCCAGTCCAACCCTCCTGATTTCACGGTGGAACGCCAAAGTTGTTCTGGCTTCAATGTGAAAAAAAAGAATGGCGCATTGTCCGTCACCGGGGAAACGTTATATACGTACTTCGCGCTGAACGCATAAGGATCATTACTTTGCAGCAGGCTCGTAAATGCGTTCGCCCCTTGCTCCGAAGGCGCGTATAACAACTTCAGCGGCGAATGCTCACTTAAAAACTGCTTGACCGTTGTCTCCTCTGCTGCTGTGAACGGGCTTTTTTTAGCCAAGACAGCTACTGCAATTCCATCCTCATTGAGTTCGCCGGCAGCGACCACGATGAAATGGCGGAAAACATCTCGCATTCCGAGTTGCTGTAGGGTGTTCATTGCCACAGAGACGACCCGCAAAGCCTCACGCGGCTGGCGAAACTCCCATCGGGTGATCGCGACAATGCCGTCTGGCCTCAAGTGGTCAAAATATTCCTTAAACGCTTGCGTGGTGTAGAGATTGTTCTCACTTAAAGCGAACGCGCCGGCTGCAGTCGAGGCCCAAGTGTCGACTAATGTCATCTGTACTACGTCGAAACTACTTTTAGAGCTGCGCAGGAACGAGCGGCCGTCGGCAACATGCAAATGCACATCAGGACGCTCGTAAAGATGATGGGCGAAATCCGCATAACGCCCGCGCATGATCGTGTTCGCGATGGTGGGATTAATTTCAATTCCGGTGACGCTGGTGCTTCCATTCGCGACGGCGCGAAGGACGTCTACCCCTCCACCCGGGCCGATAATGGCATAGTCCCCATGTGGCCGAAGTCCGTTAACTACAGCCGGGGGCTCGCTCATTAGATGGTGCTGCCATTCTGATCCCTGCCATTGAGACAGGTCGGCACTCATGATGTAAGTGCCGGCGTCGGCGTCGATTTTAATTACACGAGCTCCGTTGTCCAAGCGCAGCACGTCCACACGGGAGATGGCGTTCCAACGAGAAAACTCCACATTTTTCCTTTGAACGCCCTTCGCCCAGATCACGTCAATCAGACGGTTGGAAGCGTTCAATGCAATCAAGAGCGCCAGCGCTGCACCCAGTCCAAGGCTGAGCCTTCGCATAGGCTGTGACAGGCTCCAAATAGCGGCGGTAATCGAGGATACGAATCCTGCAAAGAGGATTGCGTTTGGAGCACCCATCCAGTTCAGCAGCGGCACAACTGCAAGGCAGGCGATTGCGCCCCCCATAAGATCGGCGCCGTAGAGCCTGGGAATGCGGGAAGACTCCCGCGCAAAGATTACTGAAAACTGCAGCCCGGTAAGGAAGAACGCAACCGCGGAGCAGGAATAGATAACTGCCAGACGTAAAAAGTTTGCACCCGTCAGCCTGAGCGATACCGGCTGATGGAGAACAACTTCCAAAACGATAGGAATACTAATCGCGCTCAAAGCACTTGCAGTCGCGGCAATGCTCCGGGTTTCCCATCTATTCAGGTGTCGCTTCCAAACGAAGGCGAATACCCCGCCAGCCCCGAGCCCGAGCAGAGCCACTGAAATCGCAAGAAAGGCGAAGTGATAGAAAAGAACAACGGAAAACAACCGAGTCAGCGATAGCTCCAAAAGGAGCGCAGAGAAACTGCTCAGAGCAATGCCGCCCAATAAAACCCTTCCGTCCGACTGCTTCACCAATTCAGGTTTAACTTGAGGGAACGTTTCGATGGTAGGCATTAAAAGCGCAGTTTAACAGAAGGCATTGCTATCCGTCGTTATACTTGGTTTCATTGTTGGCAAAACGCGACTGAACAGTATTTGGCGCGACTACCGACTTTCCAGAATCACGATCGCAATTGCTTGCTCGCGGGTGTGGGTGATCGAAAGCGAAATATTTTTCGTGTTTAGGCGCGCCGCAAACTCAGCGGCTTTGCCATGGAACTCGATCGTGGGCCGCCGTCCCGGCTCACGCACTACCTCGACATCTCGCCAGCGCACGCCCTGATTCCAACCTGTGCCAAGAGCCTTCATCGCGGCCTCTTTGGCTGCGAATCGTGCGGCATATCTCTCAAAACGATTGGCTTTTGCATCGCAATATCGAATCTCGCCTTCTGTAAAAACGCGGCGGATGAATCGTTCCCCGAAGCGGTTGATCGACTCCGCAATTCGCGGGACTTCGGCAATATCGATGCCCGTGCCAACAATCATGGGTTTACGTTAGCACAGCGCTAGAGCAACCGGTCTCCGCGATAAATAAGACGCCCGTCTTCCATTCTCGCTTCGGCCATTACCTTGTGGGGCTTGGCTGGCTTTTCATTGTCGACGTGCAGCACCTCATGCCCGTGCGCGACCAGCCAGTCTGATACCAGCATGCGATGACACTTGAAATACACGCGCTCAGCACACATGTATGCAGTGCGCGATTTTTCGGCGAGAGCAACCAATTCCGCCATTGCCCCTTCGAACTCGGACGAGAGCATATAGTCCGCGTAATTTCGAAAGCTGTCGTTCCGCAATGCGACGTTAGGGGAATCCTGCAGAAATTTCTTTCGCCTGCCACCAAGTTCGCCCATCCATAGATAGCGGATGCCAGCTTCAGCCAAGCTCTTCTCCAGGTTCTCGCGATTGAAATGCGGCAAGCGGCGCGACATGGGAAACGCACGAATATCCACCAGAGTTTTGACTGAGTGCGCTCGTAGCACGGAGACTAATTCTTCGATGGGCCTTGTGGAGTGGCCGACAGTGAAGAGAGTGGCAATTGTTGTCCCTCCTTAATCCATAATCACATATTCGAGATAGGGATGGGAAATGCTCACAATCTTATCTCCGGCCTGTTCCGTACTCGGGTCCTGATCGACAGGAGCAAACGTTACATCGACCTTGATATAAGGGCAGCTCTTATAAACATATTTGCGCTGCTTTCGCGTCGAGAGGCCTCCCTCATCGCCAAAAACACGCTTCAGGTCTCCCCTATTCATGCCAGGTTTTATTGTTTGAATTATTCGCATGACATCGAAAATCCACTTCGTGTGCGCCTCGTCAATGGTGGAATTTTGCTGACCATCGCTCACTGTGGGAGAAAACAAGAGGGCAAGCAATAAAACCGAAACTAAAATTGACGAAATCGTGTTTCGCATGTCGTATCTCTCAAAGATTATGCTAGCCCCTAAAGTACAAATACGCACCCAAGATGCAGACCAGCACCAGTGCCGATCCTGCTACTTCGCGCCAACTCCAACTGGCGCGGGTATTGGCGCGGTCTTCGCCTGTAGTCGTTTCGAAGGTGAGATTGCGGATTCTTTCGTACTCGGGCTCGGCCGTCATGTGACTCACAACGACTTAGAAATGAGGCAAAAATCGCGCCCCGCCGCGCCACGGCTTCGTTAGGCGCTCCTAGCGCACGTTGCACGATGTACTGATCGGTACACCAGTACCAGAGCCCGATGATGGGCGCGCAAATCAGCATGCCCACCCAGAGAAAATATCCGTTGAAGTACCAGGCTTCTTTCACGATTTTGCCCGCCGCGTCGGTTTGAAGCACCGGGGCCCAGGTCCCTTGCACGCCCGGCGGGATCATGGGCTTCCAAAGGTTAACCATCTCCGATCCGCACGAATAACGGAGCTCGTGCCATCCGCCAAGCTTATGCAGACCATAAAACGTTAAGCACGCCGAGCCCAGGATCAACACAAATGTTTGAACTGCGTCGTTGTAAGCCACGGCCCGCATGCCCCCGAGCGCAGTGCAGAGACCTGTCAGGGCGATCACTAACACGGAGCCGATCCAGAAGCTGTCAATGTATGTGTTGCCAATGGTGATGTGGAGTTCAGGCAGGAGAGTGCCAAAAACCACGCCTCCGGCAAAAATCCCCACCGCAATTTTCGAAACGATAAACGTGATGATGGAAACGATGGAGAGCACATAGCGTGAGCTGGAACTAAAACGCCGCTCCAGGAACTCCGGCATGGTGAAAACCATCGAGCGCATATAGAACGGTACAAAGACCCATGCCAGGACCAGCAGGCACCAGGCGTGCAATTCATAGTGGGCCAGCGCAACACCGCTAGTCGCACCCGCTCCCGCCAGACCTACAATGTGTTCCGAGCCGATATTCGACGCGAAGATGGACGCGCCGATGATCCACCAGCCCAGATTGCGTCCGGCAAGAAAATAATCGGCGGCTGAATCCTTGCCTTTTTTGACTACCCACCAAGCCACAATGAGCAGGATCGCAAAGTAAATTGCGATAACGATCCAATCAATTTCGGTGAGCTGAGTACTCGCACTGCTTGCCAGTAATACCACGGCTTGGGTACTCATTTGGCGAATCATCCTCCGCGGATGAAGATATGCAGTATGTTGTTCTAGTCTCTACGACTCCGCAGCGCGGGCAAGTATCTGCCGCAAGACCTCGTCCTGGGCAGGGAATACTGTGCGCAGGTCGAGAAGAACCCGTCCATCCTCGACTCTGGCGATAATCGGCGGATCGCTGCGTCGGAGCCGCGCAGCCAACTGATTCGCGCTCAAATTTTTTGCAGTGATCGCTATCAGCCGGGTGGGCAGGACTGACGAAGGCGCCGAACCTCCGCCGATCAGCGACTCGCCATTGATGAGATTGGCTTCCATGTGGCTCGAATGAAGTTCTGCTACGACATTTTTCGCACGCTCACCGATTTCCACTTGTGACAACTCCATCATTCTCAGCGTCGGCAACGCAGCGTGATCACGTTTGATATACGCCAGCAGGCTCGCCTCCAATGCAGCGTAGGTGAGTTTGTCCACTCGCAAAGCTCGAAATAGTGAATTAGCACGCATCTTCTGCACCAGGTCTTCGCGACCGCTGATCAGACCTGCTTGCGGACCGCCGAGCAGTTTGTCGCCACTATAAGTCACTACGTGCACTCCGGCGCGTAGACTGTCGAGGACATTGGGTTCATTATTGATTCCAATCGTTCGCAAATCGATAAATGCGCCGCTTCCCAAGTCCTCCACCAAAGGAAGCTTGTGCTTCTCCGCTAACTCGGCCAACACACGGACATCCGGCTGTTCGGTAAAGCCGGTGATCTCAAAATTCGAACGATGCACTCGCAGCAGCAACTTGGTACGTTCGTTGATGGCGCGTTCGTAGTCTACAATTCGCGTGCGATTCGTCGTGCCTACTTCGCGCAAGATGGCGCTGGATTTCGCCATCACGTCCGGAATACGGAATGATCCGCCGATCTCAACCAACTCTCCGCGCGAGACGATGGCCTCGCCTCCTTCTGCCAATGTGTTGAGCGCAAGGAGGACGGCGGCGGCGTTATTGTTGACTACGATGGTGGAGACAGTTAGCGCTGCACGGGCGAGGACGCCCATGCCCTCATCCTCGGATGACTGTGGAGAGGCGTGCGTCGCCGCCCGCCCATCGGACTCGAGCTCATTACGCCCGCTGGATAATAATTTACGGAACAGTCGATCGACGTGCACGTCGCGTTTTCCGCGTTCGCCGGATTCAAGGTCAAATTCAAGATTGGAATAGCTGGTCGCCGTTTCGCGAATGTGATCAATCGCCGATGGAGCCAGGGGCGCCCGCCCAAGATTGGTATGAAGCACAACGCCTGTAGCGTTGATCACTGGACGCAAAGAATATTTCAGTGAACGGCTCAATTCGTTTCTGATCGCGCCATGAATGCCCGCAAGTGCCAGCCGCAGATTCGTTTCATCCAGACGATCGGCCGCGATTTCCGCGCGTAGTCTCGCAAGCACAATCCGGCATGCATCGGCAGTTGCCGATTGACCTTCTTCCGCGGCTAAATCTGAGACCTGAGGATCGCGCAGCAACTCATCAATTCCGGGTAATTCGCGGTACAAGGCAGCGGCTTTCATGAGCGATGATTATCCACTTAAGCCAGATTCCACGGCAACATGTGTTGGGACAGCCGCCCTAGGCTGTCCTCCGGCCAACCGCCCGGTTTAAAGCCGGGAAAAGGAACATTGTCGAGCGTTGCTCGACCGGACAGCCGAGGGCGGCTGTCTCCACGTAGGCAACTTCATTGCAAGAACTTCACCCCACTTCCACTAACCCATATGTCTTTTGCCAGCGGGTACGCATGTGCCGCAATGCGCGGTCGAGTTCGTTTTGCGAAATTTCAGAGTTTGGTCCGGCGAGGACTGCAGCCGCTTCTTTCTTCGCAAGCTCGAGTAGGTCGCGGTCGCGAATTAAATTGGCAACCTGAAAGCTCGGCATGCCTGCTTGCCGGGTACCAAAAAATTCTCCCGGTCCGCGCATTTCAAGATCGAGCTCGGCAATCTGGAAACCATCTGTGGTGCGGACCATAGCGTCCAGGCGGCGCTCGGCCTCGTCCGAGATTTTGCCGCTGGTCATCAAAATGCAGTAAGACTTGGCTGCGCCACGCCCAATTCGCCCGCGCAACTGATGCAGCTGGGACAATCCGAAACGCTCGGCGTGTTCGATGACCATGATCGCGGCGTTTGAAACATCCACCCCTACTTCGATCACGGTTGTGGAAACCAGAATTTGGATTTTGCCCTGCTGGAACATGCGCATCACTTGCTCTTTCAAATCTGCATCCATGCGTCCGTGCAGCACGGCAACATTCAGATCAGGGAATGTCTTCTTGCTGAGTTCGCCGTACATCTTCATCGCCGCCTTGAGTTCGGTCTCTTCGTTTTCTTCAATGACGGGATAAACCACGTAGGCTTGATGCCCAGCCGTTACCTGTTTGCGCACAAATTCCCAAACTTCGTTGGCCCGTTCATCCCCAACCCGGCGAGTGACGATCGGAGTCCGACCTGGCGGCATTTCGTCGAGGACGCTAATGTCGAGATCACCATAGAGAGTTAAGGCCAGGGTGCGTGGAATTGGGGTTGCTGTCATTACCAGGACGTCGGGTTCGGCAGAGTCAGCAGCAGCTGCGGAGCTTCGCTCCGCAGGATGGGCGTGGGCGCCCGTCCCCACGTGTGTACCGGTCGCACGCGCATCTTGCTTCTTCATCAGTTTGAAGCGTTGCAGTACTCCGAAGCGGTGCTGCTCATCAACAATCACTAATCCCAGCTTTTCAAATTCGACTTTTTGTTCGATGAGGGCATGCGTGCCGATCACCAGTTGCGCATTGCCCTGCGCAATATGCCGTCGGATCTCGCGCTTGCGATCGTTTTCGAGAGAGCCCGTCAGCAGAACAATCCGATATCCCGACGGCTCGAGAATCTGGCGTGCAGAAAAATAATGCTGTTGCGCTAGAATTTCGGTCGGTGCCATCAGAGCGGCCTGATATCCATTCTCGATAGCGATGATTGCGGCTTCGAATGCGACCAGCGTCTTGCCCGATCCCACGTCTCCTTGCAGCAAACGCCGCATGGGATAAGGTTTTTTCATATCTGCAGCAATTTCTTTGAGTGTCCGCTTTTGTGCTTCCGTGGGATGGAAAGGCAGAATTTTCTTGATCGCCTCACGCACGCGCTCATTCAAGTTAAACGCAATGCCGGTTTGTGCCTTTTGCTCACGCCGCTTTAATTCGAGTCCCAGCTCGATGAAAAAAAGCTCTTCGAAAATCAACCGGATGTGAGCTGGAGTTCGTGAAGCCTGCAACTCACTCAGACTCTCGCCCGAATCGGGCCAGTGAACTTTCCACAAGGCGTCACGCGATGGGACCAGATTCAACCGTTTGCGGACGGCCGCCGGAATTGTCTCAGGAAGCTCAGGGGTCAGGTTTTCCAGCGCGAAGTGAATGATGCGGCGAAACCAGCGGGTGGTCAGCTTGCCCTGGCCTGCCGATTCGTAGATAGGAACAATACGGCCGATCTCCAGTGACTCCGCAGCTTTTTGCTCGGCATCGCCGTCGGGCTCTGCCAGGACTTCAAACTGCGGCTGCACCAGTTGCAATTCGCCACGATTTAGTTCCACTCGGCCGTAAAGTGCTAGCATCTGACCGGGCTGAAATTTATCCTTGAGGTAGCCGCCGTTGAACCAGATGCATTTCAGCCGGGCGCGGCCTTGGCCGGCGGTCATTTGGAAGATCGGCATGCGGCGGGTGCGAAACAGGCCGGATGTGCGGACTTCGGCAATGACGGTCGCCATCTCTCCGACCCGCAGTTCGGCAATTCCCCGCGGGTTTATCCGGTCTTCGTAGCGAAACGGCAGATAATGCAGCAGATCATCGGCAGTGGCGATCCCTTTGGCGGCGAGAATTTCGGCGGTGCGCGGTCCAATCCCTTTGACGAACTGAACGGGGGTGGTGGGTTCCAGCATCTCAAGGGATGGTAACAAAAGCAGCAGTGAGCATTCAGGTAGTCAGCAATCAGCCTGAAGAATCGGTTCCACGGTTTGCAGACGTGCCCGTCTCAGATCTATTGCTGATTGCTGAATGCTTTTAAGGTTCCGCGGTGTCAAAACCTAGAATGAATTTCGTTCAGTCCCTGATCGCCGTCCTGGCAGGGAACCTGGTGTATTTCCTGGTGATGCCACATCTTCCCCCCGCCGCCAGGCACACTATCGGGAAGATGGATCTAGGGGTGTTGGTGGATTTCTGGTTCTGTCTGGTGTTTCTCGGCGCCATCAAAACGTTTTCCAAATGGCGACAGGGATCACACCAGCAACAACGATGAACCCGTCATCCCGTATCTCTATGTCACCTGCCGGCTCACCATACCCGGCACATGTTCTCCCGCACCATGGCCTGACCTTTGTGGCACCCGAATGCATGGGCGAACTCCGGCATGTTCGAGACTACGTTGTCCACCCGGAACCGATCCAAAGGATGCGGATTGCTCATGACTAGAGTCCTCATCATTTCCGGACGAACATTGCTGCACCATACATTTGCGTAGCTCAGGAAGAAGCGCTGGAGATTGGTAATGCCGTCGGCTCCTTTGGAATCGAGATCTAGGCCCTTGTCTTTGAGATCAGATTTGAGTGCAGCCAGCGACAGTCGCACTCCACCGTTATCGGCGGTATTTTCCCCCAGAGTGAGCCGGCCGTTTTGCTTGGCTCCGATTTCCGGGATTTCTTCGGTGTACTCATCGGCAATGCAGTCGGCGCGTTTATCGTAAGCCTGGGCATCTGCCTCAGTCCACCAGTCGCGCAGGTTGCCCTCTTTATCGAACTTGCGGCCTTGATCATCGAAGCCGTGGGTGGTCTCATGCCCGATCACAGCGCCCGCAGCCCCGTAGTTCACAGCGTCATCCTGGGTCGGATCGAAGAACGGAGGCTGCAAAATTCCGGCTGGAAAATTAATGGTGTTGGTCTGGGGATCTTCATAAGCATTGACCGTGGGCGGGGTCATTTGCCATTCGGTGCGGTCGAGCGGCTTGCCGATTTTCTGCAGCTGCCGATTCATTTCAAATGCCGTGGCGTGTTGCACGTTTGCCAAATGGTTATCAGCCGTAATTTGCAGCGATGAATAATCGCGCCAGTGGTCCGGATAGCCCATCTTGTCCACAACGGCGGCAAGTTTCTCGTGCGCCTGCGTTTTGGTTTGCGGGCTCATCCAGTCGACCGAGTCGATATCTCTGCCCAACGCCGCCTCAATGTTTTTCACCATCTTCTGCACACGTTCTTTGCTCTCGGGCGGGAAGTAACGCGCGGCATAGGCCTGACCTAAGGCTTCCCCGATTTCGCGGTCTTCAGATTCAACACACCTGCGCCAGAGAGGCTCGATCTCCTTTGCGCCATACAACGTTTTCCCATAGAAATCAAAATGTGCATTTACAAAGTCGTTGCTCAGAGCGCTGGCTTCGCCATTCAACAGCGAGGTTTTAAGGTAAATCTTCCAATGATCGAGTGGTTCGGTTTGAATTAACTGTTCCAGGCCTCGGAAGAAATCCGGCGAAGTAACAATTATTTTGCCGCCACTTGGGGCGTGTACTAACTCGAGGTAACGGTCGAAATTGAACGACGGAGTAAGCTTCTTAACTTCCTCCAGATCCATTTCGTTATCCAGGTTCTTGGGGTCGCGTCGCTTCACAATCTCCATCGCGGATTTTGCCAGCGCGGTTTCCATTTGCAGTGAAATCGCTGCGTCAGAGTCCGCTTGCGCCTGCGGTGTGCCTGCGAGCACCAAAAGATGAGCCAGCAATGCCACGTACTTTTTTCTGATTTCAACCGACTTGGCGTCATCGTTCAGATAAAACTCGCGGCCTGGCAGCCCCATTCCACCCTGGTCAAATTGCGCGATCACATGAGTGGTGTCGTGAAAATCGGGCGAGGAGCCAAAGCCGAACATGACGGCGTAAGTCGCGGGATCGGCTGGGCTCCAAGCGCCTGGAATCGAGGTGTGGATGAATGCGATGATGTCTGCAATCTGGCTCTTACTGTTGATTCCATCTATGCGGGCCAGCTGAGGACGCAGCGATGCGAGTGCGGTTTCATCTCTCTGGGATTGATTGGTGCAGGCCGACCAATAATCTCCGACTTTCTGTTCCACGGGCGTGCGCTGTGCTGGCGCTTTGGCGGCGGTATCGAGAATAGTCTGATGGACCGCGGCTGTGTTCCACAAAGCCAATTTTCCGAAGCTGCCCCAAAAGACTTCATCCGCAGGAACTGGATTTTTTTCGATCCACTTATTGCACGAATACTTGTAAAAATCGGTGCACGGATCCACCGACGAATCCACGCTCCTGGCGTCGAAGTGGTCAAGGTCTAGGGCCTTTTGTTTGGATGCCGCCGGATTGGTCTGAGAAAATGAGGTGAGCGAGAAACAGCAGAAAGCCAGAACCAGAATTCCAACCACACGCATAGAGATTACCCTCTCCGGTAAGATTGCAGCGCGAAAAAGGCTAACAGAGTCGAACATCGAAATTGTACGATTTATGTCAACCGCCTTAGATATCGCTGTTTCACGAGGTGCTTGATCTCTTTCTGTAATTCTTCCTTCTGATCACACAAGTCTTGCTGCAGTTGCTCGAGATCTTTCTTGACTTCCACACTGGGGTTTTGCATTTCTTCTTCGATTTGTTCCTGCAGCTGCTCCACTTGCGGCTTCATGCGCTTAACTTCTGCAGTGCTGAATTCCGGAATGGCCTTCGCCACCTCGGTACCTTCGTTTATAAACTGGGCACAGGTCGCAGCTTCCACGTAATCGCAATCCTTCAGCGACCCGCTACGCCGTAGCGCTGGCAAAGTGAGAGTCAAGTTCTGCTCTTTTCGGTCGCGCATTACCGTGACCGACGCCTTATCCTGCTTGCGCTCCCGCAAAAGTCGGGTAAAGTCGCTGCAGTCGGAAACCACCGAGCCATTCACTTTCACGATGACGTCTCCCGCACGAAAGCCGGCCTGCTCAGCGCGACTGCCTCGCTCTACTGAACGAATGAGCACGCCATTACCGCTCTTGACGCCAAAGAAATCGCCGAGCTGGGGCGTGAGGTTCTCTACCATCATCCCGCTGTTGTGCGGCGAGTGCATCACCACAACCGTCGGCACGTCAATTTCCGGCATGTTGATGGGTGGGATGTGAATGGCGGGAATGTTCATGGGCGGCATCGTGAAATTGAAACTTCTATCCATGTCGCGTTCGGCAAGCTGCGCTTTCAAGGTCATGGGCTGTCCCGCGCGGCTGATGCCGATGGTCACCAGGCGCCCGGGGGGAATTTCATGCACAACCCGCCGTAACTGCTCCACGCTCTCGATTTTCTGATCATTGATGCTGAGGATGACGTCGTGTTCTTTCAATCCGGCTTTGCCTGCCGGCGCATCCTGGTCAACCATCGTGACCTCGACCCCGCTCTCGTCCTTCACATGCAGGTCGGCCATCCGATCGGTCGTAATGTCGCGGGTGTCAACTCCTAAATACGACCCGCCGCCACCCGATTCGTCGCCGTAGAAGATGTAATGTTGGCCTTCAGGTTCGGCTCCTACTTTGGCAGGCATGCCAGTGGCCACAAGGAACAGCACGGCTATCCCGATAATTTGTGAATTGGTTTTCATGCTCCCTCCCCTATTGCCCGCGGCGAATATAGATATTGCCCATGGTAGTGCGGATCTTAAGTACTGGGCCGCCGCCATTCAAACTTCCTTCCGCCGAAATCAGCTTTGGCTCCCATTGGCCGCCTTCGGAGGAAACCTTAAAGTCTGGAAAGTCGCTGGTGATACGGTGGCCACTTGCTGCTTCTATGCTGGCGCGCAACGTAATATGCATGGTCGGCGCCAGATAAACCCAAATATCACCCGCGCCCGTTTCAAGTTGCGAGTCGCTCGCGTTGGACGAGGCAATAAATTTGGCGGTGATCGTACCCGCGCCCGTTTCGACATGCGCTGCGGGAACACCAAACAGCTCGATACTGCCGCCGCCAGTCTGAGCTTTTACCAGGCCTGTGGCCGAAGTAAGCTTAAGGCTTCCACCGCCCGTTTCCATAGAGGCTCCGCCGCCGACCTCGCCTAGCTCAATGCTGCCGCCGCCAGTTTCCGCTTTCACTTCACCCGTACATTTATCCACGTGAATGCTACCGCCGCCGGTTTGGAGCGAAGCCCCCTGCGCGCCTGAGACCAGCACAACATTTCCGCCACCACTTTCGGCAACCACTTTACCCTTCGCGGAGCCAATGTGGATCGAGCCACCACCAGTCCGCACCGTCAGCTCGCCTCCGACGTTACCGACATTAATTCCGCCGCCGCCCGTCTCGGCGCTGATCGAGCCGCCAATGTCGTCCAGATGAATCGTGCCACCGCCGCTCTGCGCTTCCAAGCGGCCCGCAATTCCGGTAGTGACAATTTCTCCGCCCTCAGTTTCAATCTTCACCAGATCCATGTCGCGTGGCACCGTCACTGTCACGTCCGATGAAAATTTGTGTGGATGCCCGGCCGGCCATTCACCGGTGATCCATGCCGTGTCCCCGCGGACATTGGCACTGATTTTGTAAGACTCGAATTGCTTGCGGGCGCGCTCTTCTGAGCCCTCATACGACTTGTTGCGGATCACATACGAGATTCCCTGGGATCCGCCTTGTACGCGCACCGCGCCAACCTCGACCTTAATGTGCAGATTTCGGACCCCGGCAAGGGAACCGTTCACTACATTTGTCCAATAATTTCCCTCTTTTTGGACAGAACCCTGCTGAGCAACGCATGCCGTGGCAAGCAGCGCTACCAGCATCCGAACTGTGATTAAAGTTTTTCGCATGGTTTATGTTTTGCTTTCCTCAATTCATTTCTGGTAATTGCGCGACCAGAGTTCGTGCTTGCGAACGGATATAACGGTTCTCATCTTTTGCCGCCAGATGTTGCAGCACGATGCGAACACTGCCGTCGGCACGCACTGGCACCAGAAGACGCAATGCTTCAATTCTTACTCCGGGATTCGCGTCGGACATGAGCGACTCAAGCACCGCATCGCGAACCTGAACATCGTCTTTGACGAATGGTCCCAGGCTATCCAGCGCTTTTAGCCGCACGCCTGTATTCGAGTCGTAGCGCAATGCATATAGCAGGGCCTCACGCACGTGCTGATTGTTGGGCTGCTGAGTCAACAAGTCGACCGAATCCATGCGCACGCCGGCATTAAAGTTGTTTCTGGCGGCATACAAGAGAAGCTGCTGAATGTTGGGATCGCCCAGCGAGCCGTGAGCCTCCTGCGGGGCGACCGTTTCATACTTGATCGTGACCTGCTTGGAGTTGGGCTGTTGCACGATAGAGCTTATTCCGCTGATCGATGCGAGTGAGGGCTGCGCTGTGGTCGGAGCCGGAGTTACTTCGATTGGCGAGTTCACCATCTTGTAAGTTGCGCCAATTCCGCCTGCGAAGCCAATCATGAAAATTGCAGCAGCGAGCGCCGGGGCAAAACGTATCTGGTTCAACCAGTGAACCGGATCAAATATCACCCGCGACCACCATCCACCCTGCTCCGCCGATTCCAGCGCCTCCTGCAGCCGCATGCGCGAAGCTGCGAGAAAGCTCGGACTCGGCTCCTGCATGGGAAACTGAGCGAAACCAGCGCGGAACCTCCTCACCGATTCAAGTTCTGCCGCGCAGTCCTTGCAGCGCAGCACGTGCTGCTCCAGTTCATGACGAGCGTCGTCGGGCAGCTCGTCGTAAACGTACAGGAGAACGTTTTGTTGTATCCAGTCACATTTCATAATTTCATCCGCCTCTCGATTAGAGAGATCTCATCGCCCAGGTTTCAAAATTTCAAGTTTCGAAGTTTCGAAACGGCTCCGTCTTTGAAACTGTAGAAACCTCGAAACCTGCTGTCATCTCATGTCCGCCAGCGTTGTCCGCAGCTTCTGCGTCGCACGAAACAGCGTGTTCTTCGCCGTTTCTTCAGTCGTATTCAGCATTTCACCGACAGTACGTAATTTGAGGCCCTGATAATGCTTTAGCTCGAAAACCACACGTTCCCGTGCGGTCAGTTTTTCCAAGGCGCGCGAAATCCTGCCGCCTAGCTCACGCCTCATCAGGTCGCGCTCAGGATTCGCTCCGCTGCGTCCATCCGCCACTTGCGCGAGCACATCGTATTGGTCACCTTCCGAGTCGACTACTACAGGGGCGTCTTCCTTACGCACCTGCTTCTTGCGAATGTTGTCCAGGCACAAATTGGTCACAATCCGATAAATCCAGGTGTAGAAAGAGCACTCGAACCGGAATCGTCCGATATTTTTGTACGCCTTCAGGAAAGCTTCCTGATAGACGTCCTGGGCTTCATGCTCTGATCCGGTCAAGTGAAGCGCCAGCCGCAATACCGCATGATCGTAGTGGCGCACCAGTTCCTCGAAGGCAGCGCGGTTGCCGCGCTGCGCTTCGCGCACCAGGAGCGTGTCGTCGATTCGGCTCTGACTCAACATGTGGATCCGGGTTAGGGGCTGCCGTGTTCCACTGCTTCGTTCCACCCTTGCGACAAGCTCAGGGCGTGCCTGGCCTCGAACTCGGTCCGGATGAGAACACTTGCCAACCGGAAATTGTACTGCCCACGCATCGGCCGGCATCTCTTTATCCTTGGTCGCCGGGGCGCGTACCCTCCCCGGCTACAAGAAGATAGACGGGG
Organism: Terriglobales bacterium; assembly: GCA_050746025.1. GTDB lineage: Bacteria > Acidobacteriota > Terriglobia > Terriglobales > Acidobacteriaceae > Gp1-AA145. The sequence goes on along the minus strand of JBOGLH010000112.1, from coordinate 7,107 downwards.
ATAAGGACAATTGGTAAGCACTGGATTTCATGAAAGTACGGGGATTTGAAGGAATAAGTTCCAATATTCCGTCTCCCGACAGGCAGATTGGAGAACAGCTGGCTAGTGCCGCTCTTCGGTCACGGGTAGCAGCGCCGTATCCACGGTCGACGGGTCGTCTCTTAATTTGATGTACAGGGTCTTGTCTTTAGGCGCGGGGATGGGGAGTTGGGCTTTGACGAATCCGTCCGGAACTTTAATTGAGGTAGTGAAATCAGGATCGGCGCTTACTGCGTCGATAAGAAAAAGTTTGTCGCCGGTGAGAGTACACTCTTCCTCCGGCTTGCCCTCGTCCGGCGTGATTTCTGAACCTTCTTGGTTTGGCGATACCTTTTCTTCATTCGCCTTACTTTCTGCGGATTTCTGCGCAACTAATCGGTTTTCGGCGCCGGGCTCTTTCTCGGATTTCAACTGCGCCTGAGTAGGTTCAGCTTTTACTTCCCTTGCCGAGCGGGCCTCCTTGCTATCGCCCTTACTGGCCCGCGTGCATGTCACTTGTTTCAACTCGGGCATCCTGACCAGGCTTGCCAAAGGCTGCCAGTCGCCTTCGACGTCGCCATCGTTGACTGGACGAAACTTCAGCGGGCCAAAAGCTGACGGACCCAAAAGCTTCATGGGATCGAGGGTAGCGAAAACCGTCTTTGAATCCTGCAAGGTAAGATTGCCGTCCTTCTCGCTTAAGAGAACGTGGAACGACTCGTCTGCAGTCGCCACTTCCACCTTCTCCGCCGGAGGAAAGTTCTCCGGCACCTGCGTCTTAAAAAAGAAGCTCAGCCGCCCATCCTGCGGCAATTCGTTCGGATTGCCCAACTGGATCACCACTGGCCTGTCGGTGTTAGCTGCAGTCTGGACGCTCTTATTCAGCAATTTCACTTGCGGGCGCGGGTCCGCGATCGCCGTGTTTAAGTCGAGGGTGCGGCCGTCTTTTAGAGTCACATGCGCCGGCACTAAATCGGCGGGTTTCAGCGCCGCCGCGGCTGCGGTGTCATGCGTCACAAGCTTCAACTCGTCCTGCTGATTGTCGCGGACAAGAGTTTCCGGAACGAACGTGACCTTGTTCAACTCCAGCTTCGACACTTCGTCGAGACGCGTACCACGAAGGATGCTATCGATATCACCGGCGTGAATGATCAAAGTATCGAGACGGGCGGCTTCCGCGTAAGCATGCAAGGAAACCACGTCTGCGTCATGCAATCCGAACTTCTTTACCTGCATTTTCAGGGCACCGGCGGTCGCATTCTGCAGCGGAACCTTTAATTCGAGTTCATCCGATTTCGCAGGGTTCCACTCCACCGGCACGGCTTTTCCGTTCGCATTCTCGATGAGCACCGCGCTGACGCAGCACGAGTCGGGTGATTCCACATGCAGCGTGTCCTCACGACCGACGATCAAGGCGCTTGCGTCCTTTGACGCAACCACCCACTGCGAAGCATGGGAAGTACGCAAGCGGAATCGCGGCCCTTCGAATGAATGAAAGCCCCACGAGCCACGCAGAACGGCAGTAGCCTCGTCATCCAGCGACTTCGCTTCCATGGCATGGGTATCGATCACGAATCCGCCGCGCCCCGGATCAGGGCGCGCCGGAAGGTCGATTGCCGTTCCAGGCTTGGTTTCCACGTGAAGTACAAGGTTGTGAGCTAGCTCTGTGGCAAAAACCAGGGGCGCTCCATCCGCCGGTAAAACGAGATCAGGCTTATTCGCGCAAAATACCTGCGCCGCATCGACCGCCCGCAACGGAGGTGGCACCGCAGTGTGCACCGGCGGCAACGCAATCACCAAAACCGATTTTGGATTGCGAAACGACGGTGGATTATTGAGCCGCAGGTTCAGGTCATCTTTTCGAGGCAATGCCAGCGCCGGAATGTATTGGTACTGCGCAGTATGAGTTGTGCTCAGAATGCGCACGACATCGACCACGGCTCCGATATACGGACTGTAGTATCCGCCCCTCGCGGTGGGCGTGGCGCTAAGTTGGGTGAGCAAATCGGTGGGAGCGCCGGTGGTCAACGTCGCAACCATGCTTTGGCTGTGCTGATCGTCGAGCACCATCTGGTCGGTATTTTGTGTAAGGCACGGAACCTGCTGGGCGGTCGGTTTGTCAAAACATTGCTGGTCTAGCTTCATATTCAAACTTCGCGCCAGCAGTGTGGTGCGAGTTTTAAGTTGCTCGGGATCAGAAGAAGATGTCTCGCGGACTGCGTCCAGGTAAGCTTCAAGCCGCGATCGGTCCAGGCTGAGCTGTTGCAGGTCCTGCGCCGCACGCACGAAGGCACCAGGTTTCCCCCGAACTGCCGCCCTCAATGTAGAAAATGCTCCGCCGGTTTCGGGCGCCAGCAGAACCACGGCCTGCTCGGCATCTTTCGGTACCCTAACAAAGATTCCCTCTTCATGGACCGGCTTCGCCCAGGTTTCAGCGCGGATAAACCAGGATTCCGGCGGAGGGTTAGTAGCTCCTCGCAGAAACACCACCACCATCAAATAGTGGACCGACTGGCTGTCAGGCATGTCGGGATGCACCCAGAGTCGATCCCCCGGCTGCAGGTTTGGCACTTGGGCAATCGGGATGGTCACACCCCCACGTTGCACGTGGACCTGAAATTTCGGCCCGATCAAGTCAAAAGAGGCACCGTCGGCGCGAGCGGCCACGCTAAAAAAAAGCACCGCCCAAAAACACAAACCCGTTACTAGAAAACGCAAAGGGGACCCTGAGAATGCCAAACGCGCTACTCCCTGTTTGTAAGATGCAGGATTACTGACCTCTATGCTAACGATAACGGTTCTGGCCAGCAACACTCGGTCGTACCGTTCTTATTCGGCGAATACCAATTCGATGCGATTGCCGAACGGATCATGCATGTGGCAGCGCCGCACTCCCGGAATATCATCTGGCTCAGTTACCTCTACCGCTGCGGCTTGCAGCTTTGCAACCGGACCATCGTAGTTTGTGCACTTGAGCGCGGGATGTGCCTTCCTTGCGGGGTGAAACTCATCTTCAGTTCCGAGATGAACTTCCACTATGCCGCTCTGAAACCAACAGCCTCCGCGCTTTAGCAACGCAGTAGGTTTCGAAATTTCTCGCACCCCTAAGAGCCTGGCACAAAAAATTGCGCGCTTTTTCCTCCTGACCTGCCGGCATCGCAAGCTGAACATGGTCAATCGCAGTAAAGGGCAAGTTCACGAATAACTATTTTAAAGAAGATGCCATTTAAAAAGACACGAACAGCGTTCAGGTCAGTCTCGCTGGTAACATCGGGGAGTGCTGCTTGAGATTAGAAACTTAAGCGTCGAATTCCCGGCTGCTCCAAAACCGCTGCCAGCAGTCTGGGATGTTGCGTTCGGCCTTGCTCGGGGCGAGGTTCTCGGTCTGGTTGGAGAATCGGGTTCGGGGAAATCCGTCACCTCTCTTGCGATCATGCGGCTGCTTCCTTCGCAAGCTATGATTGGCGGGGAAATTCGCTTCTCCGGTAACGGCGGCGCTCCCGTAAATTTGCTTTCGTTGACTTCCAACCAGATGCGCTCGCTCCGCGGCTCAGGAATCTCCATGATCTTCCAGGAACCCATGACTGCCTTGAACCCGGTAATGCGTGTAGGGGATCAAATCGCGGAGGCAGTGCGCGCTCACAGTCCGATATCGAAAAAAGATGCTGGGAACCGCGCGGTCCAGGCTTTGCGCGAAGTTGCAATTCCAGATCCCGAGCGCCGGGCAAGCGATTATCCCCACCAACTTTCTGGAGGGATGCGGCAGCGCGTGATGATTGCCATGGCGATCGTCAACCACCCGCAACTGCTGATCGCCGACGAACCGACCACCGCACTTGACGTTACGATCCAGGCGCAGATTCTCGAGTTGCTCGCGAGCCTGCGCGATAAGTTCGGTCTCACCATGCTCTTCATTTCTCACGACCTGGCGGTAATTTCAAAAGTTGCTGATCGAGTCGCGGTCATGTACGCGGGAAACCTGGTTGAGGTCGGTCCGCGAAATAAAATTTTTCGCAATCCCGTACATCCTTATACGAGGGGACTACTCGAAGCCGTGCCGACGTTGAAAACGGACCGCCAGCACCCGCTGCAGACCATTGACGGCACCGTTCCACCGCTGCGTGAACTTCCACCCGGATGTCCATTTGAGCCGCGATGCGATCTCCGTATTGCAGAATGTGCTCGCGCCTTACCGCCATTGGCCGAGATTGGTCCTGGGCATTGGGCAAGGTGTCCAGTCGCGAACCCGGTGTGCGCTTTATAATCCGTTTCTCCTATAAGTTTTCGAGCACACGAAATCCGGTAAATATTGCGGCTACTTCTCCTCAGCGACATTCACAGCAATTTGGAAGCTCTCGAAGCTTGTCTGGCAGCGGCTCCGCCAACCGATAAAGCTGTAAACCTCGGCGACATAGTCGGTTATGGCGCTAATCCGAATGAAGTGACGGAACGCGCGCGCGCAATGGCGGGAATTTTTGTTCGCGGCAACCACGACAAAGTCGTTGCCGGAATTGATACAGTCGAAAGCTTCAATCCCATTGCGGGTGTAGCCGCGATTTGGAATCGCGAACAGCTTAGCAGCGAGCGTCTGTCCTGGTTGCACGATTTGCCCAAAGGGCCTATCGCGATGGACGAGCTCGGCGGTGTCCAATATGTTCACGGCGCGCCGGATGATGAAGATCGTTATGTGCTGACGCCAGAAGATGCCGCGAGCCAGCTAATAAAACCCCGGGCTGGCATTACTTTTTTTGGTCACACACACATTCAGGGTGCGTTTCAACTTCACGGGGACATTGTGCGATCGATCCATCCCGCCTACGAAACTGTCGCCAAGCAGGAGACATGGGACTTACCCCTCAAGGAAGGATTACACTACATGATCAATCCTGGATCGATAGGACAACCGCGAGATGGAGATTGGCGTGCTGCGTTTGCGATTTTTGATTCTGTTCAGCAGGTCGTTACTTTTTTTCGGGTACCTTATGAACTAAGGTCAGCGCAGGAAAAAATTTTCGCAGCACATCTTCCAGCGCGCCTGGCCACAAGACTTGCAGCAGGACGTTAACTGATGAAAGCTCCTCCCGAACATTACCTGATTGCTCACACTGACGGTGGCGCTCGCGGCAATCCCGGTCCAGCCGGATATGGAGTTGTAATACATGACGCACGCGGCGGCAAGGTTGCGGCTTTAAGCCAATATCTCGGAAAGCAGACCAACAATTTCGCGGAATATCAGGCGCTCATAGGAGCTTTGGAGTATGCGGCGGAGCACGGTCCCAAGGCGCTGAAGGTGATAAGCGACTCGGAACTGCTGGTACGCCAGATCAAAGGAGTTTACAAAGTGAAGGAGCCGACCCTGCGTGACCTGCACGGTCGGGCCCGGCAACTGATCAATAACCTGGAATGGTTCGACATTGAGCACGTATTGCGGGGACACAACCGCGAAGCCGATGAACTGGCCAATGCGGCCATGGATAAGGGCTCAGGAAGGGCTCCTTTCCGTCCCCCACAGTTTGAACCAAACCAGCAGGCAAAGCGGGAATTTAATGGTGTCGTACGCGACGGAAAAATCGAACTACTAAATGGGGAACTGCCGGACGGCACTGCGGTCGAAGTCCGAATCAAACCAGGCAAATAATTGGGCGAGCGTATCGCCTAGTCACTCACCGGATTGTGCAAGCTACCGACCCCAGCAACCGTGATCTCCACTTTGTCGCCGGCAACAAGCGGCCCCACCCCGCTCGGCGTACCGGTCGCAATCAGATCTCCGGGAAGCAATGTCATCACCTGCGCGATGTAATGGATGACCGCGTCAAGCGAAAAAATAAATTCGCGGGTGTTGCCTTGCTGTTTCACTTGGCCGTTTACCCGCGTCTCTACATCAACTCCCGCCCAAGGATCTAGCGTGTCCACCACTACTGGCCCCACTGGACAAAAGGTGTCGAATCCTTTTCCACGGGTCCATTGCCCATCTTTTTTTTGCAGATCGCGTGCCGTCACGTCGTTGATGCAGGTGTATCCCAAAATGTATGGCCTGACATCTTCATCAGCCTTCAAATTCCGGCAATGTTTGCCGATCACCACCCCGAGTTCTCCCTCATGGTCAACGCGGGCTGAAATTTTTGGCCGGACGATGGTTTCCCCTGGCCCAATCACCGACGATGGAGGCTTGAAAAAAATCAACGGTTCAGACGGAACCTCGTTTCCCAGTTCAGCCGCATGCTCACGGTAGTTTCGTCCGACACAAACAATCTTCGAGGGCTCCACGGGAGCCAGTAGTGCGGCTGATGCAAGCGGAACACTCGGAATTTTCTTCAATGCCGATTCCAGTGAAGCGATGTCATTTGGAAACCGGAATGTCCGCGTGACCTGTTCTTGACCGCCGACTGTCTCAATCCAACCAAACTGCGGCGTTCCTTCGTATTCAAAGCGGCAATATTTCATGTTTTTGCAGCGAAACCGATTTCTAATGCAGAAAATTCTGAACCGTCAGGGACTATGCCAAAGAGCGGCAAGCGAAAGCAAGCCGGTCAAATTCAGAATTGCACGAACGCAAACCCAAATACGAACTCAGCATCTCAAAGTATTGATTTGGCGAGAACGGGGGATTTTGCCAGTACCTTCGGGCTCGTAGAAGCGGGCTTAACTGCGAAACCTCAAGACCTGCTTCTCATTACAGAATAGGAACACACCCAGAGTGGCTACAGGACCTTCGGCTCGGCGCGATGAGTTAAGACCGCCGCCTCACGGCCCGGTCGCGGTAGAACGCCGAAAACACGACCCCGCATCGGAAGAGCGCTATCAGGCGCATGCCCCTAAACCCGTACCCAAGGGCGTTTTTCGATCCATTGGGCTTGGACTGATTACCGGGGCGGCCGACGACGATCCATCTGCGATCGGTACGTACGCAACCGCGGGCGCGAAATTCGGGCCTGCTCTGCTTTGGCTGGCGCCGGTGGCGATGCCCATGATGTTCGCCGTGGTGTACTTGTCCTCCAAGCTCGGCCAGGTTACCGGGCAGGGTCTCTTCGCCATCATCCGGCAGCACTACCCGCGCTGGCTCTTGCTGATGATTTTAGGCGCAGTGGT
>JBOGLH010000111.1:0-47636 GCA_050746025.1 Terriglobales bacterium | reverse complement strand
CGCTGGAACCGTGAGTGTCGCAAGTATTGGACGATTGGGTCATGAGAACGCGCACGTATTTTGTAGTGACGCCGGACGGATCGAGGTGAAGCGTTTCCGTTCCGCCCTGGCCGTCGGATTTGTTTCCTGATGCAAAAGTTTTCCATGTACCTTTATCCTGTTCATCCATGGCATCGCCGTCGCCCACCCAGTGCTGCACCTGATAAACCCGCGCGTAAGGCGCAGCCCAGGCGATGCGAATGGCATTCACTTGTTGGGGCTTTTCGAGATCGATCACGACCCATTGCGGATGAAGGGAATCGTCTTCGCCAGTGAACCGGCTCGCGAGATAAGGATTGCTCTTCCAATAAGTGTTGAGATCGCCATCGTCCAACCGGGAGAATCCGTCGAACTCGCTACCTCCATTACGAGTGAACCCACGATGAGGAAGGGAATAGCCGTACGAATGGCGAATCATTTCGCGCGTGGGGGTCGCGTCGCCAACGAAGTAACCATTGCCCGACGGGTCGCTCCATTTCCCCTTGGGATTCCAATGCCATGCCTGGACAAATAGATCAGTATTCTGCCGGTAACTAATCACGCCCCATCCGGCTTTTTGGATTTCCGCGATCTGATCGGGACGAAAGAAAACATCGGTGGCGTTGCTCGGGACGCGATCAACCGTCGAACCCAGCGCATATAAAGGGCGGAAGGTGTTCACCACGTGCGACGGAGTTATATCCACCTGAACGGTTTGCGACACAGAGACACAGCTGAGGGCGGCGCAGATTGCTAACAACGCGGGGAACCATTTCGCATTTGCCATTCGCCAATTAAATCGTTTTATTTCGGCAAAATCCATCCTTATTTTTGCGCCGAGCCCGTTTTGCCTTCTGTATAATGAGCGCCTCTAAGCACGAAAGTTTTTGCGAACGAGAATTGTCGCATGCTACTAAAAGTTTTTCCTGATAGAAGTTCACTGAGCCAGGCTGCATCTGAACAGGCGGCGACCGCAATCCGAAGCGCCATCTTACGACAGGGGCACGCTCGAATCGTCGCTGCTACCGCGGCATCCCAGATAGAGTTTCTCGATTTTCTGACGAAAGCGCCGGGAATCGATTGGTCCAAAGTCGAAGTATTTCACCTTGATGAGTACATCGGCTTGCCTGTCACCCACCCGGGCAGCTTTCGAAAGATGTTGCTGGAACAATTGATCCAGAAGACGGGCGTTCTCAAATACCACCTGCTCGATGGCGATGCCACTGACCCTGCCGCGGTCGCGCGACGCGTAGGCAAAGAACTAGCCTCAGCGCCGGTGGATATCGCATTCCTGGGCATCGGGGAAAATGGTCACCTTGCATTCAATGATCCGCCGGCCGATTTTGAGATTGAGCAGCCGTATATCGTTGTCGAGCTTGATGAGGCTTGCCGTCAGCAACAGGTGGGCGAAGCGTGGTTCGCAGATATTTCGCAAGTTCCCGAGCAGGCGCTTTCGATGTCCGTGCAGCAAGTCTTAAAAGCAAAAGAAATTCTTGCTGTCGTGCCTGATCAGCGAAAGGCGCAGGCGATCAAGGCGTGCTTCGCCGGTGAGATCAGCCCAATGGCTCCAGCTTCGATTTTGCGGACACATCCGGACGCCACGATTTATTTAGACAAGAATTCGGCCTCGATGCTAGGCGAAGATTTGCGAAAAACAGGGGAACATGAACTACAAGCTCCCGTGGGCCGCCGAATAGCGGGGCGCGGTACGAAATGAAAGAGTTCCTGGCGACGGCCCTCCTGATCTGCTGCGCCGCGCTGCCGAGCTTCGGGCAGTCCGAAAGCGATTCATCAACATCGCAAGTTGGAACCGTTCGGGTCGACGCAAATCCCGATCACATAATTAATTCCTTCAATCCCGACAGTGCACTTGGCAGTTCGATCGATGTGCTTTCCCGCTACGACATCAACAAAGTTTTTACTCCGCACATTATTCAGGAATCGCTTTCTGCCGGCTGGGGGCCACTTACTTATCGCAATAACACTGAATTGCGCATGGCCGCGTGGCACTGGAATCCGAGCGGAACGTGGAGCGACACCGCGCACCTGAGCGGATACTTCACAGGCAGTACAGAATTGAAGGAACCGATCCGGTCCATTCTGGCTTATGCGCTGCCCCATCGCGGCTTCGCCAGCAGCGGCGACCGTCCAATGGAAGGACCGGAGCTGACCTACTGGAAGAGCAATCCGTACCTCACCAGCAAGTTCACTGGAGAGAGCGATGCTCTGCACCCGCAGTGGGTGGTGGTTGATCTTCAATCCGAAAAGCCGGTGAGCGCGGTAAGGATCGCATGGGCTAATCCGTACGCCACCAAATATCAGGTCGAGTACTGGGCTGGCACCGAGGCGCTCAATTTTGATGCCGGCCCGAAGGGTGTGTGGAAAGTTTTTTCCGGCGGGACCTTGAACAGCGCAAGGGGTGGTATCGTCACGCTGAAGTTGAACAATGCCCCGGTTTCCACGCGCTATGTTCGAGTGTTAATGACCGCATCCTCCAACACATGCGACGAACATGGGCCAGACGATTTCCGCAATTGTGTGGGCTATGCGATTCAGGAAATCCACGCGGGAACTGTGGATGACGGGGAGCGCTTCGTCGAGGTGTCCAAAGCTCGGGCAGAGAAGCTAACTACCTATTGCGTTTCATCGATCGATCCCTGGCATTCTGCCCAAGACGTAAACGACAGCGGTAGCTACCAGCACGTCGGATTCGATCTTCTCTTCTCCAGCGGACTGACCAATAATTTACCTGCCATGCTTCCGGTCACCATGCTTTATGGCACGCCAGATGATGCGGCCGCCGAAATCGCGTATATCGAAAAGCGCGGGTACAACTTAGGCTATGTCGAAATGGGCGAGGAACCTGACGGAAAACACGCGATGCCCGAAGATTACGGCGCCCTCTACATTCAATGGGCCACGGCAATTCACAAAATCGATCCCAAACTCAGACTTGGCGGACCGGTATTTGAGGGAGTCAATGAGGACATCACTCTCTGGCCGGATGCAGCGGGAAAAATTTCGTGGATGGGCCGCTTCGTCGATTACCTCAAGTCGCATCATCGGCTTGATGACCTGGCGTTTGTTTCCTTCGAGCATTATCCATTTGAGCCTTGCGACATTGCCTGGAAGACGTTGTACACCGAACCGCAGCTGATGAAACATATTCTTCAGGTTTGGCGTGATGACGGTGTCCCGAAAAATGTGCCATTGATGGTCACGGAGAACCATCTGGCCGCCGAGTTGACCGGACCCATGACCACGATCTTCGCGGCCTTGTGGCTGGCTGATAATGTGGGATCGTTCTTCGAGGGCGGCGGCGCGGCTTTCTATCACTCGCCGATACAGCCCCAGGACATTCACAACACTTGCGAAGGCTGGGCCTCGTGGTCGAACTTTGTTGCCGACGAAAATTACCATATTCGTGGTTACACTTCTCCCTACTTCGCGGCCCACATGATTAATCGGGAATGGACACAGCATCGTTCCGGCATGCATCGCATGTTCCCGTCGTCGTCGGATGTCAAAGATAGTGACGGGAATGCGTTGGTGACGTCATACACGGTGCTTCGTCCGGATGGCGACTGGTCGCTAATGCTGGTTAATCGTGACCAGAATAATTCACACACGATTCGCGTCAAGTTCGGCCGAGGCGAACGAGAGCTATCATTCGATGGCGATGTGAGAGTGGCGACTTTTGGCAGCGAGCAATATGTCTGGATTAATGATGGCCCGAACAGCCACGCAGACCCGGATGGGCCGATCGTGGCGCACACCGTCCATGCGAATTTACAAAGTACATTCTTATTGCCTAAAGCGTCGGTTACAGTGCTGCGGGGAAAAGTTCCTGCGCTCAACTACTAGATTCGATGAGGGAGCCGCTTAAATGAAAAGAGCTGTAGGAGCTTATTTAATTCTGGCGTTACTTTTGCTCGTGTTTGGCGTTGCCCTTTATGCTCAAAATCCGCCGCAGCGTGAAATTGCATTGACGTTTGATGATCTTCCGGCTGCCGGGGCGGAATCCATGACCGGAACTGAAATTATTGAAATGACGACCAAGCTGCTGGGGACCTTGCGCGATCAAAAAGTTCCAGCGGTGGGCTTTGTGAACGAGGGCAAATTGTACAAATTCGGAGAAGTCGATAATCGCATCAAGGCGCTCAGCATGTGGCCGGAGTACGGATTCGAACTGGGTAATCACACTTTCAGCCACGCTTCTCTGAATAGAGCCGGGCTGAAAGACTGGGAAGAAGAAATTGTTCGTGGTGAAACCGTAACCCGAATGCTGTTGGCGCAACACAATATGCAATTGCGCTATTTCCGCCATCCTTATCTTGACACCGGGCGCGATCTCGAAACTCGACGCCAGGCTGAGGCTTTTCTGGTGGTCCGCGGATATCGCATTGCCCCCGTAACTATGGATGCATGGGACTGGATGTATGCCGGAGTTTACGAAGACGCGCGGAGGCGAGGAGATACGGCACTCGAGCAGAAATTAGTTGATTCGTACCACGAATACACCAATCAGGTCTTCGACTATTACGAAAAATTCTCGAAGAATTTAATCGGCTACGAACCCAAACAAATTCTGCTGCTGCATGGGAACTGGCTGGAAGCGGACCATGTCGCCGAATTATTGGACCTGTTGCGAAAGCGCGGGTACAAATTCATTACGTTGCAGGATGCGCTCAGCGATTCCGCTTACAGCCTTCCCGACGAATATGTCGGCGAAGAGGGCACCAGCTGGATTGACCACTGGGCGATCACTCGCGGTCATCCGCCGCAAAATAGTCCGGTGTTTCCCCAATGGGTGATTGATCGGTCCAATGCTTTACCACACCACCCGACGCAGCCGTAGATCACAAAATTACGTGAAATCCGAAGGAGACAAAATGAAAAAAATATTACGTGCTGCTGCCCGACATCGGCTGACCGTTTTTATCACCGCCACTGCGATGATTGGGATGGTTGCGATGCTCTCTATCACACCTGCATTCTCCCGCCCTGCCGATCTCACTTCCGATGCGGCGCTGCTTGATGGATACCGTCATGTGGAAGTTGCGTCTGTCTCCGACGCGATGGAAAAAGTCACGGGACAGCGCACGTATCTTTCCCACCGGATGCAGCCGATCTTCACGTCGAAGTTCGCCGGCTTCGCACTCACGGTGAAGTTGAAGAAAGAAGAGAACCACGACCCGCACGCTCTGGACGGAATGCTTTCCGCTATCGATCAGGGTGCGCCAAACTCGGTGTATGTCATGGTGATAGAGGAGGGCGCCGATATCGCAGGCATGGGGGGATTGATGGGTACCGCCATGATGGCCAGGAATTTCTCGGGCGCGGTGATCGACGGTGGGGTGCGCGATACTGCCTATTTGAAAAAGATCGGCTTTCCGGTCTTTGCGCTCGGCAATGTGCCTTCCACATCAGTCGGGCACTATCGTTTTGACGGGGCAAACATTCCTATTAAATGCGATGGAGTGCTGGTTAGTCCTGGCGATATAGTTGTCGCGGACTCCGATGGGGTAACGATTGTTCCCCGGGCCAACGCGTCCGAGGTGCTTGCGACGGCTCAAGATATGGACTTCAAGGAACATTCAATGTACGCGTATATCGAAAAACTTAAGTCCATCGAAGACGCGGTAAAGAAATTCGGACGCTTATAAAGATTTGTGATGCGACAATCCTTACAGGTGTTTCGTTCAAATATCAGGTGTAAACTTTCCTTAGCTTAAGCGTCATGCGGGCTTCTTACGGTCATCTACCGAATGTAACTTTTCCATTTGTGGTCCCTCGCAGTCGGGCAACCCTGGGGAAGAAGCTCCCTCGAAGCATCTAATGTTCTGGATACGATGCAGTAGGCTGACCGCACACTGAAAGCGCTCATTCACCCGCGCGCGTTTGCGGTGCAATGGCGATTTACTTGCAGTGGGCAACACCAATGAAGAACCGGATCGAGGAACTGGACGCCCTTCGCGGCCTGATGCTGGTGTGGATGACCTGCACCCATCTGCCCACGGTTCTAAGCATTTACCTGAATCAACCTATCGGCTATTTTGCCGCTACCGAGGGGTTCATTTTCCTGTCAGCCCTATTCACGGGAAGGATATGCTCTCGGCTGGTGCAGCGCCAAGGCAACGCCGAAATGTGCCGCAACGTCTGGATGCGGGCGGTGCGGTTGTATGGGTATCAGCTGTTGTTGCTGGCATTTGCCTTCGTCATCGAAGCGCCCATTGCGGCGCGGGGTAATCGCCCGGCGGTACACAATCTGCTTAACTATTTCTATGTGGTCGGACGCCCGCGAGCTTTTCTCGATGCCGCGCTCATGTTTTACCGTCCGCCGCTGCTGGACATTTTGCCCATTTACATCATTTTTCTTGCGCTCACTCCGTTCGCAGTATTGCTGGGGACGAAATGGGGATGGAAATACGCTTTAACCGGGGGTCTCGCGCTGTGGCTGTTCGCGCAATTTGGACTCAAGAACATCGTTTATAAATGGCTGACCCACGCATTCGGGTTGCGCGTGCCATTGAACGAGATGGGCGCATTCGATCTTTGGGCTTGGCAACTCTGGTGGTTAGTCGGATTATGGCTGGGTGTGCATTGGGCGAACAGCGATTTACATTTCGATAGATGGGCGAAGAAGCTGGCAGTGCTGGTTCCGGCAGCGGTGATTGCTATTGGCTTCATGGCCCTCCGCTACGTGCAATTGATAACTGACCTGGATTTCGGGAAATTCGCAGCCCTGTTTGACAAATGGGAGTTCGGGTTTGTGCGCATAGTTGACTTTACAGCCGTCGCGGCCATTGCGATCCGTTTTCGACCCTTGTTAAAGCCCCTCGCTGTAAGGCCCCTAGTGATGTTGGGGCAGGCTTCGCTGTGGGTTTTCTGTGTGCACCTTCTCTGTGTGTTTTTTGCCCTTACGGTGATGGGCAATAACGCGATGCTTACGGGCTGGCCGGCGGCGGTTCTGGTCTTGGTGAGCTTTACTTCACTTTTACTGACTGCGATCATTGCAAACCGGCGAGCGGTAAAGGCTGCAGCAAGCAGAGCTGCCCCGATGGTCAATCTACCCCAAGTGAAGCAGCAAGGTTAACTATCCGCAATGGATGTTGCAATAAGAAAGCCATCCTCGTCGGATGGCTTTTGCCTTGGTTAAGTAGATTGCAGCGACTACTGCATGGTGAACTTGAGCTTATCTAAGTAGACGTTGTAAGGCGTCTTGTAGCGGTTTCCATCAAGCTGATAATTGATGGTCACCCCGTGCCACGAAGTTGAAGTCGGATATTTGTAGATGTTCAGAGTGGCGGTTTTTCCGTTTAGGGTGATGGATTTGAACAACAACCGGCCCCCGGTGGTGCGTTGGACTTGAATGATCAGATGATTCCAGGCTCCGCTCTTCGGGTAGCACGATACCCCGGTGGGTACCCATTTGTGATTAATGTTGTCGTAAATGTCCCATTGATGGCCGCCGGCAACACGGCACTCGTGACCCCAGATGAACGACTTTCCGCCAGTGAACTGATTGATGTCGAATTCGAGCGCCTGCGATGTGTCCGCCTTGGCGATCCAGAAATACACGTCGTAGGTGAAACTGTGCAGCGATGCGGTAAGCGTATGATTGTAATCGGGAAGTCCCACAGAAGAGAAGGACCCGACAAGGTGATTGTTCCAGAGTACGTCGCCCCATTGGGTCGAGCCTCCGCCATAAACTGATTTTGTAGCAATTTTGTCCATGGAGGGGGAACTTATCTTAGGGATCCATGACCAGCTCAAGCGACTGCCGCCCGAACTGCAGCTGGAGCAAATCCCCCAGCTTGGAGGTAGAAGCGCGTAACCCGACCAGCCTTTTTTGGACTGCAAGTCATAAAAGGTTCTTGAAGCCCCAAATGACGGAAGCGAAAGCGAAAGAAACAGACACACAACCGCAAGCATTTTCCCAAATCTCATTAAAAAATCTCCAGCTTTTTTATTTGTGCCGCCTGGGTAGCAGCAGAGTTGAAAAGATTCTATTGAGGCATCAACTCACGATAAAGGAAAAAAGCTTAGAAATTACAGTGAGAAGTGCATTGCTTTTAGGGTGAAAGCCTTAACGAACGGCCAGTTTCGGGCATCAGCTTACGATAATTGTAAAAACAGCGTTTCCATAGGGCTGTCCTGCATCTCGCGCGCGAGTGCCTGCATCGAAAAGTTGCTGGAAAAAAATCGTCCGAGGATTAACCAGTATGGCCGTCGAGAATTTCAGCGAGCCTGATCGGGCTTTGATATTTCAAGCCCGCGGTCTAATCTCGCAAACCGGTACTCCCAACGTCCATCCAGCACCCCACCACAGTATGCACTCGGAGTCGTACTATCGATTCGACGCTCCTTTTACCGATTTCGCGGGCCGTTGCTTTTTGCGTGGTTGCCTGTTCGCTGATTTACTCGAATCGTGGATACGTAAGGAACAAGCTCGAGCAGACGCGAAGATCGATTCGGCGAGCTGGCGGGCCCATCTTCATGTGATGGGCTGGTTGCGTTCATCTCTGGGTGCGGCTTCCTGCACCGCAGTTGCTGGATGCTTGATTCCGATTTTTTCAGGCAATACTTATCGCGCCATCGTCCCAATTTTATTCCTGGCCGTTATTTTGTACATAGCTTTGCGGTTCGGCGACGTCGCCGGCATCATCGGGACAGTTTGCGCGGCACTGGTGTTCGAGATCTTTCTGTTCGAACCGACACTGAGTTTCGCCATCGGAAGTTCGACAGCAAGAAATCACGTGATCTCAATGGTAATTCTTGGCATTTGTGCATCCGAATTGTTGGGACGGCGTAAAGCCCCGGTGGTTTACAAGCCCTGGTGATATTTCGAGAGATGATCGTGTTTAAGTCCAGCCACAGGATATAGCACCCTCGCAAATGATGTCCGCACTCTGCATGCTAAACTGAGCGTTATCGGCACACGCCGACGTAGCTCAGTTGGTAGAGCAGCCGATTCGTAATTGCGTTGTACCTCTGAAAATTGAGCACGTTACGCGATATTTGACAGCATTTCGCGTCACCTAAAATCAACGAGTTACCGTTTACACGGTAACAAGCGGTAACAGAAAAAGGCTCCCATTGATTCGGGAGCCTTCTTTTTTTGTCGAGATTCTCAGTGCTGGACTTCAGGTCGCCCCAAACCTTATCCCAATGCATGTCGTAGAGCTTCTCGGCTCGATTCTCTTCATCTGCCATAAGAACCCGTCACTCAGGACCTCTTTGCAGCCATCATTTGTTCCATCAGCGCCAGGGTATTTTCCGGCAGACCAAGCTCTCGCAATTGTCGCTGAACGCGGGCTTCATCGTGGCGTTGGAACTCAGGATTATAGGTGTGAGTCAAAGCGATCTCTAAAATCCGAATCTTTCCGAAGCCACTCAGTGTGAACCCTTCCATCTTGACTAGCTCACCGACGGCTTTTGCTGAGAAAAAAGAGACCAAAATTTCGGGCGGTATCGTCAACGCAGCGAGTTTAGGGTAGTTGTGTCTTCCACCGGACGCGCCTTCCTGAAACTCGCGTCTCAGTCTTGCACCGAAAGACATGGTTGGACTGTCGGTCTTGCCAACGTACTTAATGTTCCCGGCGTGATGAATGACATAGACCCCGGTCTCTTTGGCGTTTTTCTTCAAACAGGATTCGCTCCATCGAACACTTTTACGCGCCAATGGCACGGGGCATCCTTGGGACATAACGTCTCGCGGGTCCGGGATGTCAATTACGACGCGCATTACGTTCCAAACCGAAGGATCACTTTTTCTAGCGCCTTTCGGCGGAAGAAGTTAACCTCATCGGCATACCGATATGTGCCTTTTTTTCGATTGTATCGCGGAAGTTTCCAATAGCGATCTCTGAAGACTGCAAGCAAAGAAGACTCTAAATGCTGCCATGTTTTGACCGCTTTTCGTCCGCCACAGGTTGCGATGTATGCCCCAATCTCTTTGACGCCACGTAGTTCACTAAAAGCATCACTCGCCTTTTGGACAGCAGATGTGGCCGGTCTCTGACTGCCCTTTTCCAGTGGTCCCGATATAGATGATTTGCGACCGTCTGCCACTTGGGTATTTGTAGAACTTCTTTGCCACGAGAATGTAGACCATTCTCTTTGTCCATTGCTTGCTGCGCTTCACGGTCAGAAGCGCATCTTTAGAGCACTTAACGCGAAGAGAAGGCATCGGAGTGACAACAATCGTACTACTCTGGATTTCGGCTCAGCAAGGCAAAAAAACCACACCCTGATTTTCCTGCTATTCTGTTTGCGAAATCATGCGTCTCCTTCAACCAATGCCGCTCCTGAAGCGGCCTTCCCCGTTCGATCATCCTGACTGGATTTTCGAGTCGAAGTATGACGGATTCCGAGCACTCGCTGTGCTCCGGGATGGTGGCGCTCAGTTGATCTCCCGCAACGCGCACCCGTTCGCCTCATTTGCGGAGCTTGGCAAGCAGATCGGGGCGGCGCTCCCCGGCGTAACCGATACGGTACTGGATGGCGAGATCGTGTGCGTGGACCCCTCCGGGCGACCACAATTTGAAGACCTTCTATTCCATCGCGCCGATCCATGCTTCTTCGTGTTCGATTTGCTGACCCGGTCTGGCAAGGATCAAAGATCGCTTCAGCTTCAGGACCGCAAGCAGGAGCTTCGCAGGTTACTGGCGCGGGTGCCAGCAGACTCGCCAATCAAATACGCGGATCACGTTGACGGCTCCGGGACGGCACTTTACCAGCGCATCTGCGATCTGGACTTGGAGGGAATTGTCGCAAAGCTCAAATCAGCACCCTACGTTTCCGACCGCGAAAGAAGTACATGGATAAAAATTCTGAATCAAAAATACTCGCAACGGGAAGGCCGAGAGGAGCTATTCGAGCGCGACCGGCACGCGGAAGCAGTCCCCGGATGGCATACCTGCACTGTGGCGTGCGCAGCTTTGCAAGAACTGTATGCTGAAGCATTCTAGGAAACCGCGACCAAAGAAGCCGGTGCCGTGTCCTTACGTTCTGAAGGGCTGGCAACAGATCGCGGCGTTCTTGTGACAGCCGGTTCTCAGTCGCTCAACGTTGGGCGAAGAGCGGGATGCCGGTCAAAAAGCGAGGCCGGTTCGTAACCACATCTCCTGCGGAACTACGCCGGTGGCTCGGAACAGGAGCCGGTGAACCCCTACAGGTTGCTACTGACAATGCGGGACCTATCAGCCGAGTTGAAACGTGGTCTCGCCGTTATTCGGCGGGAGTGCCCATCTCAGAAAACCCGATCACGGACGATCAAACGCTAGAGTGTTATCGCCTTCAACTCGGCGGTCACGTCCTTGACCCCGGGTGCTTCCCAGACATCATCGCGCAAGAATAGCTTGTGACTGTTGGTCCGTTCCACAAATGACGCACGCTCCAATGCGACTGAATACGGGATGATCGCTGCACGCATGACGCCATAATTTTCATTAAACAAAACACCGGCGAGAAAATCGAAGTGTGCACCATGTAGATCACGAAGTGCTGAAAGTTGCCGAGATTTGTTGTGCCGAGTCAGGCGACGACCTTTGATCTGGTATCGTTTTTGATCTGGACCGATTGCATCGATATTCGCGTTGGAATTCCCAGATTGGGTCCAGCCGAACGCTCTGCAGAATAAGTATTCCGCAAGATCGCCTGTGGGATTGTTGGAGCTTCGAGTGATGCCGCGTGCCCGGAGTTCATCGCTCACCTGCGCATGAAGTGCAAGTAGTTGGAGCGGAGAGAATCGAGAAAGATTATCCATTCGGATGTACAATTCTAAAACTTCTGCACGTCGGAGATGATCCTTATGTTGTTCAAATTGACCATCAAGGGAAACGTCGATGAGGTCACCCGCCAGCCCCGCGAAGCTCAGTTTCGAGCCTATCTACGCGATCTGAATGCCCATGATGCCAACGGGCATGATGCCGTTAAACATGCTATGCACGAATATCTCAATGCAAATAGAACCGCGACTGCGAGAGACATTGCAGTGATCGGTCCGGGAGATCGTTGGCATCCCGTATTTGATCCAGTCCATGACTGCTTGGACCTTGGCGGTCCGGCAGCAGAAATACACGAGAATGCAGGAAAATTTCTTGGTTTGATTCTCTGGGAAGTGATGCTGGAACGCAATGATGAGTGGCACTTCACTCAATATCCGAAAGACTTGGAGAACGAAGATTATTTCGTAACCCACTACTACTCCATTCCCCGATACGTTCACGAGAAAATTGCAGAGCGGCAACACGAGAACCTCATAAACCATGGTAGGAGTAGCCCCGGCGTAGACGAGCTTGCAAGACAACTCACCCAGAAATGGAGAGCGTAAGCCACATACGCGAACGGTACGATGAGTGTTAATCAGTGCTCCACTTATATGTAGAACTTAAACGACAACGGAGCATCAGATTCCAACGGTCCGGCTGTGAGAATCTCTCCAACGGCATCAGCAAAACGCAGCGTGACGGGTGATCCGCCTCCGAATTTGCAAGCGTTGTAGTTTAATTTGGTCAATGCCATGATGTCGGCAAGAACTGTCTCAAGCGCCGCGTCCCCGCGTGAGATGTCGATCTGCAGCGGACGTGGAACCTCTTTGCCGTCGTAAGTCTGCAGGCGCGGTGCAAATCCGCTGGTCCACAAAAAAGCTGAACGCGAATCTTGAAGGTACGCCAACCCGCGCAGAATGGGGTGTGATCCGCGACGATACAGCTTCAGAACTTTCTCCGTCTTGATACGCACACCGACTAAGTTTGTTTTATTGGTGCCGATCTCATCCCGAAAACCTTCCCATTCTTCTAGGTTGAATGACGTGCGCCCATGCAGAAACAATTCTGAGGGCGGCATTCGCTCTTTATTGTTCGGGTCATTGATATAAGTTTCCACGGCCAGCCTCACCAAATTTCGTGCTGCTTGCCTGCTCAAATGAAATTCCCCACGCTTCGGGGAATACCAAGGTCCCACGGCTCCCCTGAAGACCACTCCGTCACCGGAATCGAGAAACATCTGTGCGGCACAACATGCCGACCTTGCGTCACCGCCCCTGCCGTCCTGCTTAAAAGCCAAACCGATGTAGCACACACCCCTGCGTATTTGCGCAATCTTCCAAGGACGACCACCAGCTTTGTAGAATGCGGCGTTCGAGATGTTCCACGCGATCTTCGATTGCATGGAATCCAAGTTCCTGCGGGGATTATTTTTCTTGTTCAAGAATTCGGGATCACGATGAGCAATAGTGCTCTCGCGGATGATCTGCGTTGGTGCATCATGCCCGAGCAATCGAGCCTTTAATTGATTGTGGAAGTTCGGCTCGTACAGATACGGCGTGGCTTCTTTGTTCTCATCTGCAAAAAGACTCGGCTCAATCTGAAGGCGTCTTGCCCTTCCCGGCGATAGCGTTTCCGCGACCGCAATGCTTTGTTTGGCATCGACGTGAGATTCTGGGCGGCAATATTTGTAAATGTCATCGTGAACGAGAACGAACCACACGTCCACTTTCACGTCTTCATTTTTCAACGCTCTCAGAATCGCATCCGAGTACAGATCGACGGTCTGGTAGACCCTCTGATGCTTGTTCGACAAGTACAGGCGTTTGTTGATCTCGTCACGGGTAATCTCGATCTCGATCACCGGGGTAGGATTCAACGGAATGCGAAATGCTGCTTCAAAACCGGGATACGGCGGATGGGACAACACGAACTGTTCATCTGGATCAGGTTCAATGATTGATTTTTGTACCTTCGCGGCCCACTGGACGAAACGTCGGATACCTTCTTTGGTTCCGACCACTCCTGTCCTGATTCCATAGGGCGATCCTTTGTCGAGAGGCCCGAAGAGTGTCAGCCCATCACGCGGGTCCTCTACCGCTTGCTCGTGGCGGAACAACAGCGCTGGTTCTGGAAAGTGAAGCAATTTCACAGCTGTTGCTCCTCATCATCGCTGTCAAATTCTTCTTCATCGTCAGCTTCGATCTGTTCATCATCTTCGATCACTGCGGTATCGCCTACCAGGTCAGGGAGGAGCAAGTCTTCACGTTCTTTTCGGGTTAGTGGATCGTCGTAAGAAACCGGACTTTCAAACTGCTGAGGCATCAATGAGAGTTCTAAATTCGTATCGGCTGAAACGGGAATGCGCAAACTTGCATTGCCTTGCGAAAGCCAGTTAAGAGTTGCCAGCAGCCGGTCGCGCCATTGTGGATTGAACCACGTCTTACATTGTCGCCTTCTCGCGCTGTGCATTTTCCTGTGACTGGACCACGGCGTCACTCCATCGCTGCTAAAGATTACGTGTGCAGAGAGTAAGTACCCGACTACGGGAGAAAGAACGGGTCGAGCTTGAATGCCGAAATGCCAATACCTGAGGCTTCCGTCAGCTTGTGTGGCATACCCGACCACACTTCTTCGCGCTTCTTTCCCTTCAGCATTCAGAAATGGAATGAAAAGTTTTGACTGTGCTTGCTTGCGAAAAAAATGACATTGCCCTTTGCCGGATAGCTGGTACGTGCTCAAGCCGGTGGCGGCAATCCACCTCTCCCAACATTCTCGTGTGAGTCTGGAAAAGAAATAGCGTCCTTTCTTCGCGTCCAGCGCACTCTTGCCTTTCATCAGATCGCAGACTGGAAACGAATTCGATTCGACCAAGGAAATTGATGATCCGAGTGCAGACTGAATATCGGTCGCCGGTGCAAACGTTACCAAATCAATGCCATCCATGAAGCCAGCAAAAGCTAGGCGATGTTCCGGTTCAACGGCGGTTGCCGGTTTGGTCGCAGTCAGCGTATGCAGCCAAACGGACTCCGGCATGGACTGGAACGGCAGAAGATTGGATAGATAGGTTTCAGCTTTACTCTTGAGTCCGCGATTGGCGCTGAATTGATCCTTCCACCATGTAGAAACCGCAGCAGGATTGAAGTTCGCGTTTTTCGGAACGTTATCTCGCTCAAACAGGTCGAGAACTTGTGAATACCCTTTCGCCCAATTCTTCTCAAAAGGAACCGCGTTGATGCTACTCAAAAGAACATTAGTTTCGCTATGAGGCAGATCGTCTATGTGAAGCGGAACAACGAAATTCTGCAGCGACTTGTCCGTTTTGAGGACGTTGATTGCGATTTGCAACTCGTTTCGCGGCCCATCTTTGACGTTCGACTTTCGAGACAGCACATAGAGGAACTTTATTGTCCGAGTGCGAATTGCGACTTCGGCGTCTTTCCAAAAATTTTCACCGCCAAGCAGCTTTGTGAGATCGCACCAGACACCAAACCCATCCTTGGCGAGTTGCAGGGCCAGCCATCGCGTGAAATCGTTGTCTTCAGGATTCGCGTGGCTGATAAAAACCATGTCCTTAATCGGCAAGGTACTCCCAATAGAGGTGACGAACTGCTAGTGAAATTGGCTGGAAGTGAGATCAGTTTACAGTATCAAAACAGGTTAGCCGCACGTAAAGCACTAAGCCGCTCAAATCTCGTGGGCTGCAGCCTCTCGAACCCCTTCTACTGGACCTTCAGATACATCCATCTCTTGCTCGTCAACGCAGTTGCATTCTCGCAGTGATCCCGCCAATCCGAAGGAAGCTGCAGTACCCCGGCCCGGGACGTTGTAGGTTTGAGTAAAACGCCCAGCGAAATGGCTCGCTCTTCTCCGGCGCTGACACAAATTTTCCTTGTGTCGATTGGTGTAGCCAGGTTTGGGGATACCAACCTGACAGTGATGATGGTAAGTTTTGTGGTTCAGGAAATTAATCCGTATGCCCCGAATCTTCGACAATATCGATCTTCACCTTCATCCTGCCCTGGCGGATACGCTTAAACTCTCTCATCGGGCAGACTTTTGCGTCGGATACTTCAACCTTCGTGGCTGGAAGCTTGTAGACGAACTCGTAGAGGCGTGGCCGGGCGGAGAGGGCGCTTGCTGTCGTCTGATCGTTGGGATGTCCACGCTTCCTCAGGAAGAGCTTCGTGAGACTTTCACCCTGATTGCCTCTCCAGATGGGCTCGACGCTCAGACCGCGCTCAGATTGAAGAAACGAGCCGCTGAGGAGTTTCGATCACAGTTGGTTCTGGGTGCACCGAATAACGCTGATGAAGCAGCCCTGCGGCGGCTCAGTGCACAACTGAAAGCCAAGAAGCTGGTTGTCAAACTATTCTTGCGCTATCGGCTGCACGCAAAGCTGTACCTCCTCCACCGTATTGACCCAAACAATCCCGCGACCGGATTTTTGGGGAGCAGCAATTTGACTTTTCCAGGGCTGTCGAAGCAGGGGGAGTTGAACGTCGATGTTCTTGATCAGGATGCCTGTCAAAAACTCCAGAAATGGTTCGTCGACCGTTGGAATGACCAATGGTGCCTCGACATTTCCAACGAGTTGATTGAGATTCTCGACACAAGCTGGGCTCGCGAGGAATTGCTTTCGCCCTACCACATCTACCTCAAAATGGCGTATCACCTTTCCCAAGAAGCAAGGGCCGGGTTGTCCGAATTCCACGTACCTCGCGATTTTGCAAACAAGCTGCTGGCATTCCAAACCGCTGCTGTCAAAATCGCCGCTCAGTATCTGAATAAACGCGGAGGCGTCGTCATCGGCGACGTCGTCGGTCTGGGAAAGACGCTCATGTCGGTCGCCTTGGCACGCATTTTCCAAGACGACCACGGAACCGAGACCCTCATCATTTGCCCGAAAAACCTCGTGCCGATGTGGGAGGACTATATTCACCAGTACCGCATGGCAGCTAAAATCGTCCCGCTCAGCACTGTCATCCGCGATTTGCCGAACCTTGCAAGATATCGCGTTGTTCTCGTAGATGAGAGTCACAATCTGCGGAACCGCGAGGGCAAGCGATACAAAATACTTCAGGACTACATTGAGAAAAACACGAGTAAGTGCATATTGCTGTCGGCGACGCCGTACAACAAGTCTTATATTGACCTCTCTTCACAACTCCAATTATTCGTTCCTGCCGACCAGGACCTTGGAATCAGACCCGAAAAGTTGCTCAAGGAGATTGGAGAAACCGAATTTCTTCGTAGACATCAGGCGCCGGACTTCGGCTAGTTCGCGCAGCCGCACCCGCAGTTGCTGATCCTCACACCTCCGCCTTCGATACCGGCAGGTCGCACGATAGAGTTCCATCAGCCCGCAGGCGCGTCGCTGGCTCAGCTCGACTTCTCCTTGCATCACCAGCACTGCCTCTCGCTGCATCTGCGGGCTCACCACTTTTTTGCAACCACCGCCTTCAACGCTCGGATGTCTACGGCCTGTTCGGCCACTATATGCTTTAGTTGCCGGTTCTCCTCTTCCACAGCCCGCAACCGTCTCGCTTCGCTCACTTCCATCCCACCGAACTTACTCTTCCACCTATAAAAACACGCCCGGGTGATCCCGTGGCGTCGGCACAGTTCCCCGGTTTCCACTCCGGCCTCTGATTCCTTCAGTACCGCAATGATCTGTTCTTCGCTGAATCGACTCTTACGCACGGCTCCTCCTCTGACCCTGGGCGGGTCATCCTAAATGGAGAAGTCACATTTGCAATGGACTAATTTCTGGGGGGCAGGTCACCTCCATACCTGCTATTGCTTTGAGAGTCGGTCAAGGGAAAATGATCCTTCTTTAGCCTTCTCCTTAGTCTTACCTGCACCCGAGACCGCCTTTACGCGGTCGGAGAGGGACAGTCGGCGGGAGTAGGTCCCATCAGTGGCTCGCATCGCATCTTGTCCATAACTGGTTTAAAGATGAACAATGGAAAACAGTTAAAGGTGCCAGGTGGGACAAAAATACCGGGCGGAGGCTCCATCTCAGGAGGCGGCGTTCCTGGATCCGCCCCGCCGACTGGTCCACCAGATGGGCCGGGTGGCGGAGGCGGAGGGCCCGCCTCAGGTGGTTTCGGCCCATCCTCGCCCGTCAACCATTTGAGGAAGTCAATGAAGGGCTTCCAATGCGACTGGCCAGTCGGATCAACAACATTTATTGGATCTCCCGCCGCATACTCGTAGGGATTCATTCTCCAATCGCTAAAGGGAGCAGGGTCCTTTTGAATCCATGTACCCGTCGCGGCGTCATAATCACGAGCCCCAAAGTGGGTTAACCCTGTCTCAGGGTCATAAAGGCCTCCAGCAAACCCAAATGGCTGGAAGCCGGGGTTCGTGTCCCGAAGGATGTTGCCTAGCTCGTCGTAATCGATCTCTTGGGCGATGTTCCCCGTTTTAGCATCAACCACGACGCGGGGACTCCCCAGATGATCAGTGACTATCCAAAACGTACTTTCTCCTCTTACCAAGTAGTCGGGCACATTGGTTTTTTTAGTTTTTGTAGCATAGAAAAATTGACTAACAATAGAGCCATGTCCATCCAACTCCGCAGCAGGGCGAAGGTCGTCGAGATAAAGAAGGCAAGTAGCGAGGTTTCCGTCAACCTTTTTGCCGATCCGCCTGTTCTGCCCATCAAAAACATACTGTATTGTGGGTCCATATGTTGAGCTGACGCCCACAAGGTTGCCGAACACGTCGTATTCGTAGCGGGTCTCCTTCCCGCCCACGATGCGCTTGATGCGTTCGCCCTTGTCTGTATATTCGTATATCGCAGGCCCGCGGGCGACAATGCGATCTTCAGCGTCGTACTCGGCCAGACAATCTCCGCTCGAAAGATTGAATCTCACCCGATTGTCGTTGGGGTCATATTCATAACTCGCAGTCCCTACTTCATCCCGAAAGACCTCCTTCAGGCGTCCGTCGAGGTCGTAAACGTAACCGTACGAATGACTCATGCCGTTGACCGTCTCCACGACCTTGGTAATACGGCCCATCTGATCGTGTTCATACCCATACGCAAGTAGTTCTCGATCTCGATATTTACAACAAAGCTTGGTCAACTCACCACAAGCGTTGTACGCGTACTCAGAAGTAACATTGCCCAGCTCGGTCCGCTCTAGCGAACCATTGGGGGTGCGCGCCAAAACCAAGGCACCCACTCGAACTAGATACCCGTCAGCATCGTATTCAAGATTGGTGGTGCTTGTTCCGTTTACCGTAGCTGATGTAGGCCGAAAGTTGTTGTCGAACTCTCGGCTCACGTGTCCTCTCACAATACCTACCCACTCAGTTTTTGTGAGAAGGTGACCATCAAAAGTATGTGAGACAGCGGTGCCAGAGCTTGTCGCAATTCTTTTTAGTTGATTTGTTCGTCGGTCATAGTCATAACGCACCTGCTCCCCGGCAAACGTTACGTTTTTAAGGAAACCTGCGTCATCGTATTCAATGTCGATTGTCGGACCGGCAGGCCGTATGATCTGGACAAGTTGCTTATCGGCATTATAAGTGTAACGCGTGATTCTGGTTGCGCCGCCCGCGCCCGGTGCGGTGTAACTCGCCAAAGCACCGAACGGCGTGTACTCAAAGACATGCGCGGGCCGAGTCGGAGATGACACCGACGTGAGCCTATCATTGTGGTCGTAGCCGAAAAAAAGTTCTCTGCCATCCGCGAGTCTCTGTTTTATTACGCGTCCACACTCGTCATAGCTGAACCGCACACTTAACCCCAGTGGGTCATTGAGTGCCGCGACGCGCCCGGCGTGGTCGTAAGCTATGCCAAATGATCGAGCCGCTCGAGGGCAACCTTGACTGATGTTAGTGATTCTGCCAGTCGGATCACGACCGATGTTAATCGGAGCAAGGCCAGCAGCCTCGATTGCGACAATTCTCCCGTAATCATCCAGAGTCGTGGAGAGACGCCTATTCGCCGGGGAGACCGTAACATCTTGTCTCTGGTCGACGTCGAAAATACGAGAATACTTCCGGCCGTTTATGCGGATGACATCAGTAGTCCTCTTTACGGATAGCGGGTTCTGCAACCGAGTCAAAATTACTTCACGTACTAAGTCGAACACAGCTGAGCGTCCGTCTGGGGTGGAAATGCGCATATGCTTCGGGAGCGCTGCGGATGCGTCTCCCTGGTTCTGCGCGACCATAGCCCTCCCAGATTGGCTGACTGCGACTAACACATTTTTCTTGAATTGCACAGTAATCTCTCTTCCTCCACAACATCTGTTCACTACGCGTTCTTCAAATGCTGACAGTCTCTGAAGCAAGTAGGAGGATTCACGTCCCATGGGGGTGACTTTGAGAACTAAGTGGCTGTCCAGGTCATGTCGGCCGATGAAGCGCTGCATCGCACCGTCAGGCTCCTCGAAAAATGCGAGCCGACCTTGCTCGTCGTAGCCGAAGCGGTACACAAAGCCATTGGGATCACTTATGTTTCGGAGCAACCCTGTCTCGCTGTGAAGGAACGTCACGACGTGCTGACCAGGATTGGTAATAGCCATCGGATAGCCGTCCCGGGAGATACTCAAACTTGTGCGTTGGCCGTATGGTCCATGAATGCTTCTAAGAACTCCGTCGCCGCTGCGTTCGATGCCAGTGACCATGCCATATCCGTCTTGCACGGAGGTGAGCTGAGTAGCTCCGTCGTACTGGAAACAATAGTGAATCCTTCCCATCAAATTAATGGTTCGAAGATGCAGTCCGTGATCGTTGAAGATGTAGAACTCCCTGCCATCGTCAGAACTTATGGCGAATGCTTTTGTCTCATCGATACCATTTCGTTGCTCAGGCTGCAGGTAATCGTCGGGCAATGAATATAACTTGGGATTCCTGCGGTTGAACCCTTGACCTAAGTAAAGGACATGAGCTAGGGGATCGTATTTATGGTGGATGCTCAGTGTCCAGCCGCCGATGCCGCTCTCCTTCGCGTCCCACCCCCCAACAGGAACTGCATAATTGTTCCATCGAACCAAGGACCTAGCATAAGCGTAGCCGATTCTCACATTGGCCAGTTGCGAACTCGAAGATCGGCCGTGCACGTCCAGGCCATCCCATACGAAGGTGTGCGTAAGCTCCGCGGCGGGCGGGAATTCCTCTTGAAACGTCCTTCCGCAGACGGACACTTGCAGCAGGATTCGTTTTAGTAATCTTGGAATTTTCTTCCTTGTGAGCGGGATCATGATGCTGTATGCAGCCCGCCGGCCTGGGACACGATCGCTGCGGTAGTTCAAGCTAAACGGCGTCCCCACGATATCCACTCTGTGCCGGAGGACCTGATTCTGGATTTCGAACTCTGGTCTATGAAACATAGCGCTTTCCATTTGCATCGGTGCCTAAGCGCGCAATCAGCTGCCCGAGCACGGGTTCTGCTGTTGAGGGTCCCCGTTCTGCGGTCCGCCGTCGTCTCCAGTCCCGTCACCGCTGCCAAGGCCGCTGGCCAGGGATGGTAGACCTGCTGCCACGGCAAGGGCGCACAGCCAGTCGTCCCGCTGGCAGCAGCATGAGGAATCTACGCACGTGTCGTACGCCAAGACGTGCCTAGCAGCCACCAAGACAAGGAACGCACCGAGCGCAGTGCGGTTGACCGCGGAGAGTGCAGGCCAAGTGATGGGCGGGAGGTCGCTGCGAATGCTTGCATCTCCCGTCGCAAATAAGCCGTGGGGCAGAAGGATAATCGTGACCAGCAGGCCGATGAGCAATCCCATGACTTCTGGACCGAATTGTCCTGGCAGGGAGTTGTGAAGCACGTCCTGCCCAGGCAGCGCCAATATTGTACGCGCGATACAAAAAGTCGCGACAGTTGCGCCAGCCAATCGCAGCAAGGCGGGATATCGTTCAACGTGGTCCGACCACCATTGCCAACCGGGCACATAGGGCAGCACGTAAGTCCGAGCAAGCAGGACGACACAAATGCCGATGAAGAGAAGTATTCCCTCGTCGACAGAGGCAAGGAATCCGGAGATAAGTAGTATTATCAGTCCGGCTCCAAATACCGTCCGGGACCAAGGGGGCAGTATCGACGTCGGCCTGTCGAACTCGATGTCACCGTTTGCCAGGCCTGGCACTCTGCCTTCGGAACTCTTAACGAGGAATGTACGCACGAGAATTCCCAAGACAGACGCTCCCATTAGCCAACTCGCAGTTGCTGAATGGAAGTCGCCTACCGCGATTGGCGAAGTCCCTCCCGGCCACAACCAAGCGACGCGGAAGACCATGGGGGCGAAATAGGTCCACTCGTAAACGAACAAAGCCTGGACCACGGCCATAGCAATGGCGTTCGATATGAAGGACTCGCGCAATCGGCGACTAGCCGACGCCACGAGAGCTTTCGTGGCCGTGATAGGCCAAACTGCGAGGAAGAAAAACAAGATTGCGCAGACCAACAGCGGCAAGCGATGTTCGATGAGGAGCATCGTGGTGAAAGGCTGCTCAGAAGGGAAGGGTGAACCGAGGAGGAGAATATCTCCTAGCGAGTATCCGATCACCAATGCCAATCCCAGATTTGCAGCGATGCTACCCAGAGCGACCGCGAGTACAGCCAGCGGGAGCATCTGAGCAAAAACCACCGGACCCGCGTAGTCACGTACCGTCCGATCGAAAATCCAAGAGATCTGGGTCGAAAACTCCGGCCCGCGCGCTATCCAGAGAAACGTGAAATGCGTTACGCCCTCAAGCAGGCCAAGTGCGAATACGGCAATAGGAAGAACCGTGGCAAGCCGCGGCCAAGCGGTCAGGTAAGTGCCGTCAGACCAGGCAAGCGAGAGCACGGTGGAATATCGTCGCAAGCCATGTGGGATTCGGAACCACCAAATCTCGAAGAATTTGGCTGACCACGAAGTCTTCTGAGCGGAACTAGTCGGCTGCGGGATTGCGACTGCGGACATATTACTCCTCCCATACCGACGGGCGGCGGGACCACGAAATTTCCGAGAGGCTACTTTCGCCCATTCCTCTCTTGGCTTTTTCCGTCGTCACCAGGAGCGAACTTGCCGAGTTGGCGCGGAATTTTAGCCCATGCATTATTGAGTGTCAAGCCCGAATCCACGTCGTGTCGTTAGCACATCAAATGTCCGGTCCAATTAGCACGTGAGATGTCTGCCAATATCCCCACAGCCGCGCAGCGAAGGGCAGGAGTTCACGCCGAGCCGCTTGTCCCTCGATTTCATACTGTGGCGGCCCGGATGGTCCGCCGATCATGGTTATCATTGCGCAGAACATACGAGTGCAGAGTGAGCGAATTCGACCGCTACTTCCAAGCGCCCTTCTTGAGCAAGTCGAAATTCGCATCAAATCACTGACTGTCATTGATCATTGGAGCCCGCATGACATCGCTGAGGCGCCAAAAGATCGATCTCGGGAAGGTTTCTAAGGATGCTTTTGCGGGCAGCGTGCGAGCGGAACTCGATAAGCTTTCTAGTACCTCCGGCCGGCAAGACCACCACTGGACCACCGATAAACTTGGCAAAATTGCTTGACACAACCGCCATAGATTTCGCATCGCCTCCGTTCGTCAATTCAATGTCGAAGTCCATATGCTTCTCTATTCGCATATCTGGATGGTCTACTGAAGCTGGTCTCCTTATTTACTTTATTATCTTGGCCATAACGTGGGATCTCGATAAGCGAATTCATCCTCTACCGCTGATGATCGGAATCGTGGCCATCCTGTGGATCCTCCTTTATCGGCAGTACCTGTCGATCCTCGCGTCTTGGTTGTATGCGCGACTCACGCTCCGTACAGACGTGACTTTCACCGAAGCGAGAGCGCTCCGAAAGCTGTTTCAGCTCGATGTCTCAGCAAAGTGGATTCCGCTGAGCGAAGTGAAGAAGCTTCCCAGCGAGCAACGGCATGATGCCGTCTTGATAGCGCTTCAGAGGATGGGGCCGGGGCGCAAAGCGATGCTTCTATGAACTCGCCAGAATTTTGTGTGAGTAGGACAGTAATAAGTTGATCAGTGCGAGTGCGTACTTTAAGCATTGTCGTTAGACAAAATGCTGTACGGTTGCGAAATCAACGGCTTGCGAGATTTCCCCAACAAAATCGATTCCACTGACACGAAAATACCCAGTATTTGGCAAAGCCGCAAGTTTTTGAAACTGGAAAGAAAGAATTGGCGTGTCGCAGCCACCATGCAGCAACTGGAAAAAGACCAACACCGATGATTACTGCTCTTCGGGCTTTCCACACGCACTTTTCAACTCTCCTGAGTTCGCAGTGTATTCAGTTGGTTTGCGGACGGCATCACTAAGCTTGCGCGTGCCACATCAAAATCGCGATCGCGCCGCGACATTGGCACAGCAAAAATAGCGATCTGAACGAATCGGTCGCTAATACGATGCAAAAAGGACTGGTGCCGGAGAAGGCCGCTCATGTTCATCGAAACCAGGTCAGTAGAACGGCTCTCCCGTCGGTGCGGGCGGATACTTACTCATTGGGTCATGAGGCTGTACGGTAAGACCAGCTCCGCCAGCGTTGTTAATGACTTGGCGGACATCGGGCGGCATTATGATGCAGCCTTCTGATGCGGATTGATTCTCAGAGGAGTTGTCTCCATGGACGTAAAAGCCCCCACGATTTTTGGTGTCTGTCCAAGGCAATGGATCAATCGGACACACTGTTGGTCCCAATCCCCCGGGGTCGTTGATACACGGCCTAACATTCCAGTCTCCACCGGGAATGGGACCTGTATCTTTAACTCCATCCTGATCAGGATTGTTAATGCCAATCCCATGTCCGGAATAGCCAGAACCATCAACAACGGTATTACCGGCATCATCCGTGCACACTAAGTGTCCTGTGTCCTGATAATACGTACATGACAGTTGTCCAGTTGGGTCGATTCTATTGACTGGGTCATTCTTTGCGTACACGTACAAGTTTTGGTCTACTATTCGGAAGGCAATTGGGTCTGGCGTAGTCCAGCGCCCAATCCGAGGATCGTATTCTCTACATCCGAAATGGAGTAACCCTGTCTCCGGTTCGAAGATACCACCGCCGAATCCGAAAGGTTGGAACCCAGGATTCGTATCCTTCAAGATGCCACCGAAATCGTCGTATTCTAGTTCTTGGACGATCTCCCCTGTTACCGCATGGGCAACGAGCCGCGGACTACCCAGACGGTCGGACCACACGCGGTACAACGCTCCTCCTTTCTGGATGTAATCGGGAGCATGCGGCTTTGTTGCATAAACAAATCGACTCACTACGTAGTTGTCGCCATCCAGTTCCGCAATCGGGGCCACTCCGTTCTTGTACAAAAATCCTTCAACAAGATGCCCGTTGACCTTTTTCCCAATCCTCCGTCCCCAGCCATCGAGAATGTATTCGACACAGACTCCCGTGCTCGTACGCACAGACATAAGACATCCGAATGCATCATATGTGTAGGTTGATGTTTCTGCACCCACGGCTTTTCTCTCAATCTGACCCGCTAGCGAATGCGCAAAGGTTACTTCGCCCCATTGGAGTATTCGATCCGCTTGGTCGTAGTGACACAGATCACGATCACCATTACGCTCGCAGCAAACTCGGTTACCGTGGCTATCGTACTCGTATCGCAGATTAATAACGCCGTCGGTATTTGATTCCGCTAGCCTTGCGAAGACATCGTAAGAGTATTCACGAGTTACATTGCGTCCCAATACCTGTTCGCTGACACGCATAATTCTGCTTGCTTTGTCGTAAGAGTATTCTGCGCGGAAGAGCTCACTGTCTGCGAATTTAGCCGACAGCTTACTCAGTTCACCGAACCCTGTGTAGTCGTATTCCGTCACGGTATTGATCAGCTTAGAGCTTCGGATGAACCCTGACGCGCGATCCCGTGTCACTGTAAGCTCGCCGGACCTTATCAATAACCCATCGGCATCGTAGCTACACTCCGTCTTATCAACATCATTGACAGTGCGCGACGAAATTCGAAAATCATTGTCGTAAGTTCGAGCAACAAGGCCTTTAACCCTCCCGTCCCACGTTAACCTAGTCAGGATAGAGCCGTCATACTCATACGCAATACTGGTGCCGTCAGACGTACGTACATTGAGCAGCATTCGCGTCGTGGGATCATACGCAAAATGAACTTCCCGGGTTGGTGTCTTAATAGATGTGAGAACGCCAGTTCGATCGTAATCGTAATGTATTAATACGTCAGGCGCTCGTAATACGGTAATCACTTGCTTATCGGCATTGTAGCTGTACGTCGTGAGAGCGGTGCCAACCGAAGGGGCACAGTCAACGCTAGTTGGCAACTTAGCCTCGTTGTATTCAATAAGCTTTGTTTGTGAGCCATCGAGGGATACGGATCGCAGGTTGCCACTGGAGTCATACGACATCTGGAATTCGCGGCCGTCGGCAAATGTCTTACTTGTGAGTCGCCCGAAGTCATCAAACTGCAGCACGACCGTCTGTCCTAGCGCGTTACAGGCACTCACACCACGAGAGTGGTAGGTAAAGACGAATGATCGGCTTTGTTCTCCCGATCCCCACATAATCTGAGAAGTTCTGCCGCAATCGTCATAGCTGACATTGATGGGAAACAATCCCGGTTGCGCAACACGCGTGACGCGCCCAAACTGATCCATTCCTGTAATGAACCGTCGATTAGCGGGCGAGACAAGTCTCACCTCGTTTCGATTTCCATCGAAGCACCTGGTGTAAACACGATTATTGATTTTTGTGATCTCGGTCACACTGGATGTGGCGTTGCTCCTCCGGGACTGTCGAACTCGCGACCATGCGAAGCGGATATTATTAGGCGTCACAATGACCAACTTGGTCAGCCTGGAAGCTTCGTGCATCTCCTTCACAGTAAGGCCGCACGGAAAGGTGGTAATGGAACGATCGCCTGCATTTTGCGTACGGACCTGTCTTCCCCCGCAACACTTATGCGTATTGACGGTGCGCCCCTTAGCAAGTTTCTCACTGGAATACGTGAATTCGCGACCAGAACTTGTTAGGAATGAAACGACAGTTTCATTCGTCCTTTCTTGCCGCACAATCTGCTGAATGTTACCGTTCGGTTCTTTAATCTGCGTGAGTCGTCCGGCGTCAGAATATCGATACTCATACGTATTTTGTTGATTATCTGTAATGGAGGAGAGTAGTCCGCCGGCAGTGTATTCAAACCTGATAGAGTCAGAGTTGCCGGTGTTCAGAGATATGAGAAAGCCGTTGTTATCACAAACTAGAGTTGCCGCTTGGCCGTATCGATTTCGTAGGACGTATGATCCTTGTGATCTTTCGATCCTTATCTCATCATTTTGATGAACGCGCACCATCGCTAGGCGATGATCCTGCTCATACTCGAAGCTGTAGAGAATACCCCCTGATCTACTCTGCGTACGGAGGTGATGGCCGGCGCGGTCAAACACATAAAGGAGGTCTCTGGTTAGCGATTCAACAATGATGTCGTTCGATGAAGTTGAGCTGCAACCCTCCGCCCCCACATTTCGGGTGTAACCGTCACCTATGTACAGCATGCGCCCAGCAGGATCGTAGCAATGGTGGCCCGAGACGGTCCACCCCCCCAAGCCAATTTTCTGTGCGTTCCAGACTCCAATGGGGACTGAGTATTGCTTCCATCGTGTGTATGACCCCGGGTACAGGTAGCCGACTTTTACATTGGCAAATTGGGGAAGTGACACAATGTGGTCGTGTGCATCTCTGGCGTCCCACGCGAAAGTATCCGTAAGATGTGGTTTCGGCTCGAAGTTTTTGTCAAACGTCCTACCCGCAACAGTAACTCTGAGGAAAATCTTTTTTAACCATCTAGGAATTCTCTCCTGCGTCAGAGGTGTTCTAATCGTATAGGCTGCGCGTCGGCCCGGTATGCGATCACTTCGATAATTCAGGCTGAATGGCATCCCCATGATAGCCACTCTGTGCCGCAGCACTTGATTTTGGATTTCAAATGTTGGTTTCTGAAACATGGGTCCTGAGTCACGAGCTTATCTCGCATTCCTAGCTGCCGGAACACGGATTCTTCGGTTGCGGATCTCCGTTCTGTGCTCCGTTATCGCCATCGCCGCCACCACCACTGGTTCCTGCGGCTGCAGCTGCAATCCCACCTAGTTCAAGAACAGAGCCGGCAGCGGCTGTCGCTGGAAACTCTGCCGACGGCATGGGGCTGCGGTTGACATGTGCGTCTGCATCCGGAGCGCACGCTGGAGTGGAACTGCTTACTGAATCGTCGTAATTGTGGCCGGATACGGTTCGCCTGTCAAGCGCCTTAACGGCGGCATGATCCAATTTGTTGCAGAAGGCAAGAAAATTCGATTCGAGGTGAACCTGACCGCGGCACAGCGTGCTGGCTTGACCATGAGTTCTGATTTGCTCAAAGTGGCAACGGCGGTGCGAAAAAATCCGTCAGTCGGAGATTAATACCGAGTGCTTAACTTTCGACATTACACAATCACTAAGAAACTCACCTGGATGAACATGCTGGTGAGCGGCACGGCTTTGCTGTTGGCTTGCTTGGCTTTTTTTCTTATGACCCGCATACCTTCCGCGCCGGCTTGGTGCGTAATCTTTCTATCGAGGCTGAAATTACCGGTTCTAACGCCGTCTCAGCTGCTCCTGTTCGACGACCAGCGTTCAGCTGAGAAAACAGTTAGGCAAGATCGAGCACGTGGGGGTGCGCCGGCGAGCGGAGCTGCTCTATCAAAGTTTGGATGGATTGCAGGCCATGCGGCGAACGCTGCGCTCCGAGTTATTAGCGGAGAGCCGGAAACACCAAGCCGCGAAACTGCAGCGTCAGATTCCCTGCATCGGTCCGATTCGGGCCGCCCGCTTGCTGGCGTTGATGCAAACCCCTCACCGGTTTCCGGAGCAAGCGACAACTGTGGACCTATAGTGGGCTGGGCGTCGAGACGCACGATAGTGCGCAATACCGCTTTGTCCGCGCACAACTGCAACGGTGCAAAAAAGCCGCAACAGATTTGTGGTTTGAATCGGAATCACAACCATGAGATGAAAGACATCTTCAAGGGAGCGGCGACCCGGGCCAGCTGTGGCGTTGGGTCCATTGCGCGATTTTTATGTGGCCTTGCCCGACAAAGGCATGAGCCCGAGAGGGCACGGCTCACCTAAGTGCCAGCCATCATCCTATTTGAGGCTCGAGGCCTATGGCTTTTTGGGGTTATACGAGGGGCATAGGATTGACCCGGAGACTGGGTGCTGTATGACAGCACACCAAAACGCCTGATGAGTGATTGCATACTCTCCCTCGAACCCGAGCGTCGCAGAACCGATTGGCCACCACCGAGGCACGAAAACCTGGGGGATCACCTGGGTTCTGTGCAACGCTCAAGCGGCTTGCGTTTTCAAATGTTCGGCGTCGAAACGTTCCTTCTTTTTCCAAAGTGTCAGAGCCCGCGATCTTACGTGCTAAAGCCAATCGCTTGGCTTGCGGGGCTTCGCAACTGAACAGCGTCAAGCGCCACTACTACATGCAACCATTAAGTGGGGATCATCCACTGGGACTACCATCGCCGCTGAACTATGAGGCGATCTCAAGCGCTAAAACAACCCCCCGCCCACGAAGAAGACGGGGCGTGGATGCAAGTTACCGTACGGGGCCTCACGTAGAGGCGTGGAGAAGTGTTTTTTCTTGACATCCTCTTTCATAGGATGAGTGAAATCGCGATTCATCGCCAACTGATCCAGTTTCCGAGTACCGACCAACCGCTCTTTGATACCTGATTGTGAGCAGATGCAAAATTTTCGCCACGTTCCAATAGAAAAAGTAGCTTCTTAGATCCGAGCCTTTCCCCTGCCAGACTCATCATCGAAATGAATAGAAAACGAACCCTCCGAGAGGATGGCTTACGGTGGGATTCTCTGGGTTATATAGAATCGTGATCTGCGAGCCTTTTTGCAGACTCCTTGCGCCATGGCCGGTTTCGCCTTGGTAGGTCTTTTGGTTGAAAGCGACAAATTCATATTTAATGATTGGCACCCCGCCGCCGAAGTAGGGCGCATGCTTGCCGCGAACGACGTAGTCGGTCACGACTGCAACCGCTGACAAATGATTGCGAACGAGACTGGTTTCCTTTCGGTATTGGTAAACCAGCGCGAATATCAGTAGGCCCGCCAGGCTCCCATAGAGTGCTCGATACGGTTCGGGCCTGAAGTAGCTTGCCAGTCCTAGTACAAGTCCACAGGCAAGCAAGAAAAGGACGGGCCGGAGCCGAATTCTAGGTTTCGCGGTCAGCGGTTGCGGGTCGATTTTAAGTGAACTCATGGATGATCGGCTTTCATGAGCGCCAAAATTGCCACCAGTGTTGCCGAACCAAAATGGAATTGAACAGGCGCTTGGCGCGGCGGTTCAGGAAGCCACGTTGCGCAAGGCGAATAAAAATAAGTAATCCGGATGTGCCGCCTACCATGTGCTGCTCGCCCTGGTGCCGAGCTTCGGCTACGGCTTCGTTAATTTGGGCAATTGCGTTCTTACGTTGTTCGAGCCCAGAGGACGAGAGGCACCGCTCTCGACGCAGTATGTCGTAAGTCTCCTCTGCATTCTTGTCGAGGATAAGAGCCGTGAACCGGTTTGGCGGTTCCGCCATGACCGTCTCCCACTCCGCGATTCCGTTCGGGTCTTTAGTCCCGATTACCCGGACGCCGAAGGAACTGACTAGCGCAGCCGAAGTTTTGGATTCGCCGGCAGCAGTTGCACGTTACGATTAGCCTGCGCGCGGCGGAAATCATCGGACATCGTTGCTCATGCACACAAGCCTCCCGTTTACATCAGGCGTATGCACGTTGATACGGGCGTGTCGTCCGGGTCCCGGTGCTCTTTGGTTGCGGGCATTTTAAGAATCTTTGGCACCGGAGTGGCTTTCCCGAAGCGCCAACTAAGATGCTCCAAATTAACGGAAGAACATTCGTAAACCATCGCGAAATCTTCTGAGGCGTCAGCGGAATGTTGATGGCGTAAGCTGCTCTACGGCCTGGGACACGATCGCTGCGGTAGTTCAGGGTGAAGGGCGTTCCTATAACATCAATGCTGTGTCGGAGCGCCTGGTTCTGAATCTCAAATTCAGGTCGATAAAACATAGCTTTTGCTTCGCATTCGGATGGCAATCAACTGCCCGAGCACGGATTGTTCTGTTGCGGATCTCCGTTCTGTGGACCGTTCGCATCATCGCCGCTGCCAGTGGTACCTTGTGAACCTGCTGCGCTCGCGGCCCGATGTAATCGCCGCTGCTGTAGCCTGGCCGCAATTTGCGGCACATAATATCTCGCCGGGCACAAGGAGTCAACTCGATGCGTTCAAGTGTGTCGATGCGTTCAAGTGCCGCGCACGCCAATCCTCTTGCAGACACAGCTCGCGAGGCAATGTCACCCTAGGTAATCTGAGCTTCCGACCTTCTGTCCTCAACTTACGCGGGGGTGCTCGGACACTTGAGTAGGCTTGCGTTCGCAATGCAAAGCTCTAAAATAAGATGGGAGAAGCTCCGGTCCTAGTGCGACCATGTTGCGATTCCGAAGGTTGTACAGTTCCGCGATTCTCTTAGGCGCCTTGGCCTTCTGCCTTGTAGGAACCGCTACGGCAGCCGCAACCGCGCCGCCTTTTGGTGTGTGCAGTACCGAACCAACACTTCACATCGGGAAATTCATTTGGCTCCAGTTCAGGGCACGCCATGCTAATGAAGTGCGCATCGCTCTGCAACGTGAATGGCTGCTGCCGCCAGCCGAGGTACAGCAAGAGCGAGACAACTATGTATCTTCTTTCCACTACGATCCGGCGACCACATGCTTTGAAATTGGCAATGGTAATGTGGGGGTACACGTCTCCTCCTTCACCATACAGGGCCGCGGTAGCGCCAACGCCGCGGCAGGCCGCGATATCTTCTTCCTCGTCGATCTTCGAGCACGCAAGATGACCGACCATTTGGACCTGGGCATCACTAAGCAGAGGATCCGGTCACAAGGGTGCTGGAATGCAACGATGGTGCATTTTGTCGTCGCGGACATCAACGGGGATGGCCTGGCGGACATCGGTGTTGTGCGCGAAGAGATTCTATGTTCGACGGATAGTGATACTCAGAGCTCGCCCGTGCCAGGGCCTGTTTACCGGCAATTTCCGGCTGTTTGGTACGTGACATCCGGTAGACGGTGGCAAATTGATGGCAAGTATACCGGCGAACTTCCGGGGCTTTACACGGAGCTACCGCTGATCGGTATGACATTAAGTCCGGTTGATTTCGTTGGCGGCCTGTTGTGGCACACGTATGACTCGGGGCGGTGGCCCCATACCGGTGATGTTGCATTCGTCCCAGGCTACAAAAGGTTGCTCTTCCAAGGCTCGCGGGACGTATTGGGGGGCGCGACGAAACCAGACGCGTGGGTAGAAATGGCGTACTGCGGAGCTAAACCACAAAAGCCGCCGCTTCAGAAGTTGCTTTTCCAGGTACTGTTCCGCAATCCCTCAGATGAGCCGCGTTGGATACTGCTGCCCAGCACTTTGTATACCGCACCAACTCAGCCAGCGGCCGGTGCGGGCGTCAGCGGCGTGGAATTGCTTGCGGACGATCATGGAACGAAGCTTGTGAAGTTCCTGGGGACCGCCAGCGCTGACCCGACCGATTCCCAACAGGGCGGAGGATTCCAAGCGATACTGCTCGCCGCTAAGACCAACATCAAAACCGATGTTGTTGTTGATTACTGGGGCCGCCCGGAACGACCGCTTGCGATCACCGCGATCATAGCGCGGCAACTTACGCTTAATGGGAAAGCGATTACTCACTACTTCCACTCTTCGTTGCTAACCAACTCGTCTTCGGCAGCGACAAGCCTGCGCCGAGTTGAAACCTGGAACGCTCCCGAGTTGCGGGAGGTGCCGGTCACGGTCGCCATCGTCGAGCGGCGGATAGTCAAAGACGCATTGGCGATTCCGTGCCCGGACGACGGCGAACCCACGGTAAGCGACAAATGAGCGAGACAGTAAGTCGGCGCTCGGCCTTCCTGAATGACCAATGTATCTCAAGGAGTAGAATATAAAACTTCGTAATGGCAGGCTTACGCTTGGGTCAGATGCTCTATACAGGATCGGTATTTGTATGCCTTCGCTCAATCCTTTGATGTTCCATCCGGATTCGCCGTTATACACTTGCAGTCGGGCGCGGAAAAGTAATACTTGATGCGGGCCGCACCACCCACAGACAACCAGACATCAAGCAGCTCCGAGGAACCGGCCATCCGGGGCCTGAAACTTCGGATATCCGCACCAGATCAGAGTTCCACAGATTAGACGATCCCATTCTTCAAATGAGCCAAATGCGGGGCGGTTTTGGGGTTGCGGCTTTCCGGCTTCAATGAATGTCCGGATTGCGGTGAGTGCGCCTTGAATCAGTTCAGGGTGCAGTTTAGCGCCCCCTTTCGGTCTGGCTAAAATCAAACTGGCGTTGTTCTGGCCGTTCCACGGACGCGTCAAGTTGGATGAGCACGGTTCGTCGCGCCCCTAAATCTCGGTCAAGGGCAAGATTGTTTCCCGGGCGAAGGCGACGAAGGTCGCGTTTGCAGCCGAAGCACAACTTCAGAAATTGCTGTATGACTCTCCTGAACTCGTACCCACTTATGATGAAGACAAGCCTGCAGTATTCGTCAGGGAGGCTGGCTTGCCCGGTTCCGGCTACACAGACCTGCTTGGTGTCGATGGCAACGGTAACATTCTCGTCATCGAAACGAAGCTTGCCCGAAACGATGAAGTTTGCCGGAAGGTCATTGGCAGGTTCTTGAGTACGCTGCCTACCTTTGGAAGATGATCTTTGAAAATGTGTTTATACATATCAAGTTGTTCATTGTCATTAACTTACAAGAAGTTTTTGATTTTTGATGATCTGTTTGTCGTAACTCATTGAGGGGTGATGGTGAGACCCTAGATCAAAGCCGAAAGTCCAGTAACTTACGCCTTATCAATGGCTTCAACGCTACGCAATACAAGTGTAGTGTAAATCGGTAGTTCAGAATAAGCCCCTGCGCACACGAGCTTAGAGGGCGTCCTAGTCTCGTATTTTCCAACGAGGGTTCTTAGCTGTGGTGAGATATGGAAATCTATGGCCAGATAGAATCTCTTGAAGGATCAGGTAGTGCCTCAGTTTGAAATTCCCTTCTTGTAGGGGCCGCGCTTTCCCGGCTTGGCATGTAGCCGTCGGCCATGAGCACGAGTTCCTCGACAGTCCACACGCGTTCACCTGATGGCTGAAATGCGGGGGCCAGGACTATAGCCAAAACTCCCTAGCTCCAACGGGAACGACGAGAATACGTGAATCACGTATACACCCGCGAGTCTGTCACACCTCTCGCCTGCCAGAATACGGAATCGCAGCCCAGAAACGGACGTTTGATGGTGGGATTTTCGTTCTCCAATCGGGCGCGAATTATCAAGCACTTGTGAGCTGCGATCCTGCAAACGTTTTTGGGCGGGTAGTTTCGCGCTGCATCCGCGCCGGATTTTTTAATCGACCTGCTCTCTTTATGCGCACGAATTCCTGATCGCACTCCCGAAAACTTGTCAAGAAATTTATTTGGGTTTGTCCTCACATGCATAGCGCTGCTGCGCATGTCAGAGTTCCAAAACAGGCGCTATGCTCCCGGACATGCAAAGCACATGCATTGCACTGCTGCGCATACAGACTAGCTAAGGGGAGAACAACCACCATGTCACGCAAGGACTTCAGACTGATCGCAGAGGTAATCCGCAGCCTACCGTCATTCGATGTCAAGGAACTCGATAACGCGGACTGCGTAAGGTTCAGCGCAATCGTAGCTCGATTCAGTGACGCGCTGGCGACAACTAACAGCCAATTCGATGCTGGTAGATTCGCCCGCGCCTGCAACGGGCAAGGACGGTGAGCGATGACGATCACAGTCAAAGCAGGTCGGAGTATTCGCAACTTTGGCGGATGGTACAGGCACGATTACGTCAGCGTTGACGGCGTCGAGCTGATGGGATTCATCCAGGTTCGCCGTCGTTGCGGACGCATCGAAAGCGCCACGATTTTCCAGCACACGTCCAGCGCCGTGATCGGTACGGACGTGAATTGGCTATACAGGCAGAACAAACATTACGAGCAGGAATTGCTTGCGAAACAATTGCTGTCGGCTCCGTTGCCGGCTGCCGACGAGGGGAGATAAACATGCAGACTACACTCGACTTTCCGCAACCACTTGCCGAGAAGTATCGCCCGCAGAAAATCCAAGACTTCGTTGGCTTGGAGAAGGCGAAGAAAATTCTCGCAAAACTTGCAATGAACCCTTATGAATCCGCTTGGCTGTTTGTCGGACCAAGCGGAACGGGAAAAACCACGATGGCACTTGCGTTGGCAGCGGAGATGCCCGCAGAGCTGCACCACATACCGGCGCGCGAATGCACGTTGGAAGCGATCCAAAACGTCTGCAAGACGTGCTGCTACATGCCGCGCATGGAAAACGATTGGCAGGCTTGCAAGATGCACCTTGTGCTCATAGACGAAGCGGATTCGATGACGCCCGCAGCACAGCTTGCAATGCTCTCGCGACTAGATGCGACAGCGTTTCCTGCCCGCACGATTTTCATTCTGACATGCAACGCGACGGACAACTTGGAGAAACGATTCTTGAGTCGTTGTCGAGTAATCGAATATTCCAATTACGGCCTGTCCGGTGAGATCGCGGGATTGCTTGCGGCCATCTGGAATCGCGAGACTGCCAACTCTGCGGAACCTCCGAACTTCGCGCGGATCGCCAAAGAATCATGCAATAACGTGCGAGATGCGTTGATGACGCTGGAAGTTGAACTCCTGGCTCTCTGAGGTCGAAACGGCGGACCTCCCCAGGGCCGTCTGCCAGTCATTCGAGTACTGACGGGACCACGAGCACGCGAATGGAATCCCAGTTGCAAGGGAATGCTCAGCACTGGTACGGTACTTGCTATGACCAAGCATTGTGACATCCACACGGACGTTGAACTGGTGACTGTTACATATTGTCCCGCTTGTCGAGGCGGAGCAGGGGGCGCTATCGCAGCGAAGAACAGCACCAAAGCAGAGCGATCCAGACGCGCCAAGAAAGCGGCGCGCGCACGTTGGGCGAAGAAAACGGGAGGGGCGAAATGAGATGCGGTATTTATTCGAGAGTCAGCACGTCGAAGCAAGAGGCTGAAAATCAGCTTGCGCAGTTGCGCGAGTTTGCGCGCACGTTGGGCTGGAACGTGGTTTTCGAATACGTTGACCAGGTCACAGGCAAGCACTCCGACCGGACTGAGTTCAGGCGCATGTTCCAAGACGCCTCTCAGCGCAAGTTCGATGTGCTGTTGTTTTGGTCACTGGATCGCTTGTCGCGTGAAGGGGCCCTGGAAACTCTGCAGCACTTGAACAGGCTTACGGGATACGGCGTTCAATGGCGGAGTCTGACCGAGCAATACTTGGACAGCACGGGAATATTTCGGGATGCCGTCATTTCGATCCTGGCAGTCGTTGCGAAGCAAGAGCGCATCAGGTTGTCCGAACGCACTCGCGCTGGATTGGAACGAGCCCGGCGACAGGGTAAGAGCCTGGGACGGCCACGCGTTGAAGTCGATCCAGACGTGATCCGCGAACTACGGACGCACGGACTGTCGTGGGACGCTGTCAGCAAACAAACGAAAATTCCGCGCTCGACATGTCAGCGTGCTATTCAGAGTTAAGTTTGCAGCAAAAAAGCCCGACGCAAGATTGTCGGGCTTTTGTATTGTTCCGATTTCCCGATGAGCAGTCTGATCAGTCTTTCCGGCGGCAGCTCCCTTAACTGCCTAATCTGGCCCTGTGGACGCAGCGGCTCGGGAGTTTGCACCCGCATAAGACTCGCTTCAAATTTTGAGGAGTACCAGAGGGGACTGTGCCGCGCGTCCACGTATATCCCCTGCAGCATCAAGCAGTTACAGATAGTACAGACCGGCCTGGGACGGGTCGTGGCAAGCCTTCCTACTGTCTACACATTCAATAGGAGCCTTACCAGTACGTGTCCCAGGTGTCCTGATTAGTTAACCAATCCAGTGCCTTTCGGGGGCAATAGCCGGACTCTGCGGACCCCGCGAACGCGCTTGCCGTCAGGAGTGTGTACCCGATCCTGGACGGCACCTTGGGCTGCCAAGCTTGCCAAGAGTCCCTTGCCTTGCGGGTCTTCCGGGGCATCTGGATTCAGTTCGCGCCAAGTATCGTAGGCTTCACGCAGGGCTTGGCTAGTGATTTCGGCATTCGGGTCCGTCCCGATAATGCAGCAATCCGTAATGAAGCGGTAAAAACAGTCAGACCGCTCGTGGTACTCAATCGTTGCAGTCCTTACGATCTTTGGGGGATCTAGCCCTGTGCGTTGCCAGTCCAAGCAACCCGCAACGGCCCAGTTGAGGATGCCCGGCAATTCTCCGAGTAAGACTTTGGGGAGTTTCAGGTCCTTTTCTCCGGCGAGGAATTGCCGCTCAAACGGAATTAGC
Source organism: Terriglobales bacterium (assembly GCA_050746025.1). Taxonomy (GTDB): domain Bacteria; phylum Acidobacteriota; class Terriglobia; order Terriglobales; family Acidobacteriaceae; genus Gp1-AA145. The sequence goes on along the minus strand of JBOGLH010000111.1, from coordinate 10,360 downwards.
AGAATTCTGCGCCAGAACCCGTCTGTTCGGTCAGTGGTCGTCGGCAGTTCGTTCACCGCGAGCCACAGCTTGTGTTGAGGCTCAATCGCACGAGGCTGTTTGAATTTCTCATTCACAACGAGCTTGCCGTTCCCGACCACGGACTTTACGACCTTGGTGGATAGCTCAACTTTGCGGTCAGTTTCAGAGGCTACAACAAACCGTCGGCCTTCGATGTTCGCTAAGTCAAACTGATGACGATGACGGTACTCACTGATGAGTGCGTCGAAGTCCAAGTTTGCGGAGTAACTTGATCCAAGCATAGCTTGGATAGTATCTAGCAACGTGCTTTTCCCATTACTGCCACGACCGTGCAGCAGAAAAAACACTTGTTCCTGGTCTTCGCCGGTTAGCGAATAGCCTATGGCACGTTGTACAAAGTCGATAAATTCCTGATTTTTTTCAAAAATTTCAAGCAGGAACTGCTCCCACCTTGGACACTTGGCCTCTAGGTCAAACTTTACTGGGCATTGTTTGGTTATCATGTCGACTGGTTGGCCGTCGCGTTGCCGTTGCTTTGCATCGGCCCGTAGATCAACGATGCCGTTTAGGACGCCTAACAGCATAGGGTCTCGATCAAACTCCCGACCTGTTACGCTGATTGGAGTTTGGTGCTGTGCTCGCTTTACGGTCGCAGCCAATAGATACGCCGAACGCGCCTTGATCGCAAATTTAGTGGCACGACTTACAGGGCCGCGCTCGTCTATCTCCAACGGGATATCGAAGGATTTTTGAAACCGCGCTTTCGCTAATTTTTCCGCGGCTCGATGTACTTCGCCGTTTTCATCGGGACTCCAGAAGTGTTCATCCCAAACGAGCCAGCGTTGACGTATATTGTCATAACGGAAGTGGTCTCCATAGATTTCAGCGAACTCTTGAGCAAGTACATCTTCTGCACGAGTTGTCAGCGAGGAGAATTCCTTCTTTCGTTTACGGCTCAGTTCGGCAAAGGTGGTTGATGTTTGGCCGTTGTTGGAACTTTCTACAATCGTTTCAGTTAATCTTTCCGAGTTCATTGGTTTTCCTTCTTTACGGACATCGCCGCAATTATCGTTGCAACTTCAGTTAAGTCTTGTGGCTCTAACGGAGAAAGCAATGCAACTACAGTTCTGTTAGTCGAGAAGCCACTCTCGCGTTTCAGTATGTTGAGGGCGAGAACTTTTTCGGCAATTTGCCGAAGTAGTTCGGCGGTCATGCAGTCTCCTCAAACAAGCTTTCTATGAAAGTCACGGTTCGCCGTGCTTGGAGGATAAGATCGCAAATCGTCGCGGATCGTTCTGCTTCAGTCATGTCAACTCATTCCTTTTATGTTCGGTCCCGATCTATCCGAAGCGCCGGAAATTACGCGCTGCGGCCCCAGATGAACCGCGCTATCTAAATAAGTGCTGGATAGGGCTACCTAGCTTCTCCAGCTAAAAAGAAGCGCCGTCAACGCTTGACGGTAGCCAACGCCGGTCTTACCCCTAAAGGACACTCAAGGGGAACTCGATTGGTTGCTTCTATATATGAATCGGTGCTCGAAACGCACTCATTGTTACAAGGAAGGCGACAAAGAACCCTATATAATGAATAGAGAATCCATAACGCGCCATTCGTTTCACTTGCCCGAAGAAGACAAAAGTTGCGGTATTTATCGCTCGGACGCGCCGCTCCTTCTAGAGGGCTTGGACGCGCCTCTAAACCCGCATTTGTTACCGGCTGTGCCTTTCAAACCACTCCCGTAACTCTTCGACGCGAAACCGGATGAACTTACCAATTCGGACATGTGGTACGGTGTCCTTGCCTGCGACTTGCTTACGTGTGTACCGTAGTAGCCAATTGGGAGAGACACCAAAGAGCGGCGCGATCTCTTCGGCGGTAAGAAATTCGGGTGTCACTGAAAATGCCTCCTTTTTGTCTTGTAAAAACAAAAAAGCCGACCCCGCCTCTACACGGGAGTCAGCCTGAATACACGTCTGGTGCGTATTTATTTTTCGGTGTAGCCCTGATACGACTTCGTACCGGAACGGCTGGTATATATACGCGACAGAGACACGTCTACCTCGTCACGAACTGTCGTATCAAAAACTAAAGGGGTTCTGGTTTCCAGCGCGTCCGCTAAAGGGAACTTTGCAGAACCCGCCAAATCTAGTGCACGAACCGTGCCAAAACGACGATACGACTTCTCAATGTCTTACAAGCGGGATTCGATTCGGGTAAGTGAAATGTCCTGCGCTTTTCTGGCGGTTGCCAAGTCGGCACCTTTAGGTGTAAGATTAGCACATGAACCGATTGAACATTAATCTCTCAGATCGGCAGATAAAAGTTTTAACTCAACATGCAGATAAAGCCGGAATCTCCGTCGCAGAGTTTATTCGTCGCATCCTGGATGAAATATTCTTTCCGACGCCTCCGGTTTTAAAGTACACGGCAACGCTAGTGAAAGAAGAAAAGAAACAAACTAGGAGGTAGTAGCCTTATGGCAAAAAAAGAACGCAAATTAGAATTGCGCCGGGAGAAGCTGTGGGGCTGTCGTTATCCAGATCCTGTGACCGGCAAAATTCGCTGGAAAACTTTCGGAACTTTGCCCGAGATGTCTGAAGCGCAGGCGAAAACCGAATGGTACAGATTTCTTTTAACCTTGGGTGAGGAGCATCTGCCGGTTTCGACATGCTCATTGTCTGAATTCGTTACGAAGGTTTATTTTCCGGAGACCGAGCAGGATCGCCGTGGAAATACGCTTCGCGGGTATCGAGGCATTTGGAAATCACTCCCTGCATCCGTGAGAGCACTTCCAATTCAAACCATTCGGACTCCGCATATTCAAAAAACGTTGCGAGGATTGGCTGGCAGTTTGGGCTACAACAGCATTCAGCGAGTTCGCAGTTTTCTGACGCAAGTCTTCGCTTGTGCCATCAGAAACGGCTATTACGACGCAGAAAACCCGGTACGCGAGACTCGCAATCCGAGGCGGCGTAACGTAGCACAAACCGCCGCGTACGATCTGGCAACTGTTCAGGCAATTTTGAACACATTGCCGCTCAAACCTAAAGCTGTTTGCGCAGTGGCGTCATTTGCTGGATTGCGACGTGGAGAAATTTTCGGTTTGCAATGGCAAGATTGGAAGGAAGGGGTTCTGCACGTCAATCGTCAAGTGGCGTTTGATGAAAAGGGACGAATGATTGTGCAAGAGCCTAAGACAACGGCGTCCAAAGATGCAGTGCCGGTCATTCCCGCATTGTCGGAAATTCTTCAGGAATGGAAGAACTCAATGAAACATTCACAAGGCTGTTGGGTGTTTCCCTCCGATTTTGTGCGCGGTGGTGAACACACGTTGATGTTGAAGGACACGCTTGGTCGGACGCCGTTGTCACCGGCGAATTTCGTCCGCGATCAGGTGGAACCCATTCTTGAGAAGGCTAATATCTCGTGGCGAGGGTTCCATGCCTTCAGACGGGGATTGGCAACGAATCTGCATGCGCTCGGCGTTCAGGACATTGACATCCAGCAGATTCTTCGACACTCGGATGTCGCGGTCACTCGCGCCAGTTATATCAAAGGACTCCCGGAAACGGCGCAGGTTACAATGGCAGTATTCGGAGCCGCATGGGCGAAACTCCGGCAAGGAGTAGCGGGGCAAGCATGATCGTAAGACGAACAAAACGGGAAAGTCGCCGGACTTTCGCGGTTTGCGGTAACAACTGGTAACAGAAAAGTCTGTAAGTTGTTGAAGGCCGACGTAGCTCAGTTGGTAGAGCAGCCGATTCGTAATCGGCAGGTCAGCGGTTCAAGTCCGCTCGTCGGCTCCATTCCTACAAATGCTGTTGCATAGCCTATGTGATTGAGGGTATCCGGAAGGTGCCCAAAGCTGGAAAAGGCGGTATAGTAACCGTCCAAGTTTCCTCATGGGATTTCTTCCACCCTCCGGTTCGCATGCATCCGCAGATTCTGAAACTACTCAAACGACGTCGACCCAGAATTTTTCCTCTTTGGCTATCGGGGGCTTCCGTTGGGTGATCTGCACCCTTCTGCTGCTGGGAGTGACCAAGAATTACATGGACCGCCAAGTCCTTGGCGTTCTTAAAACCACGTTACAGCGCGATCTCGGGTGGAACGAGATTGATTATGGAAACCTGGTGTTCGCGTTCCAGGCGGCTTATGCGATTGGAATGCTGATAATGGGCCGGCTCATCGATCGCGTGGGTACGCGGTTGGGGTATGCCCTTGCAATGGCATTTTGGAGCCTGGCTTCAATGGGGCACGCAATCGCAAGTTCCTTAATTGGCTTTTTTATTGCGCGTTCGGCATTAGGCTTGGGAGAGGCAGCAGTATTTCCAGCCAGTATTAAGTCCGTTGCGGAATGGTTTCCGAAAACAGAGCGATCGCTGGCGATCGGAATTTTTAATGCAGGATCCAATGCAGGCGCGATCATAACTCCTCTGGTGGTGCCGTGGATCACAGTTCACTGGGGCTGGCGTTGGGCATTTCTGATTACCGGCAGTCTTGGATTTGCGTGGCTTGTACTGTGGTGGTGGTTATATCGCAAACCGGAAGAACACTCGCGACTCTCGGCTAGGGAACTGCAATACATTCGTAGTGATCCCTCTGGACCTGTTGTCCAAATCAAGTGGCTGAGCCTAGTTGCATACCGGCAGACCTGGGCCTTTGTCGCAGGAAAATTTTTAATCGATCCCATCTGGTGGTTTTACCTTTTTTGGATACCTGATTTCCTGCAAAGGAGTCACGGCCTTAGCCTGATCCATATCGGCCTGCCGATCATGGTGATCTACGTTATCGCTGATGTTGGCAGCGTGGCCGGGGGGTGGCTCTCGTCGCGGCTGATTAAAAACGGCAAGAGTATTAACTTTGCCCGCAAGATCACAATGCTGCTTTGCGCGGTGTGCATTCTTCCAGTCATGACAGTTTATCGGGTCGAAAGTCTTTGGGGAGCGGTTTTGATCATTGGGCTGGCGGCAGGAGGGCACCAGGGATTCTCCGCAAATTTATTTGCGCTGTCGTCAGACGCTTTTCCATCCCAGGCAGTGGCTTCGGTCGTTGGCATGGGCGGCATGGCAGGAGCGATTGGAGGAATGTTGATCGCGAAAATCGTTGGCTACACGCTGCAATGGACCGGCAGCTACATGGTTCCGTTCTTCATTGCCGGATCTGCCTACATGGTGGCCCTTGCTTGCATTCAACTACTTTCGCCAAGGTTGGAACCGGTGGAACTTCGCTAACCTGAGTAGCGCGCTGATTTTCGCCAACGCCCTGCTCTGAGTGCCTCAAATGGTTTTTTCAGTTTCGTACTCAAGGTACATATCAGCAATCGGCCGACTCTGGGAAACGCTAAAGTCCCGTACATTCCTCAGCACGAATGATTCACCAGTGTTACGCGGAACCTTGACGTGCGTAAAATCCGCACCATCTACATCATCCAGAACGAAAGCCGGGCGACGATCTTCATACAGTGACTTTATTTCAATGTCGCGCATATCGATTCCTTTGACGTGACGAATGAAGAAGCCTTGTGCTGGCATTGGGCCGAAGCGCTCGGGGTCCGGGTAGGCATTCTCGATCTCCGGCACAACAATGGCGGCGGATTCTTTCGTACCTCCGCCGCGATGCTGAATGTAAATATTGTCGAACTTAACGTCTTCAATGTAATGGCCGGGAATGCCGCTGATGAGTGCCGCCTGCTTCGATTCGGCATTTGAAACCACAATATTACTGATCAACACGCGCCGTAACTGCCCGACTGGCACGCCTTTTGGACCGCGCATGCGACTACCCAGGCGTAAAAAGAATGGCACGTCTGTAATGTCGCGCATTGCAATGTTGCTGATGGTAATATCTTCGAGCACTCCGCCATCGACCGTTTCGAGAGCGATTCCGCGGCAGTTATCCACGGTGCAATTTGTGACGGTGATGTTCCGAAATCCGCCGTTGCTCTCAGTTCCAAGCTTAATCCGACCATTGCGCGGAGCTTTGTAATCTGAGCCAATCCGTTTATAAGTGGCGTCGAGCAGGGTGCCTTCTTCGTAGCCCCCGGTGACGTAGCAATTCGCAATGGTCACATTCTCGGTGGAGCGCGCGTAACCCAAAGCGAACGAACTCTTCGGGCAAATGGCGTCATCCCAAGGCGAGTTTACGCTGCAGTTTGAGACCCGAACATTACGGCAGCAATCGATGTCGATTCCGTCACGGTTGGTATCGATCAGCAGATTGTCGATCGTGAGATTGTCTACACCGGTGGCGAGGATCGCGAAATGGCCGCCGTGCAGGATTGAGATGTCACGGAGTGTAACGTTATGGCAATTTTTCAGGCTGATGCTTTTGTTGCCGACGCCGGGCGCAAGCGCAGTATCTCCGCTGCCCCGGCTCAAACCTTTGCCCCAAATCAGACCGGGCCCGAGGATGGAAATGTAGGAAAGATCCTCGCCCCATATCAGACTGTTGTGCCAATGACTGTGGCCGAAGTCCTGAAAACCGTCCCACTGATTCGGCTCGGGCGCATCATAACCGCCGGAAGCGCCGCCGGCCGCCGGTTCTGCAGCGACGATGGTTGCGCCAGGGCCGATATATAGTGAGACTTTGCTCTTGAGGCGAATGGAATAGCACAGGTATGAACCAGTTGGAAAAAATACGGTGCCGCCACCGGCAGCCGACGCTGCGTCGATGGCTCGATTGATCGCTGAAGTGTCGATGCTCTTTCCGTCGCCGATTGCGCCGAACGATCTAACGTTGAAAGTATCGACCGGCGGGGCTGACTGTTGAGGTGAAGCAAGAGCTTTGCTGCCGCCGCCGAAAACCGAACCCGCCGCGCCGATCGCGCCAGCTTTCAGAAAATCGCGCCTTACCGATCCTGCTTTCATTTCTATCTCCCATTAGGGGCAAATTTTTATAGCAGCAATCAACCTGTTCACTTCCACTTTTCTGCCGGTTTGGAAAGTATCGATGGCAAAGCGGAATTTAGGCCGCGTCTTCCACAGAGTTTCACACCGTTTGCACCAAGCGAGTTGCATTGTTGATGGAAAAGGTTCCTCGCGTGCCTATTTTCCTATTGCGGAGAGCAGCTCAGGCTTTCGATAATACGCGTAGTTTTATCGAAACCGTGTACCGATACAGCCGAGAAGACCTTATTCGAATCCTGCAGCTCAGCCCACGGCAACTGCTTGCGTGGGAAAAAGCCGGGTTGCTTGCCAGCGCCGAAAGTTATAACTTTTTTGATCTTTTGCAGGTAAAGAAAGTTCGTGACTTGTGCGCACGGCGCGTGCGTCCGATCGAGATTCGCCAATCGCTGGTAGCCATGCAAGAACAGGCGGCGGGTATGGAAAATCCTTTGCTCGAGGCCAATGCGTCAACCAGCGGGCGCCATCGGGTGGCATTCCGGCATGAAGGCCGGCTGCTGGAGCCCATTGCTGGGCAATTCATGTTCGATTTTTCTCCGGGTGAAAAAGTTATCGCCAGCGTTCCTGTCACTCGGAGCTCTGCGGTGCATCAACAGCCAGCAAGTGCCGATGTCGCCGAAATATTCGCTCGAGGGGTTGCGCTGGAAGATGATCCGCGGAGCCAATTACAAGCCATAGCGGCGTACGAACGCGTTTTGCAGCTTGATCCAGACCACGCGGCCGCACACATAAACCTGGGAACGCTCTATTACAATCGCCAGGATTATCACGCCGCGGAAGAGCATTATCGCGAGGCCCTGCGGATCGATGCGCGATACGCGCTGGCTCATTTCGACCTTGGCAATGTGCTCGATGAAACCGGACGCCTTACCGATGCGGTCGAAAGTTATTTGACTGCGTTGCGGCTGGCCCCTACCTATGCCGACGCTCATTACAATCTCGCGCTTGCCTATGAAAAGATGCGCGAGCCGCGCAAGGCGCTAAAACACTGGCAGGCATATGTGAAGCTGGACGCGACCGGCCCGTGGTCGACGCACGCCCGCACTCAAATCAAGCGAATCCTGAAAACTGATCCGCTGAAGTTGGTTGTAGGCGGAAAGGCCCCGCTCCAAATGGAAAGCTAGCCCTACATACCTCCCGCTCTTACCCGGTGTAAAATTTCTATCGCTGATCTCGAAAGGAATTACCCATGCCGGAAACCGCCGTGCAGAATTTGGCTGCTACCCCTCTTACATCACTCTCTGACGATGAGATTCTTTTCCGGGAAAACGTGCGTCAGTTTGCGGAAGAAAAAGTTCGTCCGCTCGTCAAAGAAATGGACGAGAAGGGCGTTTTCGACAAGTCACTGATCGAGCAATTCTTTCAACTTGGGTTGATGGGAATTGAGATTCCGGAGCAATATGGCGGTGCGGGCGGTAAGTTTTTTGAGGCGATCCTTACCGTCGAGGAGCTTTCGCGGGCAGATGCATCGGCCGGAGTCGTGGTCGATGTGCAGAACACGCTGGTGAACAACGCGCTGGTGCGCTGGGCCAACTCCGAGCAGAAGAAGAAATATTTGCCGCGCATGGCGGCGGACACGGTGGGAGCGTACGCGCTGAGCGAAGCCGGCTCCGGCTCGGACGCCTTCGCGCTGCAAACCAGAGCGGAATTGAAGGGCAGCGACTACGTTTTGAACGGTCGCAAACTTTGGATCACAAACGCCAAAGAGGCGGGGATATTCGTACTGTTTGCAACCGTTGATCCTTCAGCGGGATACAAAGGGATTACCGCATTTATTATTGAAAAAGAATTTTCCGGTTTCACCGTCGGGAAAAAGGAAGACAAGCTCGGGATTCGCGCTTCGTCAACCTGCGAATTGATTCTGGAAGATTGCCGCGTGCCTAAAAATAATGTCCTGGGTGAGGCCGGCAAGGGATACAAGATTGCCATTGAAACCCTGAACGAAGGCCGTATCGGCATTGGCGCGCAGATGCTGGGCGTGGCGCGCGGGGCATGGGAATACGCCGTGAAATACGCGCAAGCGCGCAAACAATTCGGCAAGAGCATTGCGGAGTTTCAGGGCATCCAATTTCAGATTGCGCAAATGGCTACAGAAATCGAAGCCGCACGGTTGATGGTTTACAACGCGGCGCGCATGAAAGACGCCGGTATGCCGTTTGTAGAAGAGGCCGCGATGACGAAGTTGTTCTGCTCTCAGGTGGCGGAGCGTGTGACCTCACTGGCGATTGAGATCTATGGTGGTGCCGGATTTACGAAAGATTATCCGGTCGAGAAATACTGGCGGGATGCGAAGATCGGGAAGATTTACGAAGGCACTTCAAACATGCAGCTCTCGACCATTGCGAAACTGGTGATGGGCAAGTAAACAGTTTTTAGCCCGACATCTTGAGGCACGAGTTAGCTCGGACGTTTAATCCTATTGCCTTAATCTCTGTAACAAATAAATCGACAGCCGCAGCCTCGATGGGGATTCTTAGCGTCACAGACTCGGGACAGCCACCGGATCGGTGACCGTCATTCCGCAACTCAAGGTCAACAGCGCAGTGACCAGCCGAGTCTAGCCGCGTGAAGAACATGCGCATTCCACCACCTGCGCATTTTGGATCAAACGTGCCAAGCTCGAATACTCGGCAGTCTCGCGGTCTCGAAGGAAACCCCTCCAGACCTTTGACTAAGTTTGCAATTTCATCGTGGCCCAAGTAGGCGTCAGCTTGTCCGGAAAACTTACCGTTCGAACACGTAAATCGATATTCAACGATGTCCTGGTCGTACCAAATTAGTTGAAATTTGATTCCGTGCACCACTTTGCCTCGTATTATGTAATCTTTTCTCCCACAGACTTCGCCTGCGAAAACAATAGCAAGTAATCCGGCCCCCCGGCCTTTGAATCCGTCCCTGACATATTGAATCCGCCGAAGGGATGCGCGCCGACGATTGCCCCGGTGCACTTGCGATTGATGTAAAGATTGCCAACGTGGAACTCGCGCATCGCCATTTCGATCTTTTCGCGAGAGCCTGTGTAAACTGCGCCGGTAAGACCGAACTCCGTGTCGTTAGCGATATCGAGCGCCTGTTCAAAATTGCGCGATTTAATTACTGCCAGCACTGGGCCGAAAATTTCTTCCTGCTCGATCTTCGATTTCGGCTGAATATCGGCGATCACGGTTGGTTGAACGAAATAGCCTTCGCCTGCGTCCGTGGCTCGATTTCCGCCCGTGATGATGCGGCCTTCGCGCTTGCCGATATCGATGTAGTTCATGATCGACTTCATCGATCCCTCGTTGATTACCGCGCCCATGTTGGCGTTGGTTGCGGGATCGCCGATGGTGAGTCGCTCGACGCTGTCTTTAAGGCGTTCGAGAAATTTGCCGTAAATGCGTTCATCGACGATGACGCGCGAGCAGGCGGAACATTTTTGTCCCTGGAACCCGAAT
>JBOGLH010000110.1:0-21628 GCA_050746025.1 Terriglobales bacterium | reverse complement strand
GCAATGGCTTTCAAGCCAGACATGGGCAGATTCCTCTCATCTGATGGATTTCGCTTGGAGCGTTAACGCAGATTTGGATGCAGAAATTGAATTCAAAACTACAGACAGCATTCCAGAATTGCGGGACTTCCGTCGAGACGATCTGTGCATGTTAAATGGGGTTCCTGCCAAATCCGAACGGCCGAGAAACACTCCAGTGTAGATTCCAGAAACTAGAGACGTGGAGTGTAAAGAATTATAAAAAGAGGCGGCGATGATTCCACGCAATTGGCTTCCTACTTCAGGCTCTGAAGATAGGAGATCAATTGAGTCATCTCGATGCCCTTCAGGTCGGGCGTAGGCATGCCGCCGGCGGTCATTTTTACAGTGGGGTGAAGCAGGACGGCCTGCAGTTTTCCCGCGTCGTACTTTACGCCTATACCAATCAGTTTAGGGGCGGCCGCAGTTCCGACGCCGTTATCGCCGTGACAGGCGTTGCAGGCTTGAGCCTCGAAAATTTCCTTGCCCTTCGCCGCTTCTGGATTGGCCAATGCTTTATTTTCTGCCGCCAGCGATCCGCCAGAGAGTTCAGGCTCAAACTTCGCGTTCATAAAAGCTTTTGTGGCTTCGCGTTGGGCTTGTAGTTGAGCCGCTACTCCGGGATTCCGAATGTCCTCCCGGTGGCTGATCACACCGAGAGCAGCCAGCCCAAGCAGCACAGCCGTGAACAATCCCACGCTGATGGGGCGCTTCCAGGGACGGCGCTCCAGGCTGCGATCGAAGAAGGGAAGCCCAACCAGCAGCAAACCTACGATCCCGGGAATAACCAGAATGCCCAGCAATGCAGTCGATCCCTGCCAATATTTCAGATACTGGAAAATCGGAACGTAATACCACTCAGGCCGTGGCAAAAACTGAGTGTCCGCCGGATCTGACTTCGGCCCCAGTTCCGTAGGCCAGAAATAGGCGAGAAGTCCGAGCAGAACGATGATGAGCACGGCGAAGCCCATGTCCATCACCAACTGCTTGGGATAAAAAAATTCACTTGGCAGCCTGGGAGCGACCGGATCTTCCGTGATAGGGCCCGCCGCGCCTGCCTTGCGGAAGGAATAAACATGCATCGCGACGAACACAAAAATGAATGCGGGAATCAGGAACACATGCAGCACGAAGAAACGCGAGACGGTGAGCGTGCCCATTTCAGTTCCGCCACGCAACAGTTCTTTAATCCCATTTCCTATCCAAGGAATTTCGTTCAGGATGTTGGTGCCGACGGTGGTTGCAAAATACGCCTTCTGATCCCAGGGCAACAAGTATCCGGTGAACGCCATGCCCAGCATCAACGTGAGCAGTACGCAGCCGGCGATCCACACCAACTCGCGGCGTCCTTTATAAGAGCCGTACATGAAGGTTTGAATGATGTGCAGCAGCAGCACGATGATGATGGCGCTCGAGCCATAGGCATGAATGCTGCGCAAGAAAGATCCGCCGGTGACTTCCTTGGTGATGTAGGCCACGGTGGTGTGGGCGTGGTCGGCGGAAGGCACGTAGTACATGGCGAGGAATACGCCGGTGACAATCTGGGAGAGAAAGAGAAAAAGCAATCCTGAACCGAAGACGTAGGCGATCTTCGCGCCGCCGGGAATCGGCTCATCGAGCGCATGGCGTAATAGGGAATCGATACCGGTGCGATGGTCGAGCCATGCGCGGAAACCAGACCTTGGAGCTTGGTTGTCGGCCATCAGGCCAGCTCCTCTTTGCTGTGGATGAGAGGACGGAAGAACCGGTACTGAGTTTTCAGGGTCCCGTCTTCGATTTTGGTTTCGAGCTGGTCCAATCCGCGCGGCGGAGGGCCGCCGAGTAATTTGCCATCCCCGGAAAACATACCGCCATGGCAGGGACAAACAAACTTGTTCTGCCCATCGACCCAGCGCACGCTGCATCCGAGATGAGTGCAGACGGCCGACAAGACGATGAGTGCACCCTGCGAATCTTTAGTTACATAAACCGGCTGCTGCTTGATGGTCTTGCGCCAGCCATCGCGCTGCTCAATCGTCACCAGCTTTTGGATGGGAGCAGTGAGGTTTTGCAACTCGTCGAGCTTGCCCACCTCTGACCATGATTTCTCAGTGGTGCGGGCCAACACCGGGTACAAGGCAAAACGCACCAGCGGGACAGCCAGCAGAACTCCGACCGCCGCGCCTCCGGCAGCCAGCAAGGCGGCCAGAAATGAACGCCGACCCGGATTTTTAGTCTGCTTTTGAGTGACGATTTCGACAGGCGGCATTAGCGGTGGATCTCGATTGCTTGAAATTATTTTTTGCCAATGTGGCGAATATAGGCGACCAGCTGCTGAATCTGATCAGGCTTCAGTTTCTGTCCAAATGCAGGCATCTTGTTTCGACCCTTGGTGATGACCTCAGTCAACTCAGGATCGGAATTTTTCTGAACTTCGTCGGAGCGCAGATCCTTCGCCTTCATAGCCCTACCGGTTGGAGTTGCGCCGCTGCCATCGTCGCCATGACAGAGTGAACATTTCGACTTGAACAACGCCGAAGAGTCGCTCTGGGCGAAAAGCCAGGAGGGGCAAATTGCCCCTCCCAGCAGAATTGTGGCAATTATGCGTGAGGTTCGCTTCATAAGTCCTCCTTCAAGCAGGCCCAAATGTATCAGAAGACAAACCGGGCCAGTAGATAAACCGAATTGTTTCCGTTGGCGTTGCGGCCGGCAGCGTCATAATTCGTGCCCGCACCGTTGAAGCGCAGATATCCCGTGTATTGGAACATGAGGTCTACGTTCTGTTGCGGCCACCACGCCAGGCTAACCAGGTAGCCGTTGCTTTGCGGGCTGCCATTGGCGCTGCCGGAAATTGGGCCGACGGCAAACAGCACCGGGTCAGCAGTGCCAGTTACATCAAAGAACCCAGCCGTTGCAGCGACGCGGTTACCGAAGTGGTATTCGACATTTGCTTGTGCCGTATTCAAGTGATGACTTACAAATCCGGCCGCGCCTTCAGTAAAGCTCGCGTCGAGAGACGAGTTTTCGCGAATGTAGCTACCGCGGAATGAGAGCACGTCATTCTTCAGACTTGGCAAAGTGCGGTCATATTGAAAATCCGCCGCCCAGTCGGTGTAGCTGTCTTCCAGGCCAGTGATTGCTCCGGGCGAACTTTTCATGTGCATTCCGAAAGTGCCGATCATAAGATTGCTGTTTTCGCTGGAGGTCTGATACGCGAGTCGCCAGTATGGAGCCACCCCGCGGATGTTGAAGCCGAAGTCAGTTCCAGGATTCGGCTGTGATCCACCTATGTGCTCGGAGCGGTAAATCGTGCCGGCCAGGTATAAGTGCTCGTTCCACATGGTATAGCCGCCGATGCCGGCAACATCCTGGGCCAAGCCTCCATTGACAATTGCGCCTGCCGTGGGCCCGGGTGCGACGTCGCTAGAAACAAATGGAAATCCCCATGCCGGAGTGCTGTTCCATAGATCTTCTACGGTTGGGCTATTATTCAGAGTCACTCCATAGGTAAGCGATCTATCCATGAAGCGACCGTTGTTGTTGGCATACCGGATGTCAGTGTTGTCCCAGCTGAAGTGATCACCCTGCGAGTCATAGGTTACCTGAACAAAGCTGCCAACGTGCTCTGCCCAGGCGCCCGCGAGGAACAAAGACACGTCTTGCGGGAATTCGAAGTTCCCATTTTGGGTTGCCGGTTGCGGGGTCTTAGTCGAGGTGAAGGAAGTATCAAACACAACTGAGAGCGGGAACGTCTCGAGCAGGTGCAAGCTGGCGTTGTGATCTTTTTTGTCGTCGCTGACCTCTGCCTTGGTGGCAAAGGTATAACCCTCGAGTTTGAACTTTCTGCCGAACGCGTTGAGCTCGGGAGGGGCATAGTGGCAGGATGCGCAAGGCAGTCCCGTCTGTCGTGAATAGCTCGGCACCGCGTAAGCCGACTGCGCACAGAAAATAGCCAAACTTACGGCAACTAAAAGCTTAAGCGGCAAAAGTCGAGTATCGGATTTCACGGGCAGAAATTGCTTCTCATCGCTCGCCATCATTTCCTCCATTTTGTTGATCGTCGATTTATTGTGCGGGAGCGTACCGTTCTTGGTCTGTGGTCAGGCGCATAGCGAATTGTGATTGCAATCACGATTCCAACCGAAACAGAACTCGGGAGGTTAGCGAAACGAAAGGGGGGACTAAATGACCATTTGCGGGATTGCTTTCGGAACTGGAACTACCGAATGCGCCTGCCGATGCTACGCTGCAGACGAGCCAAAACTCGCCAGTTCTATTTTTGGCACGCTAGCCGGCATCGCGACCCTGACTATCAGTCCGGCTGACTTGGACTTGATTCGACTCTCCAACCAATTTCGTTGACGCGTTCTCAATCCCAGCGGGCCGACTCCACTGCCGTGTCCGGCCTCATGAAACGCACTTGATGCTGGCATGTCGGATCTTGGTGTTGTCCACTCAGAAGATTAAACCGCGACGGTAACTGACGTTTCAGTGCGAACCACCGGCCGGTACATAGTGTCACGCTCGATTGGCTCGCGACCTGCTTCTCGGATCAAGCGCACCAGCTCCTGCCGCCGCATGCCTTGCGGCGTGGTCGCGCCGGCGTCGTGATAAATCTTTTCCTCGATCACGGTTCCATCAAGATCGTCAGCGCCAAAGCGCAGGGCGATCTGCGCGATCTTGGGTGTAAGCATCTGCCAATAGGCTTTGATGTGCGGGAAGTTGTCGAGCAAGAGCCGACCGACGGCAATCTGCTTGATATCGAGCATCCCCGTGGTCTTGGGTAGATGTTCGAGCGGTGTGTTATCGGGATGGAATGCAAGTGGAATGAAGGTCTGAAAGCCGCCCGTCTCGTCCTGCAACGTTCGCAGCCGCATGAGGTGGTCGACGCGATCTTCTTCGTTCTCGACATGACCATAAAGCATGGTGGCGTTGGAGCGCAGGCCGATGTTGTGGGCGAGACGCGCGGTCTCAAGCCATTGATCGCCGTCGATTTTGTGATCGCAGATGATATGGCGAATGCGATCGGCAAAAATTTCAGCGCCGCCGCCGGGAAGGGAATCGACGCCCGCAGCTTTCAACTGCTGCAAAGTTTCCCCGATCGACAGTTTGGCACGCTTCGCAAGGTACGCGACCTCGACCATAGTGAAGGCCTTTAAGTGAACTTGCGGAAAACGTTGCTTCAATCCGGAAACCAGATCAAGAAAATATTGAAACGGCAGATCGGGATGCAGGCCGCCGACGATATGAAATTCGGTTACTGCCTCACTGTAGCCGGAAGCGGCGGTCTCGAATGCTTCCTCAAGGGCCATGGTGTATGCGCCGGGAGAGTCTTTTTTTCTGCCGAAAGCGCAAAGCCGGCAGGCGGCAACGCAAACATTTGTCGGATTGATGTGGCGGTTAACATTGAAATAAGTCTTGTCCCCGTGCATGCGTTCGCGGACGTGATTAGCCAGCCAGCCGACCGCAAGAATATCGCCAGTGCGGTACAGCGCCACCCCGTCATCGAAGTCGAGGCGCTCGCCCGCCATGACTTTTTCGTGGATTGATTCAAGCCGTCGATCGTCAGTCTGGAAAGAATGCGCAGGCATTATCTTGATGATACAAGTGGCTGATGGTCAGTGGCTAGTGGATAGAAAACCTTCAAATCCGTCCTTCTTGAATAAAATCCCTGGTGCTCATATTTTTATGCGGCCGTGCGCGTCGTCGTAGCTTTTCAATCTCGCGAAAAATCCGCCTCAGGCTAATCTTAGAGTGGGCTGGGACGATGACCGCGGCCAGCTTTCCTCGACGAGTAATTCCTATCCTCTCGCCTTTACAAACTTGATCAATAATTTCAGGCAGTTTCCTCTTCGCATCCGACAAGCTCGCGGTTCGAAAAGGGAACACTATCTTGGGCTCGATTACAGAAACCTGACCTTTACGTCCGGCTTCTTTGCCAAGTGAGTGCTGTCGATGAAACGGACCTTGCCCGTCATCAGCGTCAGCACGATCGATGATGTCCGTGTACCTTCACCAAAAAACCGCACTCCACGCAGAAGCGCGCCGTCGGTCACGCCGGTTGCGGCAAACATAATTTGCTGCCCGGGAGCCAAATCTTCCGCTCGATAAATTCGGTTCTTATCGCGGATTCCCATCCGCGCGATCCGCTCTTCGAGTTCCGGCTTGTTGATCACCAGCCGACCCACCATGTATCCGTTCAGGCAGCGAATGGCCGCCGCGGTAATCACGCCTTCTGGCGCACCCCCGGACCCCATGACGGCGTGAACGCCGGTGCCAATAACAGCAGCCGCAATTCCCGCCGATAAATCACCATCGCTAATCAGGCGAATGCGTGCACCCGCCGCACGAATCTCCGAAATTAATTTTTCATGACGCGGCCGCTCCAAAACGACAATGGTCAAATCTTGCACATCCCGATCCAGGCGCTTGGCGATGCTCTTCAAGTTATCGGCAACCGGCGCGTCTAACTCAACCGCTTCTTTGCAGGACGGCCCGACCACGATCTTTTCCATGTAGCAATCGGGAGCATTCAGCAGACCACCGGCTTCAGACGCAGCCAGCACCGTGATTGCGCCCGCGGCCCCGGTGGCGCACAGATTCGTGCCCTCGAGCGGATCCACGGCAATGTCTACCTCAGGAACTCCGGAGCCGTCAGAAAATTCCGCTCCCAGCTTTTCTCCGATGTACAGCATTGGGGCTTCATCCCGCTCGCCCTCGCCAATGACGATCCGCCCCCGCATGGGAATCGAGTCCATGGTCTTCCGCATCGATTCCACCGCCACCTTGTCCGACAGCTCCCGCTCACCCTGACCCATGGTGCGGGCGCAGGCAATGGCCGCATTTTCGACTACGCGAAGAAACTTAGGCGCAAGATCGCTTTCAATGTTTTCGCCAAAGCTTCTGGCTTTGACTTCCTGCCTTGCCGCTTCCGAAGTAACCTCGCTTGCCATGTACACCCCCAATTAAGAACGACTTGAGACTATAGCGCGAATAGATGCAGACTGGAAAGGCGGGACGTCCGACTGAGTAGTCAGTAGTATTCGCATTCTGACCGTTCGCTCCAGAGGAAGATTAAGTGCTCAGTTCTGGCATAATTTCGTGAATGGGTTTACGAAAATTGTGCGCGTTTCTTCTACTAATGGCTGTATCGTTCTGCCTTGCAGCCAACGGGCAGCAGTCCACGGCCAGTGTTACCTTTAAGCTCGATTTTCCCGGCGCAGAACCCAGCCATTACGAAATCGCCATTCCTGGCGCGGGCCAGGGTTCCTACATCTCGAATGGGAAGTTCGACAACCAATCTGATCCTGCGGATGCAGCGCCGCTTCAATTTGTGGTTTCAGAAAACATTCGCAAGCAAGTTTTTGATCTGGCAAAAAAATCGCATTATTTCGTCGGCAAAATCGATTCGGGCCAAAAAAACATCGCCAATACGGGCGCGAAGACTTTGGCGTACAAAGACGCGACCCGTAATTTTCAAGCCACCTACAACTACTCGATGCTGCAGTCGATCGCACAACTTACCTCCATTTTTCAAACCCTGTCGAACACAATGGAGTTTGGCCGGCGCCTGGTTTATCTGCGCAAGTATGAAAAACTCGCGCTTGACGACCAACTCAAACGAATGGAAGAGATGCAGAAGGAAAATAGCCTGGGAGATGTTGAGGCGATTGCGCCCGTGTTGAAGGACATTGCCAATGACTCTTCAGTGATGAATGTCAGCCGGGCCCGCGCATTGCGCCTGCTTGCGACTGCAGGCAAGTAGTCAGCTAATAATAATTCCAGCGTAACCTACGGCGACCTTATGGTCACCCGAGACATCAGCTGAAGTAGCGTACTGCGCCAATTCTGCTTTTTGCGCACCCAGGCATCGCGCAGCCGTCAGCATCACGACTGCGGGACCGAAGCCGCACATGCTGATGCTCTCATTCATCACCGTTTGGTACAGGCCGGGTGCATCGAGCGCGAGAATTTTATCAATCGCTTTGCGGTCCTTGACGCGAGTTGTGGCGTCATCTTCGTAGTGATTCATGTCGCTGGAAGCAATGATCAGCGCGGGTTTTTTACTTTTTTTTAGGACCTCGGCCAGGGTATGGCCCAGTTGTTCCAAAAGAACTAACTGTCCCGTGCCGATTGCGATTGGAACGAATTTCACGCCCGGCCGGCAGACTTGCATGAAGGGAATTTCGACCTCAATGGAATGCTCAGAACGATGCGCGGCTGAATCTTCCGACAGTCCGGGGCATTCTCGAGCGAGAGTTTCCGCCAGTTCGGAGTCGATGGGTGTCTCGCCCAGGGGTGTTCGCCATGAGCCTTCTTTCATTATCGCCAATGGATGTCCCCGGCCGGTGTGATTTGGGCCCAGTACGATGCAACTTGCCGGAATTTCGAGTGGCGAAAAGACCGCTCCAGCGACTTGTCCGGAATACATATATCCGGCATGTGGGACCATGCAAGCGATCGCTCGTATTTTCTTGCAGGATGGCAAATACGACTCAATTTCCGCGCGCAACCGTTCGGGATTCGCCGGATAAAAACGCCCAGCTACCGCGGGTTCGCGGACATTTTCGCGCATCAGGTCAGCCTCCGTTCGGTGCGGAGCTGTTGGATGTTGAGAGCTCGCGAAAGACATTGGCGCTTGCCTCGAGTGAAAGCGTCTCCGCCCGTGCGGAAGGTTTTACCTTTGCCTTGGCCAGAGCGCGCTCAAGATCGGCGGCCGGGTAGCGGCCCTTCAAGTTATTCCAGAGTGTCTTGCGTTTCTGGCCAAATGAAAGCTTCAAAAAATCGATGAATCCCTTCTCATCTACGCGCAACTTTTCGAGACGCGGGGACGGCACAAGCCGCACCACGGCGGAGTACACTTTCGGCGGTGGCGAAAATGCTCCCGGCGGCAGTGTCAAGATTTTTTCTACCTTGGAATACAGCTGTGCGGTAGCCGACAGGAGTCCGTATTCGCTGGTTCCAGGTTTTGCTACCAAACGGTCGGCGACTTCTTTTTGCACCATCAGGACGAAAACTTCAAAATACTTTCGATATTCAAACAGCCGCAGAAGGATATCTGAGGTGATGAAGTAAGGCAGATTGCCGACTACGCGAACTTGTTGCGGCGCGACGTCCATACCCGGTCGCATGCTTCCGGGCTTCGGCCCAAACAGTGAATCGAGATCGATGGCGAGAATATCGCCTTCAATAATTTCTACATTCGGCGCCAGTGAGAAGTGCATTCTCAACTGAGCGGCGAGCACACGATCTTTTTCCACCGCGATAACCCGCCGCGCTCGCCGGGACAAGAGCTTCGTAAGCGCGCCACCGCCCGGCCCGATCTCAAGCACGGTGCTCTGCAACAGGTCGCCGAGTGACTCGACAATCCGTACCGCCGCAACAGTATCATTTAAGAAATGCTGGCCGAGCTTTGGTTTTTTTGCTGGAGCTGGCGCGCGCGAAACCTTCATTGACCCTCATTCATCTTGCCGATTAGACTTGGACGCATAGCAGTGTTCATTCGTCCCGCAATATCATAGCGCGGAGCGAGGCGAGGACACGGCTGGAGCCCCTGCCTAATGCACATCGCGTTCGTTGCTTCCGAATGTGTTCCCTTTTCAAAGACTGGCGGATTGGCAGACGTGGTGGGTGCATTGCCGCGTGCTCTGGCCGCCGCCGGGCACGAAGTCAGCGTATACATTCCTCATTACCGGCACACTCGTATCAGCGAAGAGCGCACCGTGGTTCAGAGCATCACGATTCCGTTTGACGATCGCTACCGCTTCTGTTCGATCCTGACCGGTGCCGGCTACCCGGGCGTGCGTTTCTTTTTTGTTGACTATCCGGCGTTTTTCGATCGTGAAGGCCTTTACGGAACCGCATCGGGCGATTTTCCGGATAACGCCGAGCGCTTTGCATTATTTAGCCGCGCCGTGCTCGAGGCATCAAAAATTCTTGGCGTGCCGGATTTGTTCCATTGTCACGACTGGCAGGCAGCCCTGCTGCCGGTTCTGTTGAAGACACAATATTCAGAAGATCCCGCGTTCCGCGACACCGGTACGGTGTTCACCATCCATAACATGGGGTACCAGGGGCTGTTTCCGCCGGAGATCCTGCCGCTGCTGACTCTGCCGTGGGACCTGTTCACCATCGCCAAGATGGAATATTTCGGCAACGTTAATTTTCTGAAGGGCGCTCTCGTTTATTCCGACATGATCACGACCGTGAGCAGAAAGTACAGCCAGGAAATTCAGACCACCGAATTCGGGTTCGGTCTGGAAGGCGTGCTCAAGGACCGTGCGCAAAATTTGACTGGAATTCTGAACGGCGTGGATTACGACGAATGGAATCCGCAGACCGACGCGTTCATTGCAGCCCATTACTCGGCGGAAGATTTGACCGGCAAACGCGAATGCAAGCAGGATCTGCTGGCCAGCTTTGGATTGGGGGAGGCTAACCTTGATCTGCCTGTGATCGGAATAGTCTCCCGGTTTGCAGCGCAAAAAGGCTTCGATCTGATTGGGCAAATCATAGACCGCCTGGCGCTGGAAGATGTTCTGATAACCGTTCTGGGCAGCGGCGACAAACTCTACGAAGAAATGTTTTTACGCCTCGCACGGCGCATGCCGGAAAAAGTCGGTGTCAGAGTCGCGTACGACAACGCTCTTGCGCACAAGGTTGATGCGGGCGCAGATATGTTCCTCATGCCCTCGCGCTACGAGCCCAGCGGCCTCAGCCAGTTGTATAGCCTGAAGTATGGGACGGTGCCGATTGTGCGTGCCACCGGAGGACTTGACGACACTATTGATCCGTGGGAGCAGCGCACGAAAAAAGGCACCGGATTCAAATTTCAGGAGTACAGCGGCGAGGCATTGCTTCGCGTAATCCATCAGGCGATGCAGTTGTATCGCGATCAGGAGTCATGGCAGCGGCTGATGCGCAATGGGATGAGTAAAGATTTTTCCTGGCGAGTTTCCGCCCGCGAATATTTACGTGTTTACGACCGCGTCCGCCAGCAGCACGCGCAGGCCATTTTGGTGTGACCGTGTCATCCCTTGCCAGAACCGTCTTCCACGTCGACATGGACATGTTTTTTGTCTCGGTGGAAGAACTATTCGATCCTTCACTTAAAGGTAAGCCGGTTGTGGTTGGCGGCCAACGCCATGAACGGGGAGTGGTTTCCGCGGCCTCGTATGAAGCCCGCAAATTTGGAGTGCACTCGGCCATGCCGCTCCGCACTGCGGCCAAGCTCTGCCCGCAGGCCATTTTCGTCGATGGCCATCCTGACCGTTACCGCGAGTGTTCGGAAAAAGCTCGCAAGGTCCTGACCAGCTTTTCGCCCCAGGTAGAAATGGTTTCAATCGACGAAGCTTATCTGGACATGACTGGCACCGCGCGCCTGCACGGGCCGCCGCTCCTGGCCGCGCACAAACTGCATCAACAAATGAAAGCGCACACCCAACTCAATTGCTCGATCGGAATCGGCGCTTCACGGCTGATTGCAAAAGTGTGCTCGGGTAAAGCCAAGCCGAATGGAGTGCTGTTCATCCTGACGGGTCGCGAAGCGAAATTTCTTGCGCCGCTCGAGGTGCGCGATATACCAGGTGTGGGGAAAGTCACCGAGCAGAAGTTGCACGCGCTGGGTATTCGCAAAGTAGGCGATCTGGCTAAATTTGGCGATAACGATCTGGAACAGCAATTTGGAAAATGGGGAGTCGCGCTGGCCGGCAAGGCCCGCGGAGAAGATGCAGGCGCATGGTTCGAAGGCGATATCGGTGCTGGCGAAGGCGCTAAATCAATTAGCCACGAACACACATATGACCAGGATACGTCGAACGTCGCACAACTCGAGGCCACGCTGATGCGACTCTCTGAGATGGTGGGTCGCCGGCTTCGCGAGAGCCAACTGCGCGCGCGCACTCTGCAACTAAAACTGCGTTACAAAGACTTCACCACCATCACTCGCGCTCATTCGCTCGAGTCACCGACGCAGCTCGACAACGAAATTTTTCAGCAGATATATCGCTTGTTTCATATCAACTGGCGCAAAGGGGCCGAGGTGCGGCTTCTGGGCGTGCAGGCCTCGTCATTTGGGCAGGATCCAACCCAACTAGACTTCCTTGAAGATCAAGGCCGTGAAAAGTGGGGAAATGTCTTGTCTGCGGCGGATCGGCTTCGAGACAAATTCGGCGAAGGAACAATCACCCTGGGCACGGGGATGAAAGGCGGTTTCCGCGAGCGCACGCACGAAAATCCTGCCGCTCTGCCGGGAAAGCTGAAACGCGAATAGATATATGGCTGGATCGCTGGCGTTGACGCTTCGCGCTCCGCTTCCGTACCCTGTAGGGTGCCTATTCTTTCTAGTACCTGCCTGCGTGTGGCAGACGATATCACCGATCTCGTCGGTCAAACGCCGATGCTTCGCCTCAAACGGTTGGTTCCCTCGACCTCGGCCAACGTCTTCGCAAAACTCGAATACCTGAATCCTGGCGGTAGTGTGAAAGATCGCGCCGCGATTGGCATCATTCAGCGGGCTGAGAAGGAAGCTCGCCTCAAACCGGGGGGAACGATCGTTGAAGCCACCGCTGGCAACACCGGAATTGGTCTGGCACTGATCGGAGTGAACCGGGGTTATAAAGTCGCCCTGTTTGTGCCTGAGCGCTTTTCTGAAGAGAAAGTAAAAATCATGCGAGCTCTCGGAGCGTCAGTGACGCGCACTCCCGATGATCAAGGCATGCTGGGCGCGATCAAACAAGCCCAAGAATTCGCGGCTAAGACTCCAGACTCATTCATGGCTCTGCAATTCGATAATCCCTCGAACCCTGAATATCATTTTCAAACCACCGCCGAAGAAATTTTCGAGCAGATGGAAGGGAATCTTGATGCAATCGTTATCGGATCGGGAACGGCAGGCACATTCACCGGCGTCGCGCGGTATATGAAGAAAAATTTGCCGCGTGTGCTGGCATACGCCGTCGAAACTCAAGGGTCGATTCTGGGTGGCGGACCGCCAGGCAAACACAAAGTTGAAGGCATCGGTGCCAGTTTTATTCCCAAAAATTTCGATCGCTCGGTCTGCGACGAGATCTTAATGGTCAGTGACAAGGACGCATTCGATACGGTTAATGCCCTGGCGGCAAAAGAAGGCGTATTGGCCGGCTCGAGCGGCGGAGCGAGCGTCTTCGCGGCAATGCAGATTGCTAAACGGCTCGGAGCCGGGAAACGCGTCGTGACCATGGTCCCGGATTCTGCGGAAAGATATTTGTCGAAGAAAATTTTTGAAGGTGGACTATGAGACCGTCGCACGTCGTAAGTCGTGCGTCGTGAATGTGAGCAAAGTGCTTTCAATGTTCTGCTCAAAATTGATCCTGCTGTTTTTTATCGGCAACTCACTATTGCTGATGCCGGTCTGCTTGGCTCAATCACAGCCTAATGAGAAGAGCAATGAGGAATCCCTAAGAGTATTTCTCAAGGACTTTCTGAAAATTCCAGCTACGGACGATGGCGGGTCTGTCTCATGCCGCTTCTCTTTCGTAGATCTCAATGACGACGGAAAAAAAGAAGCTATTGTCTACATCATGGACAAGGCCTGGTGTGGAAGCGGTGGCTGCACGACATTGGTGCTTGCTCCCAGAAACGCGTCGTACGCAATCATTACGAAAATTGCTCTTACGCGACCGCCAATTCGAGTGCTGGGCACCAAATCGAAGGGCTGGCTCGACTTATCTGTCGTGGTGGGAGGCGGGGGCACTGAGAGCGCGCACGACGTGAGGCTTTCGTTTGATGGTAAGACCTACCCAAGGAATCCTACGATGCCTCCAGCCCAGCCGGTATCCGGCAGAATCGAAGGAAGAATTGTGGTAGCGAAGTAGGGTATTCGCGGATGAAAAAACAAACCTTACACGAGCTGACAACGAAACGTAACTCGCGGCGCACGACGCGCGACGCGCGACGATTTGGCTTTTCCACCCGCGCCATTCACGACGGGCAGGAGCCCGATCCTTTAACTGGCGCCGTTACCGCTCCTATCTATGCCACGTCCACTTATGTTCAGAAGGAACTCGGGAAGGATGTCCGTTACGACTATGCGCGTGCTGCCAATCCAACCCGCGATCGTCTGGAAACAAATTTAGCTTCACTCGAAGGCGGAATCGCCTCGCGCGTTTTCGGCAGCGGCATGGCGGCAATCAATGCGCTCTGCACCATGTTCAAATCCGGCGATCACGTGGTCTGCGGACACAATCTTTACGGCGGCGTTCCGCGATTGTTCAATCAAATCCTCACCGGCTACGGTTTTGAATTCACCTACGTCGATACCTCTGATCCTAAGAACGTTGAACGTGCCGTGCGAAAAAACACGCGCATGGTTTACGTGGAAACTCCCACCAATCCCTTGATGGGACTGACTGATCTGGAAGCGGTCTCGCGCATCTGTCGTCCAAAGAAAATCGAGTTGGTTGTCGACAACACTTTCATGTCCCCCTATTTTCAGCAGCCTCTCGCTCTGGGTGCGGACATGGTGGTGCACTCCACAACAAAGTTTTTGAACGGCCACAGCGACGGCCTCGGCGGAGTCGTTGTCTGTACCCGTCAAGGTCAAGCCGATCAGCTGGCTTTCGTGCAAAAGGCGGCGGGGGCGATTCTTTCCCCGTTTGAGTGCTGGCTGATTCTTCGCGGTACGAAGACTCTCGCCGTGCGAATGCTGCAGCACGATAGCAATGGACGGCAAGTCGCCGATTTTCTCGCCGGCCATAAAAAAGTGAGAAAAGTTTTCTATCCCGGATTGGAAGACCATCCTCAGCATGAACTCGCGAAGCGCCAAATGTCCGGCTTCGGCTCCATGATCAGCTTTGAAACCGGCTCTCTCGCCAATGCCGCCAAAATGCTCAAGGAGGTGCGCGTGTGCTCGCTGGGCGAGTCTCTAGGTGGTGTTGAAACTCTTATCTCACATCCCGCGACCATGACTCACGCCGGCCTCGGCGAAAAGGGAAGGGCAGCTATCGGCATAACCGATGGCATGGTGCGCATCTCCGTTGGAATTGAGAACGTAGAAGACATCGTCGCCGATTTAGACCAGGCCCTCGCCTAACCTCTGTTACAATCCCGCGCATCCTTCGCAGGGAGCGTGCCGCATGCGACCCCCGTCTCTTGGTGCACTGATTCTGGGGCTTGTCCCCTTTGTTGCAGTTTGCTTCTCGGTTTCGTTGTGGGACCGCATACATCCAATCGTCCTTGGCCTGCCTTTTAATTTTTTCTGGTTAATGCTTTGGATTGCGTTGACGCCTCTCTTCCTGTGGGCAAGCTATTGGCTGGAAGCGCCACGCGACAATGAAGACGAAATGAGGCGCGCAGCGGATGGTCAAAAGTGAATCCCAGTTTGCTGGCGCTCTCAATCATCTCGGTCATTGTGGCAATCGGTTCGCTTGCGGGCTTTTCCGCCCGCTTCAATCGCAAAATGGATTTAGAGCAATGGACAGTCGGGGGCCGTGGCTTCGGCATGATGCTGGTCTGGCTTCTTATGGCCGGCGAGATTTACACCACATACACATTTCTTGGCGCCAGCGGGTGGGCTTATTCGCGAGGAGGCCCGGTTTTATACATCCTGGGATATCAGCCTTTAATGTATGTCGTTTGCTTTTACGTTCTCCCGCAAGTTTGGAAGGCCGGTCAAAGGTATAACCTGCAAACCCTGGGCGATTTTTTTCAGGCGCGCTTCGGCGGAAAATATTTATCGCCTTTCGTGGCCCTGGTAGGAATGATCTTTTTGCTGCCTTATGTGCAACTGCAACTGACCGGGCTGGGCATTATTGTCGAGGTCGCCAGCTACGGTGCCATTCATCGAACGTCGGCCATATTGATTGCGTTCACTATTGTTGCCGGGTTTGTTTTTGTGAGCGGAGTGCGCGGAGTGGCCTGGGCCAGCGTTATCAAAGATTTTCTATTGCTGTTTGCAGCTCTGTTCATTGGGTTTGTCATTCCGCGAATTTATTTCGGCGGAATTGGAGGAATGTTCGCTGCTCTGGCGCATGCGAAACCTGAGCACCTCGTCATGCCCGGCGCCACCATGAATCTGGGCCATACGTGGTATGTGTCGAGCGTGTTCATGACCTCGCTTGGATTTTTCATGTGGCCGCAAAATTTTGCAGCCGCGTTCACCGCCCGCAGCGGGAAAATTCTACGGCGCAACGCGGTCCTGATGCCGCTCTACGGGATTACCATGCCATTGATGATTTTCGTAGGCCTGACCGCGGTTCTCGTGCTGCCCAATCTGAAGAACGGCGATCTCGCCCTGCTGACCCTCGTGCAGAAGACCTTCCCCGCGTGGTTTCTCGGCGTCATCGGCGGAGCAGGCGCGCTGACCGCGATGGTGCCTGCGGCCATACAAATTCTTGCCGCAGCCACCCTGTTCTCAAAAAACATCTGCCGGCCGGTAATGGCCTCGAACATGACCGATCAACAGGTTGCGGCGCTCGCCAGGATCATGGTTCTGGTGCTCACCTCAATTGCACTTTTTCTGGCTCTCCACACTTTCCTCAGCCTGGTTTCTCTTCTGCTGATGGGATATGCCGGCGTAGCACAATTTTTTCCTGGAATCGTGCTCGGCCTGTATTCAAAAAAGGTCAGCGGCGCCGGTGTCTTCGCCGGACTGATTTCCGGGGTGCTGGTAGTTGCGTTCTTAATGTTGACTAAGCGCGATCCCTGGATGGGCTTAAACCCGGGCTTCGTGGCCTTGTTCCTTAATTTCGCAGTTGTTGCCGCATTCACGCTTATGCGTCCAAATCGCGCAAGCAATGACGAGAGCGCGTTTTCAGCATGGGTCGAGCCTCAAACCGCAAATCCGCGCTAAGACCTTATTCTTAAAAACTTGGAGATCCGTTTAGTTGGGGGAGGGGAAACAGTGGTGCGACTATGGGCCGCCGGCGTTTTTTGTGAGACAGCTATGTTTCAATTGTGCCGCTACAACCGATGACCGTGACGGACGCCGGAGCCTCCACAAACGAGAAGCTCCCGGTGGTTTTCGATTCGCACACGTCGGCGAACTTGAAGTTGTAAACAATTACGGCAGCTTTTTCAGCGTTTGGCTGGAATTGCATTTTTTTGGCGCCGTCGATGCTTGCACTTGTCAATATCGGGTGTCCTGAGAGCCCCTCTGCGTCGACGACCTTACCGTCCTTGTCGAGTCTGACACGCACTACAACAATGCCTTGGAGTCGCGCCATTCGTGCGAGAGGTGGGTAAACAACCCCCTCGAAACGGGACACAACCATATCCTTGTCAATCACGTAACCGGGGCCTTCCGCTGAGGTTATGATTGGGAGCACTACCAATAACAAGAGAGACAACGCCAAATTTTTTTCTTGTTTGCATCGCATCCTCCAGTTCGCTCACAACTTTTATTGCGTACCGCGGCAGTCATTAATGTACCGATTTCTCGATCCACTGCACATATTCTTCATTCCCGCTCTCGATCGTGAGAACAATACATTCCGGAACTTCGTAGGAATGCAGCTCTCGAATTGCAGCCTTAACGTCCGCGCTGCGGATTTTTGTCGTCTTGATAATGAGCAGAAACTCCTCTGCTGTTTCGACCTTGCCCTCCCATCGATACACGGACTGAATTCGCGGGACGATGTTTACGCAAGCCGCCAATCGCCGCTCAACCAGTTCCTGGGCGATCTTCTGCGCTTCGCTTTCCCTGCCTGCGGTAGTAAGGACGAGCACTGCTTCTGTCATATAATCTGCCCTTGAATTTGCCTTCACATACACCGGAAAAGCGCATCTGAATGGCACCACTCACACTCATGACTACACAAATCAAGTTTGGCACATCCGGATGGCGCGCGGTGATGGCGGAGGAGTTTACCTTCGAGAACGTGAGCCGCGCCGTGCACGGAATCGCGCGCCACGTTAAATCACAAAAACCCCGTGATGCACGGGTAATCGTTGGCCGTGATCCCCGCTTTTTGGGCGAAACCTTCTGCTCCATTGCTTCTGAAATCCTAGGCAGCTACGGAATCACACCGCTGGTAATTGCGGACGCCGCGCCCACGCCTGCGATCTCGTACGCGGTGATGCACGAGAAGGCCGATGGCGCCATCAATTTCACGGCCTCGCACAATCCGCCCGAATACAACGGGATCAAATTTTCCACTCCCGATGGCGCTCCCGCACTCCCCGAGGTCACCCAGCACATCGAAAAGGAAATCGCTTCGGGCGAACAGTCAACAGAGGAGTTCAAATCCAAAGCTTCGGCGAAAAGTCTTGATCCCAAGCCGCCGTATCTTGCGCGGCTACGCGACGCCATAGACGTCAAAGCCATCCAGAAAGCTGGATTGCGCGTGGTCTTTGATCCCCTTTGGGGCGCGGCTCGCGGGTACTCGGATTCGTTCCTCCGAGAAGGCGGAGTAAACGTGGCCACGGTTCACGACTATCGTGATGTGCTATTCGGCAATCACGCGCCCGAGCCCGACGACCATCTGCTCGAAGCCTTGCGGGAAAAAATGCGCGAGCAAAAAGCCCACATCGGAATCGCTACCGACGGCGATGCTGACCGCTTCGGGATCGTGGACGAAGATGGTACCTTCCTGCAGCCGAATTACGTCATTGCTTTGCTCTTCGATTATCTGGTCGAAAGTCGCGGCTGGAAAAATGGCGTCGGCAAGTCGGTCGCCACCACCAATCTCGTTAATGCTCTCGCCAAATATCACAAAGTCGAGTTGCACGAGACCCCGGTCGGATTCAAATTTATTGGCGAGCTCATCAAGCAGGACAAGATTGCCATCGGCGGTGAAGAGAGCGCGGGTCTTTCCATCCGCCATCACGTCCCCGAGAAGGACGGAATCCTTGCCGGACTGCTCTGCTGTGAAATGGTCGCGCAGCGCAAAAAATCACTTGGACAGCAATTGCAAGAATTATTTGCCAAAGTTGGTTCCTTCTACCCCATGCGCGAGAACTTCCGCTTGACCCCCGAGGTGAAAGCGAAGTTTACTGAGAAGTTACGTATCGATCCGAAGGACTTCAGTGGCCGGCGGGTCAGCGAGGTTGTTCGCAAGGACGGGCTGAAGCTGGTAATGGCCGACGGATCATGGGTCTGCTACCGGATTTCAGGCACCGAGCCGGTAGTTAGAGCATATTCGGAAGCGCCGAGTGCGCAGGAGTTGCAGAAACTGAGCGCGGCCGCCAAGCAATGGATATTCGAATAAATATTTCAAAAATTCGCATAGTGCCGTCATCTGAAGACCGGATGCGCACCCTGGTTCAGGGTGCGGATCACGCGGAAGCTTGGGCTGAAAGAGCGCGGGCTCATCTGGCTCCATTGCTGGAAACGGTCTACGCGGTGCGCCGCCGGGCTGCAACCGGCGCGGTTGTCGTGGTGGCAATCTGGATTTTCGTCCATGCTATGTTGGGCGCGAATGGCGTCACTGTCTACCGTGCGAAGCGCGCCGAGTACCAAGGCCTGCAAACAGAAATTAACCACCTCCAAAAAGAAAATGATGCCTACACTCAGCAAGTCAGCGAGCTGAAATCCGATCCCCAACGAATCGAAAAAGAGGCGCGCGAGCAATTTCACTATGCTCGTCCTGGCGAAGTAGTTTACGTGGCGCCAGATCGGCCGGTTGTTGCCCAACCCGATACCCGCTCCGCTCGCAGATAACCTGCTTACAACTCCAAATTTAGGCTGTGGTATAGTTGCGGCGATTTACATGTTTCTCGCTGCTCTATCTCCGCCGTCTAAGGAGATTATCAACTGCGGCCCCGCCGCTTAAATAAGGAGATTTTTGCCATGAGAAAGTTTCTACTACTTTGTACTTCGCTCGCAGTCATGTTCATGTTCGCTGGAGTTTCATTCGCGGGCGAATCCAGTACGGTCAAAGGTTATGTCTCCGACTCCAAATGCGGAGCCAAGGGGGCGAACGCCAAGGCCGCGGAATGCACCAAGAAATGCATCAAGGAAGGCGCCAGCATGGTTGTCGTCACCGACGGAGACCAGAAGGTATTGACCGTGTCGAACCCCGACGCACTGACCGGCCATGAAGGTCATCACGTTGCCGTTACCGGTGAAGTCAGCGGTGAGTCCATCCACGTGGACAGCGTCAAGATGCTCTGAGCGTCTAAGAAAACTTTGGGTAACTCAACGGCGGCGCAAGCCGCCTTATTTTTTTTGGCGAATAATTCTCGGGATGTCAGCGACTAGATTCGATTACGCGCCGCGATGCTGGCCAGGCGGTTGGCTTCGCGGTTGTTCTCGCGTGATACATGAGAAATCGAAAACTCCAGTGATCGCGCCAGCTTGCGGCAAATCCAGTTGAGCGAGTACAGGCGTTGGCTGCGGCATGCATATTCGCCGCGCATTTGTTTGACCACGACTTCCGAATCCGAATAAACGTGCAAGGCCCGCGCGCTCATAGCCACGGCCCTTTGCAAAGCCTCTAGTAGTGCCAGATACTCGGCGACATTGTTGTCCTGGTGCCCAATCCATTTCTGGATTCTGAGAGGCCCGTTCTCGCAGCCATCGATTACAACCCCAATACCTGAAGGGCCCGGGTTTCCCAGAGACCCTCCGTCGACGTATGCAACGAGATCTGACATTTTGGAGCAGCTTTTTAGATGCTGAATCAACAATGCGCGACCTGATTCAGCCAGTCAATAGCGTGTGTTGGTACTTGAGTCGCAATTATTTCCGAGTTTTCCTATTGCGAAAGCTGTTTTGCACACGTCATCCACAGAAATCTCGGTTTTCATCGTGATTTGAAATTGACTTCGAGAGCACGAGAATTTAACTTAACTTTCGTCGACGGCTGAAAGGGTTGGCAAAATAAAATTAGCCAGTCCGAAGTAAGCTGAGTGATAAGCCAGGCAGGGTAACCTGCAGGGTGGCCAGACCCGAAAAAACCGACTGACTCTGCGAGGAGCAGTTGGGGTTTGGAACTGCGAAAGCAGTAATCACATCAAGGGCTGCGACGGTGCATGTCTCCACGCTGTTGGCTTCCTCGCAGGAGCTGGTAGCTAGAGCATAACCAATGTCGCAGCCTTTCTATTTTCCTAAAGCTTTCTCCCCTCCCCCTACTCTAAGTTAAGCGTTACCCATAAAATTGCTCTATTCGGCTCCGTCACTTCGAATCGGTCCAACGAGTTTCGATTTTTGGCGGATGCAACATAGTCTGTATGACCACGCAATACTGCTCCGCTTTTTCCCGCAAACCTTGTAGTTGCTCTGGCGTCGCCTGAGGCGCGTCGATATTGAACTTCACGCGAATGGCCGCGAAACCCACCGGTACCTCTTTTGAGATTCCGAGCGTGCCTGAAAGATCCATGTCGCCATCGACGGTGACATCAATTTTCTGTGTCGGAATGCCCATCGCTGTCGCTACCAATTGGCAGGTAAGCTGCGCACAAGCCGCAAGAGCTCCGAGCAGAAGATCGCCTGAGCATGCTGCCGTGCCTGATCCGCCAACTCCCTTATGCGCTTCTGCCTGGTAAAGCGCGCGCCCGATATCCACCGAGCACGACAGCGGCGTCTCGTTTTCCGAGCCTTTGGCGGTCAAGGTCATGCGCGAGGTGCTGGGATCGCGGCGGTATTGCTCTTTCAGCGGTTTTTGAAGCGATCTGATGTCCATGATTTCTCCCAAAATTTTGATCTCAACGTAGC
>JBOGLH010000109.1:0-12466 GCA_050746025.1 Terriglobales bacterium | reverse complement strand
GCCGCTGCCTGAGGGACCAACGATACTGACGAACTCTCCCGCCGGCACAGCCAAGGAAATTCCGCGCAGCGCCGGCACTTCGATCTTGCCGATGTGATAGGTCTTGTGGAGATCAACTGCTTCGATAATCGGAGGCATTCAAACCATTGATCTTACAACAAGAGATGAGGCCACGCGTACTCAACAGAAGCAGCCACGGACCATACGGATGCTCGTGAATCAATGGCGAAAACCTTTGATGCGAGGGAATCTGTGAAGATCCGCGGCTAAAATTTAGGAAGACTAAGCGGACGCGACGTGATGAGGTGGAGCTTGGGCATGCACCCGGTGGTGAGCTCGTTTCGGGCCGCGCTTGCGGACGAGCAGGAGGCGGATGCGCTCCAGCAGTTCTACCGGCGCATACATTCCTTTCGCCAGGAAAACGTCGGCGCCGGTTTCGCGCTCGTAAATTTTTACTTTTCCGGAGAGAAGAATCGCCGGAGTTTCAGGGGATATTTCTTTCACCCCTTCGATGAGCTTGGAGCCATCGATGCCGGGCATGATCAGGTCAGTGAGCACCAGATCAACTCCGCCCTGGGCGAACCGGTGCAGCGCCTGTTGCGCGTCGTTGTAAGCCAACACCCGGTAACCTCGGGTTTCCAGCATCACTTTTCTGATGGAGAGGGACTGTTCATTATCGTCAACGCAGAGAATAGTTCTTTTTGGTTTCATTGGCCTTTCCAGACCGCGCGGGAAAAACTGTCCCGCGAAAAATTTAAGAATTATTGATAAAGATTTCGACTGGAGCGGAATGAATCCTATCGTCGGGAGAGACGCGTGTAAAGTAACGTCAACGCCAATGCGAAATTTTCAGCTTGAAAGAATAGCGCGCATGTGCCGAGCTAGATTTTTCGCGGGATTCTTGGCCTGTGAATTCAAAAGGAAAGTTCTCCGCGTAAAACTTCAACAACATTTCCACCGACCCGTACATTAACCACTCTGTCATTGCTGCGCGAGGCACGAACAAAAATCCTGCTCGGACGTTTCATTTCTACACCCTGTTCGATCATCACCCGCTCGTCGGGCTTAGCAATTCCATGCCGCACCATCCACGCGGCCGCGCAGCCTGAAGCGGAACCTGTGGCCGGATCCTCGCCGTTATAGAACAACATGCGAGCGTGCAAACGGGCGGAGGGATCGACGGTTTCACGGCTCACGCAGAAAAAGAATTTCCCGCCTGACGCGCTCAAGTATTCCGCCGAACGCGATTGATTGATCTCCAGCCGGCGAATCTGCTCTAGCCCGCGCAGCGGAAGAATAGTGAAAGAAACACCGGTCGAAACCGTCTGCACCGGAAATTCAGAATCAATATCGGCAAATGGAATTCCCGTTATCTCTGCGATCTTCTTGACATCGTGAATTTGTCCGAAGACGGGATCGTTCTGCCGCATCTCTCCGAACGTCGGCTGTCGGGGCTTCTCTTCGAAAGTCACGGGAATCGTTCCCACATTCAATTCCAGTTTGATCTCCGCCGCTCCACTGGTTCCGCGCAACGCGAAAGCCGTGCCCAGCGTGGGATGCCCGGCAAATGGCAACTCTTCCTGCACGTTAAAAATGCGGACTCGGATGCCGCGTTCTTTTTCGATGGCTGCATCGCGCGGCAGAATGTAGGTCGTCTCGGAGAGATTCATCTCCTTCGCGATGGCCTGCATTTCGTCGTCGCTCAAACTTCGGCCGTCAGGAAATATCGCTAGTGGGTTGCCCTCGAGAGCGCGCGAGGTAAAGACATCGAACTGGGTGAAGGGAAGCCGTCGCAGGGGAGTCATGAACATTGGACTGAGACTCGGCTGCTTCTGTTGCAAAATTTCGCGCGCTTAATCGCGGTTCACGTCCGAGTCTGGGTTTGACGTTGGGTTACGCGCTGCGTATGCTATTTTCGTGCGAATCAAGTCCGCGCCCGGCTGCATCTGTTGTTGTATAAGGCCGCCGGGGTGTGTGTAGCGCAACCGAGTTTGCGACCCATCCGGCAGAGCGGATGGGTTTTATTTTTTCCGAGGCATTCCGCACGGCTAACACGGCCGGGCGCTTTCGGTCCGGCATACCAGATCTCCAATAGGAGGAAGCATGAGCACCGCAACTGTACCCCCAGTCACATCCAGCGTTCCCCGTATCAATGACACTGCTCCCGACTTCACGGCCGACACAACGCAAGGCCAGCTTCATTTTCACGATTGGATCGGAAATGGCTGGGCGGTGCTGTTTTCGCACCCGAAAGATTTCACTCCAGTCTGCACCACTGAACTCGGCGCCATGGCAAAGCTCGAGCCTGAGTTTGCCAAACGCAATACGAAGATCCTCGCGCTCAGCGTCGATCCCGTCAGCGATCACACCAAGTGGCAGTCGGATATTGAGGAAGTGCAAGGCGCGAAGGTGAATTATCCGATGATCGGCGATCCGCAACTGAAGATCGCTAAACTCTACGGCATGCTACCCGCTGCTGCCGGGGACAGCTCACAAGGCCGTACTCCCAATGACAATGCTACCGTGCGCACGGTATTCGTCATCGGCCCGGATAAGAAGATCAAGATGCAGCTCAGCTACCCCATGAGTACCGGACGCAACTTTGACGAAATTTTGCGCGTGATTGACTCGTTGCAGCTCACCGCGAAACATCAGGTCTCGACGCCGGCGAACTGGAAGCCGGGCGATGACGTGATCATCGGCGGCGGGGTTTCAAACGAGCAGGCGAAAGAAAAGTATCCCGAAGGTTGGAAGACGCCCAAGCCCTACATGCGGGTGGTTCGTCAGCCGAAAAATTAAGCAGGAAAAAAGCCACAGGTTGACGCGGATTTTCACGGATCAAATCAGTGGTATCCGGGTTAATCTGTGGCCGATTTTTAGCTTCAGGATTTGGGAGAAGTTGCCTCGGGATCGGCTTCAACCGTTACTTGAACTTCGGCGCCCGGCTTCAGTCCCACTTTGCGACCATTCTCATCAGTCAATGTGTTCTCGATTCGGATTTCGCGGTATAGATGGTCTCCGCCTTCCACTGCAATTTGCGCCTTTTCCGGCGCACCGGTGTACGGCGGCTTAATAATTTTTTCTACGATAGCGGGCAGGGTCGCGCTGGGATTCTCAGCCATACTTCTCCTTGGTCTTACCGGCAGGCAAACTGCTGATCTCAATCTAACAGGAACACGGGGTCTTTCCAAGCCCCCAATGGTCCGGCTTTCCATTCGTGTGGGAACAGCCGCCCCCGGCGATCCGGCTTTTAAGTTTTCACATTTGAGTGCTGGCGTCACGGGGTTTGACCCGGTCTTCGTTTTTCTCTGCGCTCTCCGCGCGCCTCTGTGATCTCCGCGGTTAAAAGCTTTAGATCCGCTCACCGCACCGGCTGAAGAATCAGCTTCTGCACCCGCCAGTTCAGTAACTCAGCAACATAAAGTTCGTTCTCCGAAGGGCACGCAATCTCGTGGATCCACCCAAACTGCTTCAGCTGCTTGCCGGATTCGCCCAGCACACCCAGGACTTTCCCCTCCAGCGTCAGCTTATAAATCCTGCCGGGATACGCATCGGCGGCATACAAAACTTGCTTCGGCCCCGGCGTAATGCAGATCGCCCACGGCGCACCCGGCGCCATCAATTGATTGCCGGTGATTGGCAGCTTAGGCTTGTTGCCGATGGGAGGTTGCGCATTGGGGTCGAACGGGACATCAATTGTGATCTGCCGCAGAAATTTGCCGTCGCCGTCAAACACCTGTATGCGCCGGTTGCCGCGGTCGGCGACGTAAACATGGTCCGCCGCATCCACTGCAATGCTATGCGGTTGCAGGAACTGCCCCGGTTGGTCTCCGGGCTCGCCCCACGACTTTACCCAGTTGCCGTTTTTGTCATATTTCGCGACCCGCGAGTTGATGTAACCGTCGCTCACATAACTATTGCCGGCGGAATCCCAAGCAATGTCGGTGACCTGGCGAAACATTCCATCCACTGGCGGCAGCGGAGGACGCGGATGCTTCAATGGCCCAGTCTCTTCGTCGGACGCCTCCTGCTTGCGCCCGAACACCATCGCGACCCGTCCATCGTGATTAAACTTCACCACCACGTCAGAGCCTTTATCTGCCACCCAGATGTTGTCGTGGCGATCGACCTTTACCGAGTGCGCATACGACCAGCCGTAGAGATTGTGGCCGATCTCGCGATAGAAACGTCCGTTTCCGAAGAACTCGAGCAATTGCGCCGCCGCCGCGCCGTAAGCCGGTCCGGTAGTGTTTCCGCGAGAGAAGACAAAAATATGTTTGTGCGAATCAACCGCCACGCCGGCGACCTCGCCAAAATTCATGTCCTGCGGCAACTTAAGAAAGTCAGGCACCGATTGAAAGTCAATCTTCGGCACCGGCGCTTCCTGCGCGAAGGCGCAACAAGCCATCAACAGCAGCAACGCGGCGCACCTTTTCATGGGATCTCCTGGGACAGAGTTCATGATACTGAAAGCAAGCGCGGGAATAAATTCAGCTCGCGATCTAATTTGTGGGTTTCGACGCAAGAATCGGTGGCGGGGCGAACGACTTTCTGTTCTCGCTGGCGCCATCACGCTGAGGGTGCTCCATCTTTCGCGGTTTCTGCGAAAGGTGGGAACCACTGCCGCCTGTAGTCTCGAACGAGGCAAGCCGTTGCGACGGTAGCATTATTCTCATTGGCGCTGCCGTATTAGAGGGGGCATTCGGCTGTCGCAGTCAGCCGAAATTCGCCATCTAATCCGCGTGACTTCTTCCACCACTAAACCCCTACCCAACTCCGCCATCTCAGAGCTGCTGGCCCTGGCCGCTGAAGGCGCGAAGATGCCGTTGCAGAGAGCATTGCGGCGGGGATCGCGAAAAGCTTTAATGTGGCCGGAAGAAGCGGCTGCCATGGTTGAAGAAGATCGATCGCTGACCGAGCTGCCCGGCATCGGACCATCGTTGAACAAAATTATTTGCCGCTGGATCGATGATCCTCCTGACGTCCCCACGCCGCCTGAAATTCGCGCGCACTTTCTAACCGTGACCGAAGCGCGTGCGGTATTGGCAAAACAACCGGCGTGGTCTGCGGAGCTAAGGGGTGACCTGCAAATGCATACCCGGTGGAGCGACGGCTCAGGCTCAATCGGAGAGATGGCGCAGGCGGCGGCACAACGCAGCTACGAATACATTGCCATTACCGACCATTCCAAGGGGCTGAAAATTGCCGGCGGAATAAATGAAGAACAGTTGCAACTGCAAGTCGAGGAAATTGCCGCCGTCAATGATGGCTTACGGCGAGCCGGCCAATCGGTTCGCGTCTTGCGCTCAGTCGAACTCAACCTCAATCCAAAAGGCGAGGGCGACATGGATAGCGAGTCGCTGAAGTCTCTGGATCTCGTGCTCGGCTGCTTCCATTCGGCGCTGCGAAAAAAAGAAGACCAAACTGATCGCTATTTGAACGCGCTGCGCAATCCCGAGATTCAGATTTTGGGTCATCCGCGCGGGCGAATCTATAACTTTCGTCTCGGGCTCACCGCCGACTGGTCGCGGGTTTTCGATCTCGCCGCCGAACTCGACAAGGCACTCGAAATCGACGCGTATCCTGACCGCCAGGATTTGAGTCTGGACCTGCTGAAGCTCGCAAAAAACTCCGGCTGCCGAATTTCGTTGGGCACTGATTCCCACGATCCTCTGCAAATGAGATTCATGGAATACGCGCTGGCCGCCGCATTGTTGGCAGGAATTAACCGCGAGCGTATTTTGAACTTCATGCCCGTGGACGAACTATTGAACTGGGCGGCGAATGTTCGAGACCGTCGTTAATCAATGCCGCCGTTTTTCCGTTAATCTGTTACAGGCGTGGAAGCGCAAGGGGTCCGGTGACTCTCGCGGTCTTCAAAACCGTAGATCGTTATCTCTGATGGCGATGGTGGGTTCGACTCCCACTCGCTTCCGCCACATAAAAACCGCATAAACACTGCATTTCTCTTGCATCTGTTCTAGAATCTGTACTAAACTTGTGAGTAGCAGGTCAGGGGAGGGCAGATGTTGAGAACGTTCAAACGACCGATTGTCAGCGTGTACACGCGGCACCGTGATGCCTGTCCCAAGGCTTTCATTAACGATGGTGAAGGGTACAAGAAAAATGAGTCCTATCCGAATTGCCACTGCGCGAAGTGGCTCCGCTTCAGCCTGAATGGAAAGCAGCACAAGCAACCTGCTGGTACTCGCTCATGGGGGCTAGCTCTTGAGAAGGCGGAAGAGCTGCAGAGGAAATTGGACAGCGGACACGATGGGAAGCAAGGGGCGCCGGCAGCCGCCGCATCAGCGCACAATTCAGATCCGACAATTGCCGATTTCGTGTTGACCTTCATCAAGAGCAAAGAGAGCGAGAATGTAGGAACTGCTACCATTCGCAAACTCAGACACCAGTTGAATCTATTCGAGCAGTTCATGACCAAGCGGTCGAAGTTTTATCCCGTCGATATCACTACCGGGGATTTGATTGATTATCGAGCTGCATGGACATGGAGTGACCTGACGAAGATCAAAGCACAACAGAACCTTCGCGGGTTCATTCGAGTTTGCTGTAAAGGAAATCACCGGACAGACCTGCTAGATTCGCTCGGAACGATCAAAGAAACGAAACAGGGAAGGGAACGCCGGAAGCCAAAGCCGTTTACTGAAAAAGAAATTCAGAAACTCCTGACTCAGGTGCCTGTCACATTTGCAGAGGAGAAGGTCAAGATTCCACGTCACCAAACTATGATTCGCGCAATGGTCAGCACAGGAATTGCAATCGTAGATGCAGTGCAATTGCAAAGACACACTCTTGAACGAGCGCAGAGAACGGGGGTGCTCGAAGTCGAGCGCCAAAAAACAGGCAAGACCGCCATGATTCCAATTGACTCAGGTCTACTGGATGAATTGCTCCTCGTCTTGAACGGCAATCCCAAATATGTTTTCTGGCACGGCAATGCATTGGCGGATTCGGAGACGAAGAGATTACAAGGTGAGATGCGGGAACTCATGCAGGCAGCAGGCGTGTATATCAAAGGGAACGTCTTTCACCGTTTCCGCGATACCGCGGTTGATTTTTGGTTGGGACAGGGGTGGTCTTTGACCGACATCGCAACGGCTCTAGGCGATACACTGACAGTTGTCGAAAAGCATTACAAGGACTGGGCGTCACAACGGCAGCGAGAACATCTTGCTAAATTGCCGGTGCGGAAGTGGCAACCCGCAGGAGTATGACCGGGGCGTCGCATTGCGAGCACATCTTGTTTTATTCGGCACGGAAAGGGCACATTAAATCACCGCTACATAGAAAGCTGTGTGAGAGTTCGTGGGCACTGGATTAAAGCATGGTGACAGGGCAGACGATATTCCGTCTGCCCTGACTTTTCTAGTTCACCCACACTGTCTGTTCCAAGGCGCGAATGTACTCGATGACCGACTCGGACCAGCCATCAATGTGCGTCCACTTACCATAGCCAACGCCATTCTTGTAGCTGGCCACATTGATCACATAGCCCTTGCCATTTGGCGCGGAAACTGTGTCATGCGCCTGCTCATCGGTAATCACGATCAAGCGATCGTACTTCTCGTTGCGGTTCAGTTCCTCGATCGCCTTCCCGAGATATGTCCCGTTGTGGCGCTGAGATGCGTCAATGGCATCGCGCAAAGCGAAACCACGACGCGCCGGTACTTCGACGAGATTGTCCGAGAAGGAGAATACGGCAACCTTCTCGCCGATCTCGCGCAGAAGTACCGCGAGCCCATATGCTGCATCTGTCCGCTGCATCTCTGAACGCCGAGACAGCGGCGCGG
Organism: Terriglobales bacterium; assembly: GCA_050746025.1. Lineage (GTDB taxonomy): Bacteria > Acidobacteriota > Terriglobia > Terriglobales > Acidobacteriaceae > Gp1-AA145. The sequence continues at coordinate 4,655 of JBOGLH010000109.1, read as the reverse complement.
TCATTGAGCCGGAAATGTCCACCAGCACGACAGTCTTGCCCAGGAGCTTTTCAGAAGCAGCGACCGACTTCAGCATTGCCTGCTCCAGCACCTCTTCCCAGTGCGGAGCATAACGCGCTGCAGCTAGAAAACGGAACGGGAGCACTCGCGCAGTGCTTACCTCACGAAGAGCTGCAAGCACGAGCGACTCGTCGACCCCTGCCTCACGCATGTTGCGCAGGTTGCGGAGAAGAGCTAGCGTCCCGAGCTTCTGCTCACGCAGTAGCCGCTCCCAAGCCTCACGCTTGTCAGCGCCAGAAGAGAGAGCAACCTCCCACGTATCAGGCGTGGTCAGGCATCCCCAGATGAGGCGCTTCCACACTGCTGCTTGTGCCTCATCACGCGGCTTTGCGTGGCAGAGGAAGAGCACGTCTCGTAGCTTAATCGGGCCGCCGCGGTCGTACTTGGCGAGTTGATACTCATCAAACTTCGGGAAAGCAGCCGCCAGTCCCTTCTTCACCTGCCCGGAAAGCGGCACCCGTCCGTCGTTCCAGTAAACCGCAATGAACTCGGCGAGCTCGTCGGCACGCTGGATTACACGTGCAAGCGTCTCCGAAACTGGCGCACGGTGTGTCTTGTGACGCGCCATCTCGCGGACGAGCAGAAGTGGTGCGTGACGCAGCTTCATCTGCTCACGCGCCTCAACGGCAAGTGCGGCCACCTTCTCGGCCGTGACCTTGGGCACAAGTTCGGCGATACGACCGGCGATCTCGACTCCGTCCTCATAAAACTGATTCTCCCAGAGCAGGCAGGCGAGGGTAGAGCGTCGCAGCTGGAGTTCAGGCGAGATGTGACGCGCCGGTGCTCCCTCGTGCGTGCGAGGTCCAAAGTTGAGATTGAGTGTATTCAGTCGGGCCATAGGTACCTCCTTTATTCATTAGCCGGGGAATTTGGCGACGACGGTGTGCTCTACCACTGAGCTACATGGCCTGACACCATGGCAGGACTCGAACCTGCGACCGAAGTAACCCTCGTCTTCACCACCGGCGAAACTTCAAGCTGAAACTTTACTTCCTAACTCAGCCAAATCAATTCGTGCTTCTCCCTGCACCAGACCAAGCAGCAAGCCTTGAAACTCGGCCATGGTTTCTGCAGACCGTGAGGCTTCGACAAACTCTCGGCCTTCAGTATCCGTTGCGTGCGGAAAGAACCTACGGTAGAGTTCAACTTTCTGCCCATCGCTTGCCTTTCCCAAGTACAGCCGATAATCGATGCGTCCTGGACGGAGCAGGGCCTGGTCCAACTTCTCCACGTGGTTTGTGGTCATAACAAACAACACGCCAGTTGGCGCATAGAACCCGTCCAACACGTTGAGCAGTCCCGACAGCGTAACGCCATTCTGGGGCGAAGAATTCTGCTTCGTGTCCTTTACCTCTGAATCCACTCGCGACTGACTGCTCTTCATGCAATCGATGTCCTCAAACAGCAACACCGAATTCGCGGGCACCAGACTGACTGCGGACATCAGGCTACGATCGGTGAACTCAGTCAGATTGGCCGTATAAATGGACAATCCAAAATGCGCCGCCAAGGCTGAAACCAGCGAAGTCTTCCCCGTTCCAGGCGGCCCGTAAAACAAATAGCCTCGATGGTACGGAATTCCCAACCGCTGATACCGCTGCTTCGACTTGCGAAACTGTGCGATGTCCTCCATCAGGTGTTCCTTCTCGCCGGGCTCTAAAACCACAGAGTCTAGTAAACGCGGCGCGTAGCCCTCGACGTAGTCCCAACCATCGTTGTAGGTGTACAGATATGACTGCACTCCCTGCCGACGCAAGTGGCACGCAACAACATCGTCAACGAACTTCTTCAACAGAGCGCGCTTGCGTCCCAAGGTACGGAACGTCAGTGACTCAATCCGGCGTGCGACACGCTCGTGCGTCGTTTCGGTGCGCGAGAACCACACTTCAAACGGCCTTCCTTCGTACCAGAACCAGTGCTTTCCGGGAGCGGGGATCATCGCAATGCGCTCGTTGCGAACCGTCGTGTCCAGGTCGAGATTTCTGATTCGCGCGAGAAACTTCTGCTCCAAAAACCACTCCTTGACCCAGACGAATGCTGCATCATCGTCCGTCACGGTGACGATCATGGTGGTCTGGCGGACGATCCAGCACCAGATGGTTTCTGGCACGCTGCGCAGCCAGACGCTTACTCCGCCGATGATCATCAGCAGCAGACCGCCAGAGGCGAACTGGTTCTGGCCGCTGAAAAAACTTTTTAACAGTTCGTGCATTGCATTTCTTTTCTAACCGGCGAACGCCGGAGCTTCGCGGACAATAGTGCCCGCGCCACGCGTTTTGTTTAGGCCGGGGAACATGCGACAACGGAACACTAGGCGTCTTCCCAATTCGACTACACGGGCGTAATTCCCGCGGCAGGGTTCGAACCTGCATCTCCCGATTCTGAGTCGAAGTAACCGTAGTCTTCACCACCGGCCAAGTCTTCCGCAGCTCGGACTAAATTGTCCAAGGCAAACGGTTCGTACAAACTTATGGTCAGGGAACAGGCGGTCACGGCAGGGCTTGCGCCCATGAGGATTCGAACCTCACAGCCCGAAGGCTGTTTCTGCCGGAGAAGTATCCGTAACCAATCACCACTGACCGTGTTAGTTAGAGCTGGGGAATGAGCAGCAGCGGCATTGTCGATTCACAGGAAGGAACCGCGGCCTGCGCCACCCAGCTAAGTTTCAGTTTTGCGGAAAGAGCGCCGATGATCGGCTGAGAAAGATCGCTTAACGCGATCCGAGCGACGCCCTATAGCAACCTCGGCTAGTTATTGGCCGATGTTGCCCGCTTAGCGTTTTAATTTTAAAATCCGCCAATTCGGGCGTCCTTTCGTAAGAAGATAATTCAACATGCCATGAATCGAAAACTTTTGCAAGACGGAAATTGCAGATTTGCAAAAAACTTCCAAGATATTTACATGTAACAAAATTGCGGATATCTCAACTTACAACTTACTAATACTCTGTCGTTCGGCATACATTACTGCCGCTAGCCATCTCCTTTTTCTTCTCACCTAAGTACCACTTAATGAACTCTCGAATCAAAAACAAAATGGTCCGGGTGGCAGGAGTTGAACCTGCGTGGACATGTGCCCAAGACATGTGGGTGGCCGCTACCCTACACCCGGAAGTTTAGATAGAGCCTCTCAGCTCTCCCCCGTTTTAGCCTTTCACGCACACCACCTGGCGCAGCGTGTGTACTACGTCCACCAGATCGCGCTGTGCTTCCATCACCGCGTCAATGGACTTGTACGCCATCGGCGTTTCGTCGATGACATCCGCATCCTTACGGCACTCGACGCCGGCGGTTGCCTTCGCGTGATCGTCCAGCGTGAAGCGACGCTTAGCTTCCGTACGCGACATCGCTCGTCCAGCTCCATGACTACAGCTCATGAAGCTTTCCGGATTCCCTTTGCCGCGCACGATGTACGAGCGCGCGCCCATGCTGCCGGGAATAATTCCCATGTCACCTTCACGCGCGCGCACCGCTCCCTTGCGGGTGATTAGCACGTTCTCGCCATAGTGGTGCTCCCAAGTCACATAGTTGTGATGGCAGCTTACGACTTCCACTTTGGCTTCAAACGCCGGAACTTCTCCCGAGCCCTGCACTGCCGCGATCAGGTTCTGCATCATCAGTTCGCGGTTCGCCAGCGCATAGTCCTGCGCCCAGTGCACTGCGCGGACATAGTCCTCGAAGTGCTCCGTGCCCTGCGGCAAGTACGCAAGGTCCTTGTCCGGTAGGTTGATCATCCACTGCCGCATGTCGTTCTTCGCCAGCTCAATGAAAAACGTGCCGAAGCGATTGCCGACGCCACGCGATCCCGAGTGCAGCAAGAACCACACGTTCTCATTCTCATCAAGGCACACCTCGATGAAATGGTTCCCCGTGCCCAGCGTCCCCAGATGGTTTACCCGCTGCACGTGGTTCAGCTTGGGATACTTCTCGATGATCGCCTTGTAAGCCGGCTCCATCTTCGCCCATACGTCCAGATGATTCGCCGGAGCATCCGACCACGCTCCACGATCGTTCTTGCCGCCGTTATCAGTACGACCGTGCGGCACCGCCTTCTCAATCGCCGTGCGAACGCCGTGCAGATTGTCGGGCAGATGGTTCGCGTGAAGAGAAGTCTTCACCGCCATCATGCCGCACCCGATGTCCACGCCGACCGCTGCGGGAATGATCGCACCCCGCGTCGGAATCACGCTGCCCACAGTCGCGCCGATGCCCCAATGCACATCGGGCATAGCGGCCACCCACTTGTAGATGAATGGCAACTGCGCGACATTCAACAGCTGCTGGCGTGCAGCGTCCTCAAGAGGGACACCCTTGGTCCAGGCCTTGATCGGTGCGCCGTTCTCCGGCTTCAATACGTTGTAGCTTGTTTCTGTCATTGTCTTTCCTTTCTTGCGCACAACAATCGCTTACAAATCTGGTGGCTCGTCACGGAATTGAACCGTGTCCACTGGCTTTTCAGACCAGCACTCTGCCGTCGAGTTCCCGAGCCAAAATTGGTGGACGGTGCGAGACTTGAATTCGCATTTCACGGGTGCAGGCCGTGGGTAATCCCCTTATACGAGCCGCCCAATTGGGGCGAGATGAGAGAATCGAACT
>JBOGLH010000108.1:0-5557 GCA_050746025.1 Terriglobales bacterium | reverse complement strand
GGTATGGACGAGGCAGCTTTAGCTGCACAAGATTTTGCCAGCGACAGACGGCCAACGACCCACGACAGTGTTGCGCACGACGCACGACGCACAACGGACGACCCATCTCGAAATGCTGGAGCATCCGGTTCCGTCTCTTCCATGTATTCCAAATTCCGCAACCGGGTCATGTTCCCCATCGCCAATGAAAGCGGACGTGTTATCGCCTTCACTGGACGCACGCTCGCGACCGACGAAAAATCCGGGCCGAAATATCTGAACTCGCCAGAGACCGCGATCTACTCGAAATCGAGAGTGTTGTTTAACCTGCATCAGGCGAAAGAGGCGATCCGCGCGCTCAATTATGTAATCCTGGTCGAAGGCCAGATGGATTGCATCTCGGTTTTCTCCGCCGGATTTCACAATGTTATCGCCAGCTCGGGCACAGCCTTCACGGCTGCGCAGGCCGCGCTGCTCGCGAGGTTCAGCAAACAGGCGCTGGTCAATTTCGACCCTGACGCTGCGGGGGCTAAAGCTACCGAACGCACCCTGGGTTTATTGATTGAGGAAGAATTTGACATTCGCGTGTTGACCCTCGATGCCGGGCTCGATCCCGATTTGTTTGTGCGGCGAAAAGGAAAAGACGCTTACTCCGCTGCCCTCAAAAATTCGCAGAAATATTTTGATTACCTGATCGAACGCGCGCGGCAGCAATTTCCGGTGCGCAGCGCGGAGGGCAAACACAAAGCCTTGAACTATCTTCTGCCGCACATTCAGCGCGTGCCCAGCCGCATCATTCGCGATTCGGTGGCGGCAGAAATTGCGCAGAAGCTGAATATCGATTCGCAAGTGCTGCGGCAGGAATTGAAGCATGCCGCGGTGAGCCGCAAGAGCGCGACCGTGAAGCCGCCCACCGAAGCCCAGGTCACCGACGCGGAAAAGATTCTCATTCGCGCTCTGGCGTCGGAGGCGCAATTTCAAAGTGAAGATTATGTTTCCGACCGCTCTGGCGCAGATGACGCTTTCGAGCCGGCGCGGCAGGCGAGATACGTGCTCTCGTCCGAACGTCTGCATGTGGGACTGGGCACCGAGTCGTTGATCGAAGTGCTGCTAAACCCCGCGCCTGATAGCGGGGTAATGGACGTTCCACTCTCTGACAGTGACCGCCAGCTGCTGGCGTCCGTGCTGCTAAAGGACGACGAAGAATTGAGCGCGGAAAAGGTCGAGGGCGCAACCCGCGCGTTGCGAAGAGTGCAAATTCGGCGCCGGCTGGAGCAGATACAGAAGCAGCTGGAAGCCTTTCGCAGCTCGGATAGCCGCCAACTCAAAGAACTTATGGATGAAAAACTCCGCCTGAAAAAGATTCTGATGGACCCAAGCCTGGGCGCGGGCGGAAATCTGGCCACACCAGCGTAACCTCGTGCTGCTTCACAAATCTCCCTAAAATCAAATCAGTATGCGCGAATACGTCGATTCGCTGATGGAGTGGAGCGGAGCCAGGGAACCGTGGCGTCCGCTGCAGCGATGGGCTGTAGTCGCGTGGCTTACTTTCTTTCTGTGGTTTTTGGCTTACGCCTTCAGCAAGCATGGCGGTTTTCTTTTTATCGATACCCCGAACATGGTGGTGCACGAAGGCGGACACGCGCTGTTTGGCTGGTTCGGCGCGACCTTGGGGCTGTGGGGCGGAACGATCCTGCAATGGCTGGTTCCGTTGCTGTTGGCGATTTACTTCTTTCATGAGCGGCAAGTTGCCGGGTTTGTTTTCTGTCTTTTCTTTTTCTTCGAGAACTGGATTTACACCGCAACTTACATGGCCGATGCGCGGGTGATGGAATTGCCTTTGGTCACGCTGGGTGATCCTGAATTTGCCAAGCACGATTGGAATACGATTTTCACTAATCTTGGCGTGCTGCAATATGACACGCTGATTGCTGGAATGGTGCGCTTCCTGGGCTGGTGCGGAATGCTGGCCTGCACGGGATGGCTGGCGAGCCGGCTGCGAAAGCCCGCGATAGAAGTATCGTGAATTCAACGCCCCTTATTTAGTTGCAATTTACCTCTGTGGCATTCCTCTGTGAAACTTTGTGTCCCCTGTGGTTAGAGTTTTAGAAATTGAACACAGAGAACACAGAGTTTCACAGAGAAAAACCACGGACTCCTTTTCAGGTTTGCGCGCTTTCGGCTGCCCGCGTCTCCTCTTCGTTATAATTACAAGTTGCGATTTGGTGCGGATAATGCACTGAGTTGAAAGAGGAATTATGGCCACCGATATTGTTATGCCCCAAATGGGCGAGTCCATCGTGGAAGGCACCATCACTAAATGGCTGAAGAAGCCCGGCGACAAGATCCAGCGCGACGAGCCGCTGTTTGAGATCTCCACCGACAAAGTTGATGCTGAGATTCCGGCGCCGGCTTCCGGTGTGTTGCAGGAGATCAAGGTCACCGAGGGCACTACGGTTCAGGTGAACACAGTCGTCGGCACAATTTCCGATGGAGATGGCGCCGCGCCCCCCAAGGCCGCGCCGGTTGCGGATAAAAAACCGGCACCCGCGCCGGCTGCTCCAAAAGCTGAAGCGCAACCCGCTGCTAAAGCTGAACCCACTTCGCCAGCGGCACAGGTCCATGAAGATGACGAGCACGCGCGCTCGTCACCACTCGTGCGCAAGATCGCCCGCGAGCACAACGTGAATCTTTCGCAGGTTGAAGGCACCGGGCTCGGCGGCCGCATCACTAAGCAAGACATTCAGGCGTTTATCGAATCCGGAGCTGGATCGAAGGCGGGTGCCCCGTCCTCGTCTCGCGCGGGTTTAGCGAGACAGGGCGGGGACGTTGACGTTGCTGCCGCACCAGCGCCTGCTCCAACCCCGCGCCCCACTCCCGCAGCGATTCCCGGCGACCTGGTTCCCCTGACGAATATGCGCAAGATCATCGCGCAGCGCATGATCGAATCACGCCGCACCAGCGCCCACGTTCACGCGATGTTCGAAGTGGACATCACTCGCATCGTGAATCTCCGCAACAAGCTCAAAGCGAGCTTCGAGCAGCGCAACGGCGCGCGGCTGACCTTCATGCCGTTCTTCGTGCGCGCGGCCATCATCGGCCTGCAGCAGTTCCCCATCGTGAACGCTTCGCTCGAAGGCGACGGAGTCCGCTATCACCGGCACGTAAATGTCGGCATCGCGGTCGCTCTCGATTGGGGATTGATCGTCCCCGTGCTCAAGAGCGCCGATGAACTGAACTTCCTGGGATTGCAGCGCGGCATTACCGACTTGGGCGAACGTGCCCGCAACAAGAAGTTGAAGCCGGAAGAAGTCGAAGGCTCGACCTTCACCGTCACCAATCCCGGCCAGTTCGGCGCAGTGTTCGGCCTACCCATCATCAACCAACCGAACTCGGCCATCATGGGCGTAGGCGGCATCAACAAAATGCCGCTGGTCGTCACCGACAAAGACGGCGCAGATTCCATCGCCATCCGCTCGGTCGTGCACTTGACGCTAGGCTACGATCATCGCCTGATCGACGGCGCAGTTGCGGACCAGTTCATGGCGTTCGTGAAGAAAACGCTGGGGGGATGGAGTGAGGACGTAGGGTAGAACAGTCGGCCTGGCCGTTAAGCGGCTGTTACCAAATTATTGGCACGGCGCTCGAACCTCGTATTCCCGCGTCAGCGCTAATCAGCGGAATTCCTTCTACTAATGCGGTTGCGCCGATCACCCGATCGGCCGGATCATTGGGGTACGCAGCGGGAAGACTTGTCGCACGAACACAAACTCGCGCTGTGATAGGCAGCACGATGAACCTGATTTCAATTTCAGTCAAAAATGTTTCCAGCGTGCCGCAAAGGGAAATCCGACGCTTTCTTTCCAGGTTCGTAATCTCTAACAACGTGATATCACAGATCGCTAAGCCCTCAGCGTCTTCTCGCGCTTTCTTAATTGCAGCCCTGGCTTTTTTCGAAATTTTCGTGGGCTCGAATGCCAGCCAAAGGACAACATGGGTGTCCACGAGGATCACCCTAAATCGCCCCATTCTTTGCTCGAGAGCGCCGGCGCAACCACGTCACCATTAATCGATCCCTTGCCGTTGAAAAAGCCAAAGACCTCGTCGTGATCTGTATTGATGGGAACTAATTTCGCCACCGGCTGGCCGTGCTTGGTAATCACCACGGTCTCGCGCTTGGCTTTCACTTCATCCATTACTGCGAGGCAATTTGTTTTGAACTCACCCGCGGGCATGGTCTTCATTATTAGGCTCCCGAAGCATCGCAACCATAGTCATTGTACCATGGTCGTTTCGCCTTGCAAGCTCAACCAGCGGTTTCCTCCAGCAACTCTTGCAAATACTGGCAGACGGCCGCGTTCAAACGCCCCGGGCAGACGCGATCACTAGCAAAGCGGCGGTTGGTGAAGGGTCCCCTACGTCCCCAGTTTTTTGATTTGCGGTGCGGTGAATAGCGTCCATATTCTGCGCATATTGTGCCGGGTGCCCCCATCCGCTTGCGTTCCTTAGCGAAAGGGTGGGCTTACCCAATGCTAGAATCCCGCCATGCCGACGGCGTTCCGATCCGGCCCATATCGTTTCTACTTCTACAGCCACGAGCCCAACGAACCGCCTACATACACGTTGACCGCGACTATCTGTCGGCCAAATTCTGGCTCGATCCTATTCAACTGGCACGCAATTTTGGTTTTCGCGCGCACGAACTTCGCGCGATACAACCAGTAGTCGAGGATCACGAGAAAGATTTTCTGGAGGCATGGAATGAGTTTTTTGGCGTCCACGGCGGATGAGCGCGTTCTGGACGTGCAGTTCACTGACGACACCCTGAGCGTGAGCCTCGGTGACGGACAAACGATTTCCGTCCCGCTCGTGTGGTATCCGCGACTGCTGAATTCCACGTCCGCGCAGCGGAAGAACTGGAAGATCGTCGGCGGAGGGTACGGAATTCATTGGCCGGAGATTGACGAAGACCTTAGCACCGAGGGACTGCTGCGCGGCGCGCCTGCGCCGAAATCGGCTGTTCACGCAAAGTAGGGGCCGAAGGTGCCTCATCCTTTGCGGTCTACTGCTATCAACTCAAACGCCGGATATCCCCCGGCAATCTTTGCGAACTCCTCCAGCGGAGCGCTGGGAGGAACGGGAAAGAACTTCGCGACGGCGCTCTTGTAGTTAGTCAGATAGGCCTTTAGAACTTGCGGCTTTTCGGAGTCTGCCAAAGCCCGCAGGTGGAACTTGCGCCGGGACCCGCGCTTAAGAGTAACTTCGCCCGCGGCTTCTGCGTTGCGCACCCACTGCGTCTGGCCGCGGGGAGCCACCAGGAACTGCTTGCCGTCGAGTTCGAGTAAATTGACCGCAGTCGAATAAATCTTTCCCGACTTCCTGCCTCTCACTTCCAGCAGATATATGAATGAAGGGGCGATCCCCAATCCGGCGAGAAATCCAAAAGCGCGGTTGAAGAGTTTCTCGCCTGAAGAAGGCGCCTGATATTTTCGGTCTGACGGCATAGCCGTATTTTATTCCGTCGGCGCGTTCGATGCCGGCGCAGTGGATCGGGGCCCATCACTTCGCTTCCTACGAC
>JBOGLH010000107.1:0-28020 GCA_050746025.1 Terriglobales bacterium | reverse complement strand
AGTCAACACCGATCCTACGAAATGCAAGTCCACACCGGGTCGGTGTCCTTTCGTGGTGAAAAACCTCCTGGAATTAAAAAATGCCCAGCGCCTGCTTCTGGAAGGCAATGTAATGGAGAACACCTGGGCAGGATTCACCCAACATGCTGCCGCCATGGTATTAATGGCGACCAACCAAGGAACACTCACTGGCAACACCAACGCGACTGTTGCAGATATCACCGTGCGGTACGATCACATCGCGCATACTGGGAGAGGGTTTTCAATTGCAGATACCCAGGGCACATGGGGTCCGGCCAAAATGGCGGCGCGCTTCAGCATCCATGACGATGTATTCGATGATATTAGCCCCGCTTATGCCAATGGAGATACCAGCGTCGTAATCGGGAGCGCCTTTCAACTATCCATCTGCGGTCTCTGCACGCCCCTCGACGGCGTCGAAATAAACCATGTGACTATGCTTTTTCAATCTCCGACATTCTTCATGATTCTGGGTGGCTCCACGAGTGCGTCAATTCAGAATGTGAAGTTCACGAATAACATTGTGACTGCGAAGTCAGGCCTGGTGGTCACGGGTACGGGATCACCTGCTCCATGCGGATTTTACGGCGCCACCGTCTTAGCCCGGATTCAGAGTTGCGTTTCTTCCTACAGTTTTTCAAGAAACGTACTTCCCGGCGCCACCGGAGCTTGGCCAGCGGGTAACTACTATCCTGTGGATACAACCTCAATTCAATTTGCGGATTACAGCGGCGGCAAGGGCGGAGATTATCATTTACTGCCCAGCAGCCCTTATAAGAGTGCGGGCTCGGACGGTAAGGATTTGGGCGCCGACATCGACGCGATTAATCAAGAGATTGCCGGCATATACTGAGCTAATTTCGCCTACAACGACGAGCCGGGTAATGATGGAGTAGCAAATTCTCCCGGGTGGAGATCAGAGGACATCTGCCGACGGATCATGACTTGCAAATTGATCCCGTCGCGTCAGGTTCTCGTTTGGAACCAAACCTTATCGCAGCCCCAATTACTCTGGTCATGCCGCGCCGCGTGGGAGCGGTCCACGTGCTCTGCGCAGCCATTCGCATCAATTCCGCCGATGCTCGTTCAGCACACCCCAGCGATTTCATCTTTGCGCCTGAGTTAAGACCGAAACACTTACGTTGTAGACTTAACGACACTGGTCTGGCGAGGATGCATCAGGTTATATAAGGAAACATCGAAAAATGAGTCAGAGAAGCAAAGCCCCGGTGTTTGTTCTGGGATGTCCGCGCTCAGGGACGACCCTCCTCTATTACATGCTCCTTTCTTCCGGTAATTTTGCCGTTTATCGAGAAGAGAGCCACGTCTTCAACATGATCGTTCCGAAGTTTGGCAATCTGGCCAGCAGGAAATCTCGCGAGAAATTGATGAAACACTGGCTGAAAAGCGTGCTTTTTGAAAAGACTCGGCTGGATGCCCGAGCCATTGAAACAAAAATCCTGGAAGAATGCCACAGCGGTGGAGACTTTCTTCGCATCGTGATGGAAGAAGTTGCGCGCCAGCAGAACGTGGAAAGATGGGCTGACACGACCCCCGAGCACCTTCTTTACATCCCGGCAATTAAAAAAGCTTTCCCAGAGGCGCTTATCATCCACAGTATCCGCGACGGCAGGGACGTCGCACTGTCCATGGACAGGCTCCACTGGCTTCCTCCTTATCCATGGGACAAGCAGAACAGCCTTATGGTTCATGGACTGTATTGGGAATGGATTGTGCGACACGGCCGGAAGGACGGTCAGCGATTTCCCGCCGATTACATGGAAATCCAGTTTGAAGATCTGATGACACATCCCAATGAAACCCTCGCAAGCATCGGGGGTTTCCTTGAACATGAACTAGATTACGAAAAGATCCGTAAGGTCGGTATGGGATCGGTGGGTAAGCCGAACACATCCTTTCGAGGAGAGATCTCAGGCGGACAATTCAGTCCCATCGGGCGGTGGAAGCAGAGCTTCTCACCACAACAATTAGAAATGTTCGAAGGGCTGGTCGGCCCCTTCCTCAAAGAATTAGGCTACTCTCTGGCAACATCTTCCTCCCGGTCGATCGGTTTGATGGCCAAGCGGATGCTGTATCAATCCAACTTCAGCCTCAAATTGGCATTGAAATCGAAGACACCGCTTGGCCGCCTTCTTATGCGTACCCCCGATCTCACGAGATCAAGGGCTGAGAACAACCTGACGGCCGGATCTCCGCGTTAAAAACGAAGAAATCTCCTGCGTACCTGGCGTGCGGCCAGCCGCCACCTCAAAGAGATGACGTAAATCCAGCGCACTAACCAAGGCACGACGGCTAGAAAACTCAGTATCGCGCGGAGTTGAGGTCGATGGTAGAAGGTATTTGCTTGCCTGATTGCGGCAGCCGCCGCGGAGTATCGGCCTGATATGAGATTCTCCTTCCCTTTATCTAATTCGAGAATCGCCTCGCAGCGTGCAATCTGCAACCGTAACAAAGAGGATTGTCCTGTGGAGAGCGCCAGTTTCGAAAGCAATTTGTGGTACACGGCGATTTGTGCTTCGCGTAGAGCATCGCGATCGCCGGATAAACCTTCCTCTCGGAGTGTGTGCTCGCCGAGAATCGTCCCGTGATAAGCCATGCTTATGCCGCGATGCGCCATCCTTAGCCACAAATCAAAATCCTCCGAACGGAGAAAATCGGGATCGAATAAACCTGCGGCTAAAACTGCTTGCCGGCGAACCACGCTGAAGGACGTAAACACGGTGCATTGCTCGCGTATCAGGCTCTCAAACGTGACTGGACCAAGCGATGGACAAGCATCCATGCAGGTACGCCAACGGCCGGCATTCGGCCCGACACGCAGTGCATTGCAGTACACTAAACTGATCGGAGTTGACCCTCGTATCACGTCCATTTGCTTCGCCAGGTACGAAGGGAACCAGCAGTCATCACTATCTAGAAAGGCTACGTATTCGCCATTCGCCACCAAAATTCCGCTGTTGCGTGCTGCACTGGGGCCCTGGTTGTGCTGCTCCAAATAGCGAATTCTGTCGTAGTAGGGATGAATGATCTCGAGGAATTGTGGAGTATCGGGTGAACCGTCGTTAATAACGATGACTTCATAGTTCGAAAATGTTTGTGCAAACACCGACTCGATCGCTTTGACGATGTGTTCGGCAGCTTTATAGGCCGGGATGATTACGGATACCAGAGGCGGGCGGATGCTTGTTGTGCCTATGTTTCCACTGCTCATCAGAAAAACTCGGCAGAACAATTAGCGTAAGTGATCACGGTATGGGACCGCTAAGCAATCTTTGAATTCAACTGTGGATATTATTAACCATCGACCAGGCAGCGCGATTAGAGCCGCCAACAATCTTTTCCGAACTGGAAACGACGCGGGCTCTGGCATCACTTGTCGTTTGTAATCCAGGACCATGAAGAAATACACGAGGAATTCCCATGCCGTTGCCCAGGGCTTTGACTCTACCATCCCTCCTGCTCTTGATATTGACCAGCCTTCTTGCGGGTTCTTCCGCGCAGGAAGTACCAGCCTCCCGTAATTCTCAGTTCGATGGACCAGCCGAGCTGCCCCGCGTGTCGGTACCAAGCTCTTTTAGCAGCACCCCTGCAGCGGGCAAGATACGGGAGGTGCGGCCCAGCGACAATCTTCAATCCGTTCTGAACCAGGCGCAGTGTGGTGAAAAGATTCAACTGCAGCCGGGAGCAACGTTCTCTGGAGCTTTTGTCCTGCCAGCCAAGGATTGCGATGACCAGCACTGGATCGTATTGCGATCTGGTGCCGACGATGAGGCTCTCCCACGGGAAGGGGAACGCATTACGCCATGCTACGCCGGCGTTTCTTCTCTGCCTGGGCGTCCGCAATATCCCTGTCCCTCCCCTGAGAACAAAATGGCAAAGCTAGTCGCAGCAAAGGGAGTTCCCGTGTTGCGTCTGGCAGATGGAGCCAATCACTACCGCATCGGCCCAGGTCTGGAGCTGACGCGGGCCTCCGGTGACGGTATCCACTATGCGCTAGTCGGGCGGCGGCAAGATACCGCCACCAAGGGAATTAACCACGTGGTTATCGACCGTGATTGGATCCACGGCACTCCCGTAGATGAGACTGTGAGGGGCGTCTTCACGGCAGGCTGGACGTATGCGGCAATTGTCGACTCTTATATTAACGATCTCCACTGCGTGGCCGCGATTGGAACTTGCACCGATTCGCAGGCTATATCCGGGGGAGTCGGTGACATACCTGAAGGCCCGTTAAAAATTGAGAATAACTTCCTGGAAGCGGGAGCAGAGAACATTCTGTTTGGTGGCGGCCGCGGCTCGATTGTTCCTTCCGACATCACCATTAGCCATAACCACTTGTCCAAGCCTCTTATCTGGATGCCTGGTCAAACTGGTTTTGTGGGTGGCATGAACGACGACCCGCGAAAATGTGCCCGATTCAACACCCCTGGGCTCTGTCCATTCATAGTTAAAAACTTGTTCGAGATCAAGAATGCGCAGCGGGTTTTATTCGAAGGGAATATTCTCGAAAATTCATGGCCAGGATTCACGCAACGTGGCGCCTCCATCGTACTGCAAGTGGTTAGCCAGGGGGGCTCGGGGAATCCAAGTGCAACCGTGGCCGATATCACCATACGGTATAACCGGGCGTCCCATACGGCCAGCGGGATTGTTATTGCAGCTCCGTCGCCAGGCAGTGCGGCAATGCCAAAGCTGGAAGCACGAATTAGTATTCACGATGACGAATTCGACGATATCAGCCCGGCCTATCAGAATGGCGTCACCCACAATGTGGGGGTCGCATTCCAACTGACCCGTGGTCCTAAGTCCCCTCCTTTGCATGACATCACGATCGATCACGTCACCATGCTTATGCAACATCCGGAACACCTGATGATACTTGGTGCGCCGCTGAATGATCCCTTAGTCAACTTTGTGTTTACGAACAATGTTGTGTCGTCTCCCCCCGACTTGGCCATCATTGGGATAGGACCTGCTGCGCCTTGTGGCAGCGGCGGACAAACGAACGTGGAAAGGTGGGAAAATTGCACGTCGCATGGAATTTTCGCGCACAACGTTTTGATCGGGGCGAGCGGAGCGTGGCCGCATAAGAATTTCTTGGACCGCAGCCTCAATGAAGTCGGCTTTGCGATCCATAACGATGGTCGCGGAGGGGATTATCATTTGGCCACAACCAGCCGCCATAAGCTATCTGCCAGCGATGGCAGAGATCCGGGCGCCGATGTCGACATGGTTGAGCGAGCGACTAAGGGTGCAGAATAAACCGTCAGCTGACCTCGACCGCCTCGGGGGTACCGGCTATGCCGAACTTACTTATTTGTTTTAGCGGAGGAGCGGCTGTCGGGCGTTCTTTGCAGGCGTTGTAAAGGACGCCGGTGAAGGCCACTAGGGCATAGATGAAAAGTTCATACGCGTAGCTGGCAAAAAACGCGCCCACCAGATAACCTGCAAAGCTGGCCCACAAGGCGCTGGCAAATATTTCCACCTGCGGATCACTTCGAAATCGCTCCGTCTTAAGAACGTCCTTTAAATTTCTAAACACCCGCCGCAAAATCAATAGAAATAACAAGAGTCCCGGAATGCCAACTTCCGAGCTCAATTGCGTGTAAGTATTATGTGTCAGGAACCAGGTCTGGGTGACACTCTCGAATTGGCCCGGACCTACTCCAAAAATTGGATGGCTTGCCGTCTCCTTTAGGCTCATGATCAAGAGCTCGCGACGCGTCCCAGCCGAGCCTTTGTCCAGAGGATCGATGCTGGGATGGAAAATGCCTTCTAACCGGGTCCCGTAACCCGACGGAATCAAAACTGGCAGAAGCAACAGGGCCAGAACCGCCGCGCCAATTACGACATGTTTTCGTTTGCCCTTAATCCCGAACTGCCAAAGTGAAGCAACCACGGCCACCATAGTAGCCATAAAGCCACTGCGCGAGTAGGTGAGCGTCACTGCCCATAACATTCCGATGACGCCGATACCCCAAAGCAGTTTTTTGAATGGGTTTTTGGTGGCGAGCATAAAACCCAGACAGATCGGCCAGTTCAGGGCAATCATGATCGCAAAATCATTGGCGTTGCCATAGAGCCCATTACCGATAGATAACCGTGTCATGCCTCGGTAGAAAACACAGCCAATGACTGCCATCAGGGCAGTTGCGCTGGCTTGGATGAACAGCAGCCGCCGTAGCCGACTAACAGAATTAACGGCAATGCCGATCATGATGGTCATGACAATGCACTTGCCATAGTCGCCAAACACTGTCCAGAACGCGCCTCCCTTCCAGGTTGAGAACGGCACGCATACAACACACCAGGCATACAACATCAATACCAGTTTGGATTCCGGACTGAGATTCACGGATTCGACGCGTCCGACTGTGCCCAGAATCAATGCGACCAGGGCAATAACGCCTAAAATTTTTCCCAAAGGCACGGCATAGAGCGCGGTGATGATGTCCTCTGGCCGGAAATAGTAAAAAGCCCAGAAAATAACGATCGTGGCGTAGGCTGCGAGCAGACGATTCTGTGGCGTATCGACTGCTGCCACGGATTTCCATTTGCCGGTCAAAGTTTTTTCCATACATCAAGCACGATTGTGATGGAACTCGACAATATTGAGCAATTCAGTCTCCACAGCGGGCGCAATTTAAATACTTGTTCCATTAATCAATTGCACGCAAAATGAAGGCGGTGATTTCTAGCCAGGATACAACCACCTGCGACAGAAAGCCGTTCGCCTCCGGCCGAAAGAGCTATGGCGATCGTGGTAAAAAAATGCCGGATATTTCCTTGCTTTGCCTAGAAGCGCAAAAGATTGCACAGCTCACAATTATGTTTGGCGGAGACGATTGTAACCCATTGTGAATACAAGTGCTATCGTCCGCAGGGGAGCGGCTTTGGCACCCTGGATGCGACAATAAATGGAGTCAACTGGCCGAAGGCCTGTCCGTAGTTTCCGAATCGTCTGTTTGGTTCGTAGACGGCTAACTCTTGGAGATGGGGAAAACAAAATTGATCGACCGCGGAGCTAAAACCTGGATACTCGGCGGGGGAATGACTGGACTGGCAGCGGGTATGGCTTCAGGCTGGCCGGTCTTCGAGGCGTGCGAGACCCCCGGCGGCATATGCTCCTCTTATTACGTCACTCCTAAAGGCCAAAAGCGGGTGACATCCCCCGAAGAAGGCGAGGCTTATCGATTCGAGATCGGCGGCGGCCACTGGATTTTTGGCGGTGACCCCGCGATTATTCGCTTAATTCGATCAATTACCCCGGTCAAAGAATACTCCCGAAGTTCGGCTGTATTTTTTCCTTCGGACAGCGTATTTGTTCCATATCCTCTGCAGAATAACCTGTCCTATTTGCCGGAAGATGTGCGCCTGAAGGCACTCACCGAAATGTTGACCAGCCCCAAAGGTCGCCCCGGCACAATGTCAGAATGGATCGAGCAGAGCTTTGGCTCCACGTTGACTGAAAAATTCTTCGGCCCCTTTCATCGGCTCTATACCGCGGGCTTGTGGGAACAGATCATGCCGCAAGACGGCTACAAGTCTCCGATAGATGCCGCCTTGGTGTTGCGCGGAGCCTCAGGCAATACGCCTGCCGTCGGTTACAACACCGGCTATCTTTATCCGCAGGAAGGCTTGGGAATGCTGGCTCAAAAGCTTGCGACCAAGACCAGGATTGAGTATTGCAAGCGCGCCAGCCGCATTCATCTAGACAAAAAGGAAGTTGAGTTCAGCGATGGTTCCGGCATGCACTATGACTCCGTCGTAGTCACCCTGCCGCTGGATAAAACTCTTGAAATGGCGGGAGTAGATCTCGACGAACGCCCGGATCCGTATACGTCGGTGCTGGTGCTCAACATCGGTGCCAAGCGTGGGCCACGCTGTCCCAATGAACATTGGTTGTATCTTCCGGACACTAAGTCCGGCTTTCACCGGGTGGGTTTTTACAGCAATGTCGATCCGAGTTTTCTGCCGGCTTCTTCTCGAGCCAGTGAGGACCGCGTCAGCATTTACATCGAGCGAGCGTACGCTGCCGGGAAAAAACCATCGAGCGAGCAGATCGCAGCGTACATCGCGGCAACCGTGGCGGAACTTACGGAGTGGGGCTTCATCGGCGAAGTCGAAGTGGCTGATCCCACCTGGGTGGAAGTCGCTTACACGTGGTCATGGCCGGGTTCGCGGTGGCGTAATAAGGCGTTGCAATTTTTGGAGAAGCGCGACGTTTTGATGGTTGGCCGTTATGGCCGTTGGATTTTTCAAGGCATCGCTGATTCTCTGCGCGACGGCCTGTTTGTTGGCGCGGCTTTACGGTCCTGAATTCGTCGATGAACAATACCATGCCCAAAGTTAGCGTCATTATGCCGAGCTATAACACCGCCAGTTTGATTGGCGAGGCGCTCGATTCCGTGTTTGCGCAAAGCTATCAGAATTTTGAAGTAATAGTAGTGAATGATGGTTCCCCGGACACAACAGACCTAGAGCGGGTACTCCAGCCCTATCTAGAACGCATTGTTTACCTGAAGCAGGAGAACCGCCGCGCTTGCGGAGCGCGCAATAACGGCATCTCGCACGCCAAGGGAGAATACCTTGCATTTCTTGACAGCGACGACTGTTGGACTCCGGGATATCTGCAATCCCAGATTAAGCAACTGGAAGCCGATCCCTCGGTTGATATGGTCTATTGTGACTGCCTGATTTACGGCGACGCCCGGGAAGCCGGTAAGACCTTCATGCAAGATTGCCCCTCAGTTGGACCAGTCACTTTTGAGAGCGTCTTGGCAGAGCGGAGTCAGATTCCGATTTCAGGAACTATGGTCCGCCGCCAAGCGGTTATTAATGCCGGCTGCTTCGACGAGAGATTGGCCATGTGCGATGACTATGAGATGTGGCTTCGATTGGCGTTTCATGGTGCGCGGATTACCTATTATCCGGATGTGTTATCACGTATTCGCATCGGACGGCCCAGTAGTCTCTCATCATCCAAGTCGAGGATGATTGCAGCTTTCGTGAGGATCTTGTCGAACGTGAAGGCCGAGTGGAAATTGTCGGTCGAACAGCGGGCACTGCTGAACGAGAAGCTCCGGTACGAAGAGGCGTTGTTATCGCTGGAACTAGGGAAGGAACTCTTGGCAAAAGGTGAATTCGGCGAGGCTCGGATACAGCTGGAAAAAGCTAATTCGCATCTACAGCGGGGAAAGCTGAGACTCGCATTGTTTGGATTACGCTTCGCCCCTGCGCTGACGGCCCTTACGGTGCGAAATTGGGAAAAACTGATGGCGTCATGGACGTAAACCTTGACTCAAAGGCAGGAGAAGAATGTTTGAACGGTTAACGGCAGGAACCAAACTTTTTTTACGACTGCATCGCCCGGGTCGTAGTTTGCAAATTTTTCCCGATGACGTGTTCCTTGTCTCCTTCCCTAAATCGGGCAACACCTGGACACGATTCTTGATCGCCAATCTTGGCCATCCGGAAACGCCCGCAACTTTCGGGAATATTCATGAATTGGTTCCCGATCCGGACGGCACTCCCAAGAAGATCTTCGACCGGATGCCGCGACCACGAATCATCAAGAGCCACGAATGCTTCGATCCTCGCTATCCGAGGGCAATGTACATTGTTCGCGATCCGCGCGATGTGGCGTTATCGCAGTACCACTACCATCGCAAGTGCAGAAAAATTGACGACGATTATCCCATGGAGAAATTCGTGGATCGTTTTCTGGCGGGCCAGACGTGCCCACACGGCTCCTGGGGAGAGAACGTTTCCACGTGGCTGGTAACTCGTCGAAACGACCCTCGGTTTCTGCTGTTGCGCTATGAAGACATTACTGCGAATACGCCGCGAGAGTTATCCAAGATTGCGGCATTTGTAGGTATCAACCCCACTCCTGAAAGAATCCAGCAGGCAGTAGAGCGGAGTTCGGCCGAAAACATGCGAAAGCTCGAACAAGTGCAAAGCCATCTCTCTGGCCTTACTAAGACTTCACGGAAGGACCTTCCTTTCGTTCGTGCCGCCGGATCCGGCGGCTGGAGAACCGGACTTCCCGAACCTCTGGTTGCAAAAATCGAGGCAGCGTGGGGACCGGTAATGGCCAGTTTGGGATATCAACTAAGCACCGGAAGCAGGTCTAAACCGGGAACATTTGAGCTGGCGCTAAACGGTATGTCACGATAATCATTTGAGGAAGTTTTCTCACGCACCTGTGTAGCTGCCAACGCAGCTTGAGTTCATTAGTTGATCAGGGTTTTCCTACTTTCCATACCAGCCAGCGCACTTTGGTTTCGCCCGACAGAACTTGGTCTGTTTCTATTAGAGACATCGTGGAGGGATCTATCTGTTGGAAGCCCTTCCCACCGCTCGGTACGGTTTCGACGACGAAGCTGATGTTGTGTTCCCTGAGGAAGTCCGGCGTCAGTTTGTTCGGTACCTCAAACGCCGGGACCACGCAGTTTCTCAGAGTGTTGCCGGCCAGCGCAAAATTTTCGTCTTCCTGTCCGGTATCGTTCAGCACACAGGCGCCGGGCGGGAGCCGATCCAAGAGTGGCGGGTAGGAGTAAAACTGCGCTCTCGCCCAGTGGTGAGTTCGTTTCCTTCCAAGCAGGAGATGTACGGGCACGAAGGTTGAAATCGCGGTAGTGGCAATAATCGTGGCAACAAACAGAGCCGGGAATAGCCTTTGTCCCGAAGAATGCAGCATGCCAATAAATGATACGGATGCTACGCACGCGAGTACAACGATCGGCAGGCCGAAGCGCGGCACACGATGCAGTACGAACCACCATGCCAGCCCTAGCACTGCCAGAGCTAAGAGTAAGGAAACCTCTCCCCGGCTTCGACATCGCTGAGCGCAACAACGATAGAGCAGGAATGCAATCCCAATCGGAACAAAACTCGCGAAGGCCGCGCCCAAGCCACTACCTTCGCCGTAAGGAATCAGGATGTAGCCACGATTCCGCTTCCATTCTGTCCAGGGATAGACCAACCACTCAAGACGGTTACGAACAAAGCCTAGATCAAAATTCGGATCAGTGATTTCCGACGGAGAATAGCCCGGTAGAAATACATGTTTACCGACCGTCATCTTCATTGGAAAAATGGGGTTCCTGGTTTGCTCCAGAGATCTTCCGAACCAAAAGACCGAAGGTATAAGAAGACCACAGACGATCAAAGGCACCGACTTGATGAAAGCTGTCTTCCGCTCCCCTCGATGTTCTTTCCATAACGAGAACAGCACAAAGGCGAAGTAGCCTGCGGAATACAGGTAGAAGGTGGGCTTGGTCCCCATGCTGATGCCGCACGCTGCGGCGGAGAGGAACAAGACTGTAGTTGAACTTTGTTGGGCCCCCGCTCTTGCCGATGAGTAGTTTCCGGATCTTTCGTAATTGAGAAAAAGGGCCAAGGCGGCCATCAAGAAGGCCGTGCCGTACAGATCGACATAAGCGGACAGGGTCTGAAATTCGATGATCGGAATTGTCAGCATTAACAGAACCACAGTCACTGACGTAATGTAATTACCGCGGTTCATTCGCCTTCCCAGCAAAAAAATGGCGATCATTAGCGCTGCCAGTGCGAGCCAATTGACTAATACAACGGAGGACTCGCTTCCGGTAGCCAGCATCACCATCATTCCGATCTCAGCGTTGCCGGGAAGGCTGAAGCGCCACGCCCTCGTGGCCGGAATTGCTAATGAGCCAGTCTGCAACCAGTGCACAGCGAGAGGCAGATGATATGCGACAGCGTCCGAGCCGTTCGGGAAGGAAGTGAATTCATCTGCTGCGAATAACAGGTAGGAGCAGGCCAGAATCGCAATTGAAACAAGCAGAAATCTGGGCAGCGTCGCGGCAGCATCGGCAAAATCCTGCCTCGGAGATGCCCGGGGTCTTTTCCTAAACGTCCATGCTAACGAGACAATTACTATTGCTCCCTGCAATGCAGCCAGGCTGGGTATCGTCACCTTCGCGATGAGTCCGGCGATTTGCAAGGCGGCTAACACGTGAACTGGAAGTAACTGAATTATTTCCCACAGTACGAGACCACAAAGCAGTCGAATAGATCTATCAGGAGGAAGTGGAAGGCATCGGGACCACAGGTATGCGGAGCAACCGGATGCTATGAAAAAAAATACCGCTGCGAGATGATAGCTTGTTGACACCCCTAGCCTTTCATCAAAAACTTGAGGGCCAGTTCCCGGACTGAAATCAGAAGCGCTCGAAACGCGACGCCATGGAGCAGCCACGCGGAAAAACTTACATATGCCGCCGCAAGCCAAAACCACGCCGCCTGGGGTGATCCGTTGGATCGGTTCAGCTTCGACTCGTCATTCATGCGCATCGTTCTTTGTCCGTGTCCTGTTTTCTTAAATTGCGCGAACACCGAGGGCGTCGCACGAATCTATTAACCCAAATCAAAGGGCGTCAAGACAGGTGCGATATTATGAGAAGTCGAACCCCGTCTGTCAACTGAGCAGCGCGTCCGGGATTGGGTCGTCGGAACCGCGGATTGGCGCGAAAATGAAACCTTCCAATCACAAATCTTCTGTCAAAGGCCGTTACAAAGGGTACTGAACATTAGCTAACTGGTGCAGCTATGGTTCCAGATGCGAAGATTTCCGATATCAGTATTTCGGAGCCTCTTGGAGTGTCTATCCCAGGCGCTCTTCGAATGATGCGGGTACATGCGTAGATTCGAAAAAATCCAGTTCATCAACAACGTGGGTTCCAGCTGGTTTGCTCTGGGAATCAACGTTTCTGTTGGGATTTTTCTTTCTCCATTCATCCTGCACCGGCTGGGTGATTCGGCATTCGGTATTTGGGTCCTGATCTTTTCCATTACTGGTTACTACGGTTTGTTCGATCTGGGTATTCGCTCTTCAATTGTTCGCTATGCCTCAAAATTTTCCGCTACTGGGGACGAAGAAGACCTCGCCAAGCTGATTAGCACCAGCCTCTTTACCTACGGCGGTGTGGGCGCTCTAAGCCTGCTGATCACCATGTTGCTCTTCGTATATGTGGACAGTATTTTCAGGGTGCCGGCCGAGCTTCATGCGACCGCACGCTGGTTGCTGTTGATGGTAGGCGTCTCTGTCGCGTGCGGGTTTCCGCTGGGAGTCTTCGGAGGATTCCTGGATGGACTACAGCGCTTCGATGTGAACAACTGGACCAGCGTCGCATCGAACCTTCTTCGTGCTGGTCTCATCGTAGCCGCTCTCGATCATGGCAGAGGGTTGTTGACGATTGCCTTGATCACGGTCGTTCTTCCGCTCATTACATCGCTGGTGCGTGGAATCATCGCGTTCCGCATTCACCCCATCGCCTTCGGTCTGAAGTACGTAGACCGCGCAACTTTTCGCATGATGGCAAGCTACAGCGGAACAACACTGATCATCATGATCGCCGGCAGGCTGAAATTTAAGACCGATACCATCGTGATCGGCACCATGCTCTCGGCCGCCGCAATTACCTATTTCAATATAGCCGGGCGCATTGTGGATTACGCCGGAGAGATCGTAACTGCTTTGGCGCAAAATTTTCTTCCCATGGCCAGCCGGTCAGAAGCCAAGGGAAGCATGGATCATTTGCGCAAAGTTTTCGTGACCGGCAACCGCCTGTGCGCGTTTACGATTTTTCCGGTCAGTGCCGTGCTTTTGATTTTGGGCAAGTCGATCATCGAGGTTTGGGTCGGCCACAGATACATCGCCACCAGTTATACCGTCCTGGTGATTTTGGTCATTCCTTCCACTCTCATGTGGGCGCAAGCTGCCTCGGGGCGGGTGTTGTTTGGAATCAGCAAGCATCGCACCTGGGCCTTCGTCACGTTGGCTGAAGGAATTTCCAATCTCATTCTTAGCATCCTGTTGGTGCATCCTTATGGAATCATCGGCGACGCGCTGGGAACAGCGATTCCGCTCACCTGCAGTATGGTGTTTTTCATGCCGGGACACCTGTGCAGACAACTTGGAATCCGACTGTGGACCTATTTACGAGAAGCGTTCGTGTTACCAGTTCTTATCAGTGCCCCGTTAGTGTTGGTCCTTCTATTGATGAGACGATGGTTTGTTGCGCACAATTATTGGCAGCTTGGAATTCAACTTCTAGTTGGTGCGATCGTATATGGATTGGGACTGGCATGGGCCTTTTTGACCAGTCGAGCGTTGCGGGTAGGACCGTTGGCTGCAATTCAAGAAATGCGACCATTTGACGCGAGTCTGGTAGCTTCTGCAGTTGAAGACGTGTGAGATTTTAGGTGCACGGGGGGAGATCGCAGCGCGTAAATAAAATGCTTTTCGGAATCAAAAGCGTCGTTAAATATATTTTGGGCACGGACATTGCCGACCGCAATGTCGCGGTCTACGCGGATGACACGTTCCTCGTTTCCTATCCGCGCTCGGGGAATACCTGGACCCGATTTCTGATCGCGACTCTGTTGCACCCTGAAGTTGAGGTCGGCTTCGCGAATATCGATAGTTTCGTGCCCGACACAGCAGCGCTATCAAGCCGTGCACTGAAGCGAACGCCGCGCCCGCGCGTCCTGAAGAGCCATCAGTACTTCGATCATCGCTATCCCAAGGTCATTTACATTGTGCGTGACCCGAGAGATGTTGCGCTCTCGTATTATCATTTTCACCGCAAGTATGGATTCATTCATGATGATCATCCTATCGAGCAATTCGTTACAGATTTCGTCGGTGGCCGACTCGTTTCAGCTGATTGGGGCACATGGGCCGCGAATGTCGCGAGCTGGATCTACACTCGCGGCCACAGCCCGACTTTTCTACTCGCTCGCTACGAAGACCTAAAGCAAAACACTCATCGCGAGTTATCGCGAATCGCTACGTTCCTTGGCGTGGACGGAAAACCTGAACTCTTGACCAAGGTAATCGAACGTTCTTCGTTGCAGCGCATGCGCGAACTGGAAGTGAAAGAGCAAGATGAATGGCTCGGATCGCGGAAGCATCGCAAAGACATTCCATTTGTCGGCGAAGCCAGCGCGGGTGGGTGGGAACAGAAGTTGCCCGCAGCATCCGTGGCTCTGATCGAATCAGCTTGGGGAGAGCTAATGACGAAGCTCGGGTACAAACTTTCTACCAAACTGGCTGCAATTGATGGTCAGCGAGGGCTCGCGGCACAAGTTTCGCAACCACTGCGATGAAGCAATAGCCCCGATTTCTTACTTGCTTTGCAGCGGAGAATAGTCCGCCTCAGACGGTTCTAAGGCCTCGGGCCGCTGCCGCTTTCCTGTTCGCCTTTTTCTCCGCGGGAGTAAAGATGCGGCGCCGCTCAGCCAGCCTTCAAATTCCAAATTGGTGACATGACTGGTATCGATGAACCGCGGCAATAGAAGGGGATTGCTGGTGCGAGAGGCAATTCCGGGATCGCATGTGGTAGCAGATGTCACTTCTTCGGCCGTCAGCCAGGGCAGGAATTCGGGTTCATAGACTCCGCTGGGATAACAGAAATGCCGTGTTGACCGGCCGCTCAACATGGATTGCAAGCTGTGCCGATTGTCGCGAATTTCCCGGCGGAATGGGGCTTCACTTAGTGGAGTGCGATGTCGATGAGTGTGCAATTGAAAATCCACTCCCTGGTCCGCCAACTCGGAAACTTCGTGCGGCCGCAAGAGTTGCAGAATGCGCTTGCGAACTAGTTCAGCGTAGTCAATCCCAATCGCGCCGGCTAATTGCTCCGCCAGTTCATTCTTCTTCTGCTCCGTCAGCTTTTCATCTTCGACATGTTTCACCAGTTGATCCAGGATCGCTTGGCGCGAACTTTCAGTGCTCAAGTCCAGGTGCGAAGCAAGACCAACACGCTCACCCCCATTCAGAACCTCTCCTCGACGCTTCCACAACATATATGAACAAATCAGGTGAAACACAGGACGGTCATAGTCGCAATAGTAGGTGGTCTGATAAACCGTGGCCGGGAAGCCGTACTTTTTTAGAGCAGGAAAGGCGTGCTCGAGGAAATCATAGGTTCCATCGTCGAAAGTGATTACCGCGCTCCTCGATGGTAAGTCTCCGCGGTAAAGGCGCTCAACGGCATCTCCCAACGGCAAAACCTGATATCGGCCCCGTGCAAGTAGTTCCAGTCGCTTCTCGAATAGGGTCGGATGAATATACGTCGTTGGACGCCACAGGTGCTCTTCTTCGATGGAAATACCATGAAAGCAAAGTATCAGTAACCGCTGGTCGCGCCAGCGGCTGTCGCGCACCCAATTAAGCGCTCCGCAGCCCTTGAGTAAGGCCAACGAAGCCAGGCGCAGAGGTCGTGCTATGGATGCAAGCATCGTTCAGACCCGGAACGTAGACAGGAATAATTTAACAGCTGTGCAGGGGTGACCATGTAGCACTAACGTCACCTTCCGCGATCAAGTTGGCCAAGTTGCATGCTAACATCATCTTGCAATTGAGAGGCGCAACCATCAGTACATGGTGTCGAGCATAATCAAACGCAGTTCGCTGGAATTTTCGCCAAAGTTCCAGACCCCAACATTTCGTTGACAAAGAGCAAGAGTCAAGGATGAAGATCCTTCAACTTGGGCCTTACCCGCCTCCTCACGGCGGAGTACAAACGCATGTTGTGGCTCTTGTGGATTTCCTGCGCCGGCGGGGAATCGGTTGCGACGTTGTGAATCTTACGCGTTTCAAGCGGGCATCAGAGAATGGGATCTATTATCCTCCCAATGCATTGGCGGTGGCTGAGCATCTTCTCTCGCATCGTTACGACTTTATTCACCTGCACATAGGGGGGCGAATCTGGGCGCGACAACTGGCCCTTGCTTTGACATGCGCGGCTTTGCCACATACGAAGCTGGTTTTCACCTTCCATTCCGGTGGTTACCCGTCGTCCCCCGAAGGGCGTTCAGCCCACGCGGGCACGTTGCGTGCGTTCGTCCTGCGGCGCTTTGACGCGCTCATCGCCGTTAATGAAGAGATTGCCGAGTTCTTTCGCACGTTGGGAGTCGATTCGGAACGCATTCATGTTATTTCGCCCTATTTGGGTTTCGCTGCCAGCGCGCCGGGTAAAAGCTCCCTTCCCGCAAAAGTGTCAGACTTCATGGCTGCCCACACTCCTGTCCTGTTGTCAGTTGGGGGTCTGGAGCCGCAATACGACGTGAGCTTGCAGATGAAGGCACTCGGCATTATTCGCACTCGGCACCCTAAGGCCGGATTGCTGGTCGCGGGTTCAGGAAGTCTTGACGAGGTGGTCCGTAAGGAATGTAGTCTGCTGCCTTATGCCGAGCATATTTTGTTAAACGGAGATTTGGCTCACGAGGCCACTCTGCAGGCGATGCAATCCAGCGACATCATGCTGCGCACGACCTGGTACGACGGCGACGCGATCTCGGTTCGCGAAGCCCTGCACTTTGGCGTGCCAGTAATCGCCAGTGACAATGGCATGCGCCCTGAAGGGACCAATCTAATTCCAGTTCGCGACCTTCAGGCATTGGTAGCTATGGTTGAGAAAATTCTGAAGAGCCCTCCAGCGCGGGTCCCCATTCTTTCCGAAAGTAACCGGAATCTGGAGAAAGTCTTGGCGATCTACGAAGGCCTTACCAAATGAGAACCCGCAGCCATATCTAAATAAAGGGTTTATTCCCGAACTAGAATCCTTCGGCAGCTAAGAGTAACCCCGCTCACTTGGTGTGCAAACATTTGCAGCTAGGGTGCTGGGAAGAGTGTGGGGCAACGACACGATATCATCGCAAGCCATTGACGATACAGGAGTTATACGCCTATTATCCTAGAGTTAAGGTCCGGCAGCTCACGTGCGGTTTTCCGGATGAATCGTGGCGCGACGGGTGTTCTAATTGGGTCAACGAACATCCGAACCTATCCTGATGAAGATACTTTGGGTTAAAGCCGGCGGGTTGGTGCCTCCAGACATCGGCGGGAAGATCCGTAGCTATTCCATCGTGAAAGAGCTGGCCAAGATCCACGAAGTAACCCTGTTTAATTTCTATGCTGCACATTCCGATGACGTTCATTCCGGGCTGAAACCCATGTTTGACCAGGTGGTGAACCTGCCATTGCCGATAGCGACAAACCGTGGGCTAGGAGAACTTGCAAGTTTTGCACGAAACATGTTTTCTTCGTCGCCGCATACGGTTTCAAAATACTGTCGCGCGGAAGTTAAGACTCGGATGCGCGACTTGTTGGGGAGCCAGAGATTTGACGTCATCATTTGCGATTTCGTTGTGGCTGCGGCGGCGATTCCATGGGAAGTTACTTGTCCCAAGGTGATTTTCACTCATAATGTGGAGGCGCTGATCTGGAAGCGGCATTTTGAGGTGAGCCGCAATCCAGTTTGGAAAATGGCCAGCTGGGGCGAATACCAGAAGATGATTCGCTTCGAGAAACATTTCCTGAATAAGTCAGATCATGTGCTCACCGTATCCGAAGCAGACAAGGATTTTTTCAGCGACTTTGTTGACCGGTCGAAGATGACAGTCATTTCGACCGGAGTAGACACCGAATATTTCCGCCCAGACAATGGAAATGAGCAACCCAATTCCCTGGTGTTCACGGGGTCGATGGATTGGATGCCCAACGAAGATGGCGTCCTTTATTTTATGGACTCAATTCTGCCCTTGATCCGGCAAGCGATACCTGAGGTGAGCTTCACGATCGTTGGGCGTAAACCATCTGAGAAGTTGCGGGCGGCTGCGGCTTCTGAGCCGGGAGTACACGTCACCGGAACGGTCGATGACATTCGGCCTTATGTGCGCGAAGGCTCGGTATACGTCGTACCATTGCGGATTGGCAGCGGCACGCGCCTAAAGATTTTCGAGGCGATGGCCATGGGCAAGCCAATTGTTTCCACTACGTTGGGCGCGGAAGGTTTGCCCATTCGTGATGGTGTGGACATAGCGATAGCCGACCGTCCCGAGGAATTTTCTAGAAAAGTTTGCGCGTTGCTTCGCGATCCGGACGCACGCCGGCGCTTAGGTTCAGCTGCTCGGCAGTTAGTTGAACAGCATTACAGCTGGTCCTCCGTGGCCGCTGAATTCGATGACGTGCTGCGACGCGTCGTCCCGTTGAGCAGCAGGCGCGAGATGAAATTACCCGTCGGTGAAAAAGTGTCACCGGCGAGGGCATGACTTTTATGAAGAGCATAATGTCGGTAGATGTCGAAGATTGGTTCCACATTCTGGAGGCCGAGTCTGCGCCGGACATCTCGCAGTGGAATTCTCTGCCGTCTTGCGTAGAGCGGAATTTCTGTACGCTTCTTGATCTATTCAGCGAAAAGAATGTTCACGTGACATGTTTCTTTCTCGGCTATATTGCGGAAAGATATCCGCACCTGGTGAAAGAAGCTTTAAATCGTGGACACGAAATCGCTTCTCACGGCTACGCTCATCGCCTGATTTATACGATGACGCCGCAAGCCTTCCTCGAGGATGCGCGCAAGAGCAGAGAAATCCTGGAAGGCATAACCAGCCAAACCGTGTACGGATATCGCGCGCCTGGGTTTTCAGTCACCGCCGACACGCCATGGTTTTTTGACAAGCTGGTAGAAGCGGGATATCAACACGATTCTTCCGTATTTCCTGCGCCGCGGCAGCATGGGGGGATGAACACTGACAAATATGCCCCGCACTTGATCGCAGACAAGCTCATGGAATTTCCGATCACTGTGGCCGACGTTTTAGGGAAGCGTCTCTGCTTTTTCGGCGGCGGGTATCTTCGCCTGTTTCCGTACCCGGTCGTCCGCCAGATGTGCCGCAAAGTCTTGGGGGAGAATCGGCCCGTAATTTTCTACATACATCCACGCGAGATCGACCCAAATCATCCGCGTCTGAGTTTGGGCCTAAAGCGGACATTCAAATCGTATGTAAATCTCAAGACCACGGAAACGAAACTCCGAAATATTTTGGACGAATTCCAAGTCACGACATTTGCTGAATTCATCGCCGAGAACCCGTCGTTCTTCACCGATCAACCGGCTTCCAGGCGCAAGCCGACAACCGTAACCACCAGTGACCGAGTAGCGGAGACTGCATGAGCGCATCAACCAATCGCACTTCAGAGTTTTTTCACGCCTATGCGCGTGACTTCAATGCCATTTACGGCAACAGCAATACATTCATAAACCGTCTGATCAACCGGCATTTTCGGGCCAGCATGCGGCTGCGATACGAGAAGACCATTGAGGGATGCTCTCCCATCGCAGGACGGACTGTGCTCGACATCGGTTGTGGACCCGGCCACTACAGCGTCACGCTGGCGAAGAACGGCGCCGCCGAAGTGTTCGGAATAGATTTCGCGGACGAAATGATCAACCTGTCCAGCCAGCACGCAGAATCCGCCGGCATGGGATCTCGGTGCCATTTTGCCAGGAAGGATTTCTTGGTCGACCCTATTGACAGGAAATACGACTACACCATCGCCATGGGCTTTATGGATTACATGGCCGATCCGCGCATGACAATCGAAAAGGTGTTGAGTGTCACCAAGTCAAAAGCATTCTTCAGTTTTCCTGCCGACGGCGGAATTCTCGCCTGGCAACGCAAGCTTCGTTACAAGAGCCGCTGCCCCCTTTTTCTTTACAACCTGCCTCAGCTCAAAGAATTATTTTCGAGCGTTGCGCCGGAACAGGTTCGTATCGAGCCCATCGCACGGGATTATTTCGTTACGGTGCGCATCTAGGGGTTTCGAGCAGAGCTTAATTCCCTTTTACCGAAGAGACGCGCGTTCGTTCCACCAGCGATGCTTGAGGACAAAGGCGCCGTTCCATGGCACTTTCCCAGTGCCGTAGTAGTCAGATTCGATGACTCGAATGCGCGCCGCGTCGTTGATTAAATCGGCTTCGGCATTGTCGATCTCGAGCCATACGCGCAGGCTGTATTCGCCGGGAGTCAATGTCAGGCTGGGAATGTCGCAGGTATAAACTTGCGGACCCACTCGGGCCTGCGCATCGCGATCAGGCTGAAATTGGCTTTGCGCCGTGAACACCCGCTGCCCATAAGAATTATCGAAGCCGACGCCGACGTTGAAATCCTCAGTTAATTCCGGCAAATCAAAGTGAATTCGCACCTGCAGGCGTCCGCCGATCTGCAGGTCATTCGCTAAAGGCCGATTGTCATCGGTATAAAACTCTAACCGTTTCAGCAAAGGAACGCGCGCGAATCGGCGATCCGAGGCTGCGTTCAAATCCACAAGGTGTCTCGTGGAATCGCGCGAGCCGGAAACGCGGCTCAGATAATCAAGAACGGCTTCTTTTGATGTGCCCTCAAAAACAACTTTTCCGCCATTAAGCACGATCCCGCGTCGGCACAAATTTTCAACCGCAGCCATGTTGTGCGAAACAAACAGCACGGTCCTGCCCACGCGGCTGACCTCGCTCATCTTACCCAGACATTTTTTCTGAAATGCCATGTCGCCTACCGCCAGCACTTCATCCACAATCAGGATTTCGCGATTCAAGTGCGCCGCAACCGCAAAGCCTAACCTGACGTGCATGCCGCTGGAATAGTGCTTCACCGGAGTATCGAGAAATTTCTCCAGTTCGGCGAATGCCACGATTTCATCGAACTGGGCAACGATCTCAGCTTTGCGCATGCCGAGAATCGCGCCGTTGAGAAAAATATTTTCGCGCCCGGTCAATTCAGGATGAAAGCCTGTTCCCACCTCCAACAAACTTGCCATTCTCGCCCGAACCACTACGCGTCCCTCGCTTGGGTCAGTGATGCGCGAGACAATTTTCAGCAGCGTGCTCTTACCGGCGCCGTTGCGGCCAATGATGCCTATTACGTCTCCTTCGTTGACATTAAAAGAGACGTCTTTCAAGGCCCAGAAATGTTCTGTGGAATTTTCGTCCGGCAGGTTCGCATCGCCGAAGCGCCGAAGTGCTGCCCACTTTCGCGCCAGTCCGGCACGCACTCCGCTTTGCTCGAAATCGCGTGTTAGGGCGTACTCTTTTGACAAATGTTCGATTTGGAGAATGGGTTGCACAATCAGATGATGTCGGCGAAACGTCGTTCCATACGGCGGAAGATCAGCAGTCCGGAAATAAATAATGCGGCGCTTACCGCCAGAGACAGGCCCATCACCGGCCACGGAGAGGGAGTACCCAGAATAGCGTAGCGAAATCCCAGCACTACTCCCGTCATGGGATTCAGCCCCATCAGGATTCTCCAGGACCCCGGAATATAGCGGATGGGATAAATCACCGGGGTCACGAAAATGCCCATTTGAATCAGAAATGGAACGGCATATTTCACATCACGAAAGCTCACGTTGAAAGCTGAAAGGGTAAGCCCGACACCTGAAGCGGCCAGCACTCCAGCCGCAATAAAAATCGGCAGCCAAAAAATATTTAGCGAGACTGGCCAGTGATAATGAATCATCAGCAGCGCCAGCAGAATCAGGCTCAGACCGAGATCCAGCAGCAGCGCGCCCACTGAGCCCAGCGGAATAAAGACGCGCGGAAAATAAATTTTCGAAACCAGCTGCTGGTTGCTCACGAGGCTGTTGCTGGATTGCGAGACGGCGGTGGAGAAAAAAGTCCAGGGTGCCAGGCCGGCCAGGGCAAAGAGCGGGTACGGTGGGCCATCACTCTTCACTCCGGCGAGGCGGTTAAAAATAAATGTGAAAATCAACATCGCGATAAGCGGCTGCAGGACCGCCCACAATGCGCCGAGCAGCGTCTGACGGTAGCGAATTTTGATATCGCGCCAGACCAGGAAGACCAGCAATTCGCGGTAGAGCCAGATTTCGCGAAGATCGATCGGTTGCCAACCCTTGTGGGGACGAATGGTCACCTCGAAAGAAGATGGCATCAGTCTTCCCTCGTGCCAAAAGGCTTATGGGTCACGACAAAATTATGGTCGCGCAGAGTACTTGTCATCCTAATCAAGAGCTCAGCGCCCAACTGTGATGGAGTACAAACATTCCATCGCTTGGCAGCTTACCGCTACCATAGAAGTCGTCTTCAAGGACCGTAATCCGCGCGGCCGAGTCGATGAGGTCGGCTTCCGCATTCCCAACGTCGAGCCAGACCCGCAAAACGTAATCCCCGGGAATCAGCGTAAGGCTCGGGACTTCGCACACCAGCACTTGCGGTCCAGAAACGGTTGCGTGGTCGCGATTCGGCTCGAACAAAGTGTGCGCCGTAAATACTCGCTGTCCGCTCGCGTTATTAAATCCCAGGCCAACGTTGAAGGCGGATGTCGCGGCAGGGAGATTGAAATGCACTCGCACTTTCATATATCCGCCAAGCTTGATCGCGGTTAACAGGGGTTGGTCGTGATCCGTGTACAGCTCGATCGCCTGCAACAGCTTGCCTTGAGGGGAGCGGCGATCGAGCGCGCCGCGCAAATCGATGATGTGGCTAGGAGCGCCGTTTGTATGGAACATCATTCCGATATATAGCTGGATCGCCTGCTTCGCCGATCCGTCGAATATTAATTTGCCGGCATCAAGGACAATGCCGCGGCTGCACAAATCGGCGATTGCGGCCATGTTATGCGACACGAAAAGCACGGTACGACCCTGCCCCGCGACCTCCCTCATTTTGTTGAGGCATTTTCTTTGAAAGGCAATATCGCCGACGGCCAGCACCTCGTCTGCAATCAAAATCTCGGTGTTCAGATGCGCAGCCACCGCGAACGCCAGTCTCAAATACATGCCGCTGGAGTAGCGCTTAACTGGAATATCTAAAAACCTTCCGATCTCGGAAAAAGAAACAATCGCGTCAAAGCAGCCCTCAATTTCGGTTTTGCTCATGCCCAGGATTGCGCCATTCAGATAAACATTTTCTCGCCCGGTGAGCTCAGGATGAAATCCGGTGCCGACTTCGAGCAGGCTGCCGAGACGTCCGCGAAGCGTAATGCTGCCCTGGGTGGGATCGGTGACCTTCGAAATCACCTTCAGGAGGGTACTCTTGCCGGCGCCATTACGACCGAGAATTCCCACTACGTCGCCCTGCGCAACCTCGAAGCTGAGATCATTCAGTGCCCAGAATTTCCGTGCTTGCCTGGTGTTGTTCGCAAATGCGTTCCACCATGCCAAAGGGTTCAAGTTGCGCACAAGAAACTCGCGAAGGTTTTCGCGATGAATGGATCGCCCCAGTTCGTACTCCTTCGAAAGCTGGTTGACCTCGATGATGGGGGGCATGAAAAAACTTGGTGGACCAAACACTCAATGTCAAAATAACAAAGCTCTGCGCGACGACTGCGCTAGAATACTACAGCCAAAATGTACTGAATCGAGTTTCCGCCGGAGACTCGCGTAGTTCAAGCCGCGGTCAGCCGCATACGAATGCAATTCTCGGTAGTTATTCCCACTTATAATCGCGCCGCCGAACTTGAGCAGACCCTGGCCAGCCTGGCAAACATCAACCACCCTGGAAGTTGGGAGGTGATCGTTGTGGACAATAATTCTCGCGACACCACTTCCCGGGTTGTTGCCGCCGCTTCCGCGAACTTTCCCACCACATTGCGTTACATGTTCGAGCCGCGAGTAGGGAGAAGCGCAGCACTGAATGCGGGGATTACAGCAGCCAAGGGCGAAATTATCGCTAACACCGACGACGATGTGCGCTTCGAGCCAGACTGGCTGCAACAGGCTTCGGAGGCGTTGGGTCGCGAACAGTGTGACTTCGTCGGCGGCAAAGTTCTGCCTATGTGGCCTGGCCGAAGGCCCGCTTGGCTTTCAGATAAAGGAGGGCAGCACTGGGCGGTGATCGCGCTGCTGGATTTCGGCTCCGAGCCGGTCGAGTTTGGTAAACGTTACGCGCCCCTGGGGGTAAACCTGGCATTTAAGCGGGAGACGTTCGATCGCGCCGGCTTATGGGACCCGGGCCTCGGCCGGAAAGCTGGAACCCTGCTGGGCCAGGAGGTTCGGGAGTGGATGATGCGCGCCCGCAATGCCGGACTCAGGGGCATGTATGCTCCGAAGATGGTAGTGCACCATGTGATCCCCAGCGATCGGCTGCGTAAGCGATATTTTCGAAAATGGTCGTACTGGCACGGGGTCAGCAGGGCCATTCTTTACCAGCAGCACCCCATCGATATGCAGGCTCCTGAACGAACTGCTCTCGACTTTGGCCACCTTCGAATGATTTTTGGCGTGCCCCGTTACATGTACCGCTCATGCCTCGAATCGGCCGTTACGATGGCAAAACAGCGATTAAGGGGCCAACAAGTTGCTGCCTTTGAGCGGGAGCTGGATTTGTGGTTCTTCCTGGGGGTCCTGCGGCAACGCTGGAAGGACCGCAAAGGAGGAAAGGCATAATGGTGATGAGGTTGATGAACTATAGCTGTGCGTTGACTTACGGTAACAATCTACGAGGACTCATTTGAGGGCGATCATACTTGCTGCTGGCAAAGGCTCGCGTCTGGAGCCGGTTTCCGGCGAATCGGTAAAGTGCCTGGTTGAATTGGGCGGAATGACGCTGATCGAGCGCCAGTTCAGTTACTTGCGGTCCTGTGGAATCAGCCAGATCGCGGTCGTGGTGGGTTTTCAGGCAGAACGCATTCGGCGTGTCTGCGGGCCGAACGTCGAATACGTCGAGAACCCGATCTTCGCCGAGACCAACAGTCTTTATTCTCTATGGCTGGCGCGGCATTTGTTTGGAAACGGATTCGTGGTCATGAATTCAGATGTATTTTTCCATCCTCAACTTCTAGGCGACCTGCTGACCGCGAAATATGAAGATGCGATGCTGATCTCGTGGCGCAACCAGACCAAATATGGCGACGAGGAGATGAAGGTCAAAGTGCGAGGAGGACAGTTGCTGGATATTTCCAAAACCATGGACCCCGACGAAGCTGACGGCGAGAACGTTGGAATCGTCAAGTTTGCCACCACCGGAGCCGGTGTCTTGGCGACAGAGCTGGAAAAGCTTATTGCGGATGGGGCAAAGAAGAGCTGGGCTCCGCGGGCTTTCCTAGAGTTCGCCAGAACCCGGCCCTTACACGCCGTGAGTACTCGCGGGTTTCCGTGGATTGAGATCGATTTCCCTGACGATCTGCGGCGCGCCCAGGACGAAATTCTACCGCGGATTCCCCTCAATTTCGCCGGTTCGAACTTCTATCGCCCGGAGAAGTGAGATGAAGCCCAGGCAAATCGTCTCGCGAGCTCGGGCCTTGGACACGCGATTACAACGATTCCTGCACCCCGAGCGGCGCCGCATTCTGATTGATGCTGGATTACCCATGGAGTTCAGCATGATTGCACCTATTCATAGCCGTTTATCGCAGGATTCACGGCTCGAGTTTTTTTTCACTTCCAGCGTTCATCCTGATAAAGTTCGCCGCATCTTCGTTGACGCAGGAGAGGGCATTGAGATCATCAGCCCGGCGCGCGCGGCGCGGATGAAATTTGACGCGTATCTGGCGGCGGATTTTATCTGGGCAAAACTGCCGCGAGGCACCAGGCGCATTCAAACCTTTCACGGCGTAGCCGGCAAGTATGGCAATGTCTACGACCGTCCTGACCATTCGCTGCGCGAATGGGACCGGCTGTTTTTTATCAACCAACGGCGTCTGAATAATTTCATTTCTGCGGGCGCCGTCGACGCTGACAGCCCCGCCATTTGTTTGATCGGCATGCCCAAAGCGGATTGCCTGGTGGATGGCTCGCTACAGCGCGATGATATTCTGCGATGGCTGGGAATTGATCCTCTGCGCCGCACGGTTTTATACGCCCCAACGTGGACGCCCTATGCTTCTCTGAACGTTATGGGTGAAGAAATAGTCGAGCAATTGGGACGCGCGGGATTTTGCGTGATAGTTAAATTGCATGACAATTCGCGCGACGCTGATCCGCGAAACTCCGGCGGTATAAATTGGGTTGAGCGGCTGACCCCAATCCTGCAGAAATATGATGGCCATCTGGCTGCGCGGGGCACAATTTCACCTTACCTGGTCGCCGCCGACGTCATGATTAGCGATCACAGTTCGGCCGGCTTCGAATACCTTCTGCTTGATCGGCCGCTGATCAGAATTGAAATGCCGGAGCTTATAGCTCGAACCAACATCCATCCGGATTACGTGGATCTGTTGGTGGAAGCATCAACTACGGTCCGGAATCCGGCGGAAGCCCTGCGTGCGGTCGATTCGGCTTACGGTGACCCCACTCAGCTCTCAGGTCAACGTAAAGCGGTAGCGGAGGAATTGTTCTACAAACCTGGAACTGCCACAAGCCGTGCAATTACAGAACTTTACAAAGTAATGGAATTGTCTTTGCCGAACTAAAAATTAGGGTGAAAATATTTCCACTTTTGCGCAAAGCCCATGAGCTCAGACGCTGTCATTTCGCAGGTAGAGGATCCGGAATTGGCGGTAAATGCTTATAGAAAGCTGGTTGTGACAACTGAGCTGCTGGTTTATACGTCAGAACAGCTGGCACTCTGCTTGCAGTGTCTTTATATAATTTTGAGTTTTGCCGTGTCGAGATTTCGTCCGGAGTTGTATGCTGTCTAAGTCCGGAAGTGTCAGTAGCCTATCCCGACCGAGACTTTTTCCGCTCGCACAAAAACTCCTAGGGTGCTTATGAATTATAGAAATCTGTGGATCCCCTCGTTGCTGGTTGTCTTCCTATCAATTGCTTTCGTCCTTCCTGCCTCCGCTTCCGAGCGTTTATGTGACGTTTCCTTTGAGGACTGTCGGGCACAGTTAATCCAGCTGATTCAGAACGAAAATGTCGAAATCGATGCTGCATTCTGGTTCATGGACGACACTGATATTTCGGGTCCGCTCAAGAAAAAAATCCAGGCTGGTGTCAAGGTGCGGATGTTGGTAGATCCGCGTGCAGATGAAGCTCATTTGCCCAATGAACAGATCATTCAACAATTCGCATCGATGACGCCGCCGGTTCCGATGCGACAGCGGATCGCCAATGGGATCTTGCACTGGAAAATGATGCTATTCGCGGGACAAGGAGTAGTGGAGTTTAGCGGGGCTAATTTTAGCTCGTCCGAAATGAAGGCAGGGCAGCCATACAAAACTTACGTTGATGAGGCGATCCACTAC
>JBOGLH010000106.1:0-4241 GCA_050746025.1 Terriglobales bacterium | reverse complement strand
GCCTGAGCCCACGCGAATTTTCTTCGCGCTGGCCGAAATGCCTTCGACCACTTTATCGAAAACATCTTTTTCGACGTAGAGGCGCGAACCGGCGCAACAGCACTGGCCCTGATTGAAGAAGATTCCGCTGGCCGCGCCGGTAATGGCAACGTCCAAATCGGCGTCTTTGAAAATCACGTTGGGAGATTTTCCGCCCAGCTCAAGCGAAACTCTCTTCAAATTGCCGGTAGCGGCATGGACGATAAGTTTGCCGACTTCGGTAGAGCCAGTGAAGGCGATCTTATCGACATCATTGTGTGCCGCAAGGGCAGCGCCTGCGGTCTCGCCATACCCGGGGACAATATTGACAACGCCCTCGGGGAACCCTGCTTCGAGAATCAGTTCGCCCAGTCGCAGAGCCGAAAGCGGAGTTTGCTCTGCAGGCTTTAATACGACGGTGCAGCCCGTTGCCAATGCCGGACCCAGCTTCCAAGCCGCCATCAACAGCGGGAAATTCCACGGAATAACTTGTCCGACCACACCCACCGGTTCCCGCAATGTGTAACTCAAATATTTTGCGTTAGGCGTGTATGGGACCGACAGCTGAATAGTGTTGCCCTCAAGCTTGGTCGCCCATCCCGCCATATAGCGAAACAACTCGGCAGCCAACGGCACATCGGCGGCACGCGCCACGGTCAGCGGTTTGCCATTATCAAGCGACTCGAGAAACGCAAATTCTTCCAGATGCTGGTCAATCAGATCGCCGAGCTTCCAGATCAGCCGTCCGCGTTCCGACGGCGTCATCTTGCGCCACGGGCCTTCGAATGCCCTACGGGCAGCCTTCACCGCAAGGTCAATATCGGCGCGATCGCCTTCTGCAACTTGCGCCAGAACTTCGCCATTCGAAGGATCGTAAGTGGGGAAAGTCTTGCCCGAGACTGCGTCAACCCACTTGCCATTGATGAGCATTTTGCGCGGCTTCTCAAGAAAACTGAGTACGTGAGGATGGATTTGGGTCGCGGAAACTGTAGCCATACAGACCTCCTGGAATTCAGTGTTGAAAGAACGTTGGTGAGCGCGCGACAGCGACTCAATGCTAGTCCTGAGGAAAGTCGAAAGCAACCCTCAGATATCCTCCCCTAAGTCCCTGAATTCATGCCAAATCGATTTCTTGACATGGTATTGCATATTGCGATATAAGTATCGCGTATTGAGATATGACGCTCGCCGAGAAAATTCGCTACCTGCGCGAGGTGGAAGGCTCACTACGCGGCCTGCATCGTCCCATGACACAGCAAGAGCTGGTTGCAGCGGTCCGCAAAGAGCAGCGCCAGAGCATCAGCCAGTCCTACATTTCGCAGATCGAAAGCGGCGCACGTCGGCACATGACGCAATCCTCGCGTTCCCTGCTGGCCAAATTTTTCAAGGTGCATCCGGGATTTTTGGTTGACGATCCCGATGGCTATCACACCGAGCTGACTTCGGATTTGCGCACCACAGAAGGCAGCCTGGACGTATGGCTCTTGCATGCGTCGGAGCGTTTTGCCGGAGATCCGGAGCTGACGCACGTGCTGATTAAACTGGCGCGGGAAAAAGACACTCGGAAATGTTTCATCCTGCTGGGCGCGATTCTTGATACGCCAGGGCTGTCCGACCGCCTGCTCGAGGCGCTCCAGCCGCAAGCCACGAACTCACGCGGGAAAAAAGGAGGACGGCTATGACTTGGGCAGATTTTTATCTGGTCTGTTTTGTCGTGGGATTCTTCCTCAGTGCGCTGATGTTTTTGGGCGGAAGCTTGCACCTTCACTTCCCGCATTTTCATTTTAATGGAACTGGACACGGTCACATGGGTGGAACGCAGGCCTCGTCTCACGGCGGAGTGCGCGGCAGCCAGATCTCCCCGTTCAATCTGATCACGCTCACCGCTTTCCTGGCCTGGTTTGGAGGAACCGGATTTCTGCTGACGCGCCATTCAGCGATCTGGTTCTGGGCAGCAATGGGGATTTCTATGTTAAGCGGCACCGGAGGCGCGGCCATCGTTTATCTGTTTCTGAGTCGCGTTCTCGCTCATCCAGACGAAGCGCTGGATCCCGCCGACTACGAAATGGTCGGAGTGCTCGGACGGCTGTCTATGCCCATCCGCGAAGGCGGCACCGGAGAACTCATCTACTCGCAAGCCGGAACCCGCCGAGTCTGCGGAGCGCGCGCAGAAGATGGATCGGCAATCCCAAAGACCACCGAGGTGGTGGTCACGCGTTATGAACGTGGCATCGCTTATGTTCGTCCGTGGTCGGAGTTGGCCGGAGAAGAAAGTGAATTTGGCGAGCCGCTGAATGAAATCGACAGGAGCCGGCAATGACCATCACCGCGGAACAATCCGGTTCGCGCAGATATCTCAGACTTTTCAGCGGACTCCTCTGGGTCGCTGTTCCCGTGATGGCAACCATGTATGCGATGTCTTGGCAGGAATTGCCGGCGAGACTAGCCACGCATTTTGATTTGGCGAACCATCCCAATGGCTGGATGCCGCGCGAAGTATCGCTGACTTTTTCACTGCTGATGGGAATTTTTATTGCGGGTTTAGCAACCTTGATCTTGTCACGCGTGAATAGACCTGATCCTGCGGCCTGGGCCCTTTTGATTCTTTTCTATGTGATTATGGGAACCCTTCTGTGGGCAGAAGAGGCGACCATTGCGTACAACGCTCATGGCACGCCAGTGAATGTTACACCTGTGTTGATGACCGGCATCAGCGCCGCCATAGTCGTCATAGTCATTGCTCTGGGAACGCGGCGTGGTATTCCGCTTCCGGCAAATAACCGTCTTCCAGTGGAGCGGCACGATTCGAAAGTTCTGGGATTGGTGCTGGGCGCCGCTGCAGTCGCAATGATCGCAGTCATGGCCGCAATTCCCCTTGCCGGCCTTCGAATCGCTATCGGATTCGCCGTTGTGCTCATGCTGGCCTCAGCCGCGCTGGCATGGGACGGCTTCCGCTATCTATTCAGTTCGTCTGGAGTCGAGATACACGCACTTGGTTTTCGCCTGCGCTCGATTCCAACTGCCGAAATCAAAAGTTACGCACCCGATCATTGGAATGCCATCGGCGGCTACGGCATTCGTGGAGTCGGCGATAAGCGGGCGTATGTCTGGGGCAAGAGTGGAGTTTTGATCAAGACTCTGGAGGGCGAAGTTTTTCTGGGCCATAAAAACCCGCAGGAGATTATTCGCGATTTGGATTTAATAACTCGCAACCACGAAGCACGCGGAGCTGCGTTTTCGTCTTGACGCCCTGTGTTCTTGGTGGTTGATTTCGC
Source organism: Terriglobales bacterium (assembly GCA_050746025.1). Lineage (GTDB taxonomy): Bacteria > Acidobacteriota > Terriglobia > Terriglobales > Acidobacteriaceae > Gp1-AA145. Next base: position 948 of record JBOGLH010000106.1, on the reverse strand, counting down.
GTTGCTGGAGGAGGCGTTATGTTTCTCGGATTGTCAGCAGAAATTTGGATTGTAATCGCGGTTGGAGTTTTCGTGCTTGCGTTCTTGATGAGCTTTCTTGCCCGCTTGTATCGCAAGGCCGGGCCGCACGAAGCCCTGATCGTCTATGGATTCCGCTCGAAGCGAGTCGTCGTTGGCCGGGGGACAGTCGTGTTTCCCATGGTCGAAAACTGTCATGAGTTGTCGCTTGAACTGATGTCGTTCGACGTGGCGCCGCAGCAGGACCTTTATACCAAGCAAGGTGTGGCGGTCACGGTTGAAGCCGTTGCGCAGATCAAAGTTAAATCTGATACCGAGTCCATCTGGACCGCGGCGGAGCAATTTCTCACCAAAACAGATCAGGAGCGCGAGGGGCTGATTAAGTTGGTCATGGAAGGCCATCTGCGCGGCATTATCGGTCAGTTGACGGTGGAAGAAATCGTCAAGCAGCCGGAGATGGTCGGCGACCGCATGCGTTCCACCTGCGCCGACGACATGAACAAGATGGGGCTGGAAGTCATCTCGTTCACCATCAAAGAAGTCCGCGACAAGAACGAATACATCATCAACATGGGCCGGCCTGATGTGGCGCGCATCAAGCGCGACGCCGACGTGGCCGCCGCCGAAGCCGATCGCGATACCGCAATCCGCCGCGCACTGGCAACCCGCGAATCGGCGGTAGCAAAAGCTCAAGCCGATCAAGACCGTGTGTTGGCGGAGACTTTGTCTTTGGCCAAGCAAGCCGAAGCGCAACGCGATCTCGAGGTCAAACGCGCGCAGTTCCTTGAGGTCACCAAACGCCAGCAGGCGCAAGCCGACAAGGCCTATGACATTCAGACCAACATCATGCAGCAGCAGGTGGTCGCTGAGCAGGTGAAAGTGCAGCAGGTCGAGAAAGAGCAGCAGATCAATGTTCAGGAAGCGGAAATC
>JBOGLH010000105.1:0-22502 GCA_050746025.1 Terriglobales bacterium | reverse complement strand
GTCCAGTTGAGATGCGGCACGGTGAGCGCCGCGCCAAAACGCGGGCTGATGGCATTTTCTGAGAATCCCCGCGCACCGGAAAAGTGAGTGGGGCGCATTCCGGCCGAAAGCGTGAGCCATGAAACGGGCTTGAACTTATCGTCAAGGAAAAAAGCAGTGAGGCTGCCGCTCGGATTCTCGACGTCATTGAAGGGCGGGTTGCCGCTACCGTCATTAAAAATCGTTCCGAATTGCTCATGGTTTTGTTGGTAGAAGGTGTAAACACCTGCCTGCAAATTATTTTTCGCCAAGTTCGCGCTGAAGCTGGCCTGTCCACCCGCGTAGGTAGAGGTGCGGTACTGGGTAGCGGCGACTGGGACGTCCGCCGGCGAACTCAGGTAATTGGCGGAGTTGCGATGGAAAAAGGGCGAGACCGTCAGCATTGATTGCGAATTGAAAGTATGCACCCAGGATAAATTTGCCAGCGCGTCAGCTTCCCGGTCGGCGTCGCGAAAGCCGATGCTCGGATATTGCGCCGCAAAACCATTTGCCGCGATAGGAGCATTCTCGATGTCATTGGGATTTGGATCGTAGGGGATCTGGTAATAGTCTTTGCGCAACGAACTCACAAGGCGCAACTGGTTTGATGGATCAACATTAAAGATGAGCGATCCGAAACCGCCGTAGCCGTTTTCGGCGTCATGAATAACCCGCGGCACTGGAGTCTCGATTCCGAGATTGCTGCGATTCCCATTTACGCTGGCGTAATAAGCGAACCTCTCGGTGTGGCTACCGAAGTTGAATTCATCATTCGTTTGGTAAAAGTTTCCGAAGCTGGTGATCAGTTCGGCCTGATTGTTGCGCTCGAACCCGGTGCGAGGCACGATGTTGAAGACGCCGTAAGTACGATCTCCCAGCGAAGCGCCGTAACTGCCGCGGTCAACCTCCATGTAGTCGATGTCCTTGGGATCAAACTGCGGGCCAACATTAGAAGCAATATTGGTATTTGGTATTGGCACTCCATCGATGAGCCAGCTGGTCTGATGTCCGCCGCGAATGTGGAGCTGATCGTGGGTGACGTAGGCGCCGGGCACATAATCGGTGATCATGGCGAGACTGTTGGTACGGTCAGCGCCAGGAGTGCGCTCAATTTGGGCCCGATCAACTAACGTTGTGGGAGTTGCTGAATCTGTAGGAGTAGCTTCGGGTGCGCCGGATACGGTGACGGTTTCGTTTTTAGCGGCCACCTTCAGCAGGAAATGCACCACCGGCTCAGTGTTGGCGCGCACCAATACGCCTTCCGACTCTTGAGCGAAACCAGGCGCCACAACCACCGCGGTGTACTCGCCCAGCGGGACAGCATTGAATTCGAATTCTCCATTGCTGCTGGTGTTCGTAGTCTTTGCCCAGTCGGAAGAATTGGAGCGCAGCATTACCATTGCGCCTTGCAAGGGGCGATGTTGCGGGTCGTGAATGACGCCGCGAACCGAGCCAAAAATGGTGGCGTGCGCAACTGCGCTTGCGACCATCAGCAATATATGTAAGTAGACAGCTCTCCGAAACATGCGCTCTCCTCGCGGCACACGAATACGCGGGCGAGAGGCCCGCGTTGTTTCTCTCGATGACTTGTTTTCTGGATTAAACGAGAGGCGGAGGTCCGCGCGCAGAGAGCGCGCGACACGCTGCGGCCGAATAGCAGGAAGAAGAATTCTGAACGAGAAGGCCCGCCAGGGCAGGCGAATTCATGCGAAACTTCGCCGGTTCCAGGCCAACGATTGCACCTGCAGGAAGCGGCGTTGAATAAGGACAGAGACTTGTCCTGGATTGGAAGCCGGCTTCGTTTGGGGTCTGGCAATGATGGAGGCCGACGCGCCGGCAGCATGCGTGTGAAGATGTTTCGTGAGCGGTAACCAGCGGCGCGAAGAACGACGCATAAATCGCTGCCAGCGCGAGATGTGCCGCAAGCCGCCGCATAAGTAATCACAAGGATGTTAGCAGACGTCCGGGGCCGGGAATGTAATTACTGTGTAAGTTCAAAATTTTCGGGCGGTCCTAGGGGCCGCCGCTACATGATCGCGCACGACGAGATGATCGTGGGCGACACGGCTGTTACTACATGGATCCTGTAGCCTTCCAGGCCCGGGCCCCTATCGCACCAGGACATATCGTCCGCCGTTGGTGACGAGGACGACGAAACACATCACTGCGAACGTCAGATCGTAATGCCAGCCGGACGCTTTTTCGCCCCAGAAGCCGGTGTGCCAGACGAATATTTTTTTCTGGATGGCTCCGAGCATGATGAGGATCAGTCCAATCGCCGCAAGTTGCTGCAGGACGCCGAAGACGATTCCGAGGCTGCCGGCAAGCTCTGCTAATCCAAGAAAAAAGGTGAAGCCTTTGCTCATGCCGATGCTCTTGCTGCGCTCGGCGGGTTTGGTGACGTGGCTCCAGCCCGAGGTTAGGAAAACAATTCCGATCATCAAGCGCAGGAGTAGCAGGCCGAGATCGGTGAAGCGGAGGAGTTGAGGGAACATAGGACTCTTTGTGCGGACACATCATACATCCATACGCATGCTTTCGCTGGATTTTCAAGTGAGAACTCCCTTCAACGTCCATGCAGCCGCCTGCAAACACGAGATCCTTCGGCTTCGCTCAGGATGACAGTGTTTGCTGGTTCCCGGTTGAGCAGATGTGCACGATCTTGTCGGACAAGAATGTCCGACCCACACGAGCATTGCTGACGTCTACAGCCCACAATCTGCTCCATCCTGAGTTGAGCCTGCAATTTGCTGTGTGGTAGATTCTTGGCTTCGCTCTAAGGAGACTCAACGTGAAGGTCTATACAGGCGAAAACGTAAGGAATGTGGCGGTAGTCGGACATGGGCATGCCGGGAAGACTTCCCTGGTTTCGGCGATGCTCTACACGTCCGGCGCAACTCAACGTCAGGGGCGCGTGGATGATGGCAGCGCCATCACCGATTACGACGACGAAGAAATTTCCCGCAAGATGTCGATTTCGGCAAGCCTCGCCTACGCCGAGTGGGGACAGACGAAAATCAACTTCCTCGATACGCCCGGCTTCAACATGTTCGTTCATGAAGCCAAGATGGTATTGCCCGTGGTCGATGCCGCGCTGGTAGTAGTGGACGGAGTTGCCGGCGTTGAAGTCGTAACCCAGCGTGTCTGGGGCTATTGCGAAGAGTACAACATGCCGCGTGTGATCGTCGCCAGCCGCATGGACCGCGAGCGCGCCGATGCCGAACGCGTATTGGATTCATTGGTGCGGGCGTTTGGCCGGTCGGTGGTGCCGCTCGAACTTCCGATCGGTAAAGAAAAGAATCTGTCCGGGGTGGTGGACCTGGTCAACATGAAGGCCTACACCTACGAGCTCGGCGGGAACGGAAAAGGCAAAGAAGGCGAGATTCCCGTCGACATGAAAGAGGCGGCGCAAGAGGCGCACGAGCGGCTGGTCGAGCTGGTTGCTGAAGGCGACGATGCGCTGATGGAAGAATTCTTCGATAAGGGAACGATTCCCGAAGAGCACCTGATTCCGGCGCTGCACAATGCTATCCGCGAAGACAAGATTTTTCCCGTGCTGTTTGCCTCGGGCCTTGGGAACGTGAGCACGGATCGGCTCATGGACTTCATCGTTGATTTCACTCCCGCAGCGACGGAGCATGAGACCATTCGCGGCGAAGTTACTTCGGGAAATGGCGAGCCGCCGGCGCGGAAAGAGTCCGACACAGAGCCGACATCTTTATATGTATTCAAGACGGTGTCCGATCCGTTTGCCGGGCGAATTTCTTACTTCAAAGTTTTTTCCGGTGTGCTCAAGAATGATGCGTCGCTGGCAAATTTCTCCCGCAGCTCGCAGGAGAAGTTTGCTCATATTTCGGTGATGCAAGGCAAAACCGCGGTTCCGGTCAGCGAGCTGCACGCAGGTGATATCGGCGCGGTAGCCAAATTAAAAGACACGCTTACCGGCGACACGCTCGGGGATAAGTCGGCGCCGATTCAGTATCCGCATGTGAAGCTGCCTGAGCCGGCGATTACGTTTGCCATTGAGCCTAAGAGCCGAGCCGATGAAGACAAGCTCGGCCCCGGCATTCACAAAATGCTCGAAGAAGATGCGATGCTGCGCTTTTTCCGTGATGCGCAGACCCGAGAATTTTTGATTGCGGGCACCGGGCAGCAGCATATCGAAGTTGTGGTCGCGAAGCTGAAGAAGCGCTACCACACTGAGGTCGTGCTGAAGGCACCCAAGGTTCCATACCGCGAAACCATTCGCGGACGGGCCGATGTGCAGGGGCGCCATAAAAAGCAAACCGGCGGCCATGGGCAGTACGGCGATTGCAAAATCAAGATGGAGCCGCTGCCGCGCGGATCAGAGTTCGAGTTTGTGAATGATATTTTTGGCGGCGCGATACCCAAGAATTACATTCCGGCAATCGAAAAGGGAATTAAAGACGCGGCGTCGCGCGGACACCTCGCCGGCTTCCCCATGGTCGACTTCAAAGTCGTGCTCTACGACGGCTCGTATCACGACGTGGATTCGAATGATATGTCATTCCAAATGGCCGGACGCATTGCCTTCAGGAAAGCGATGGAGCAAGCCAAGCCGACAATTCTCGAGCCAGTCATGCATGTCGAGATTACCGTCCCCGACGAATTTGCCGGCTCGATCATGGGCGATTTGAATGCGCGCCGCGGCCGCATCCAGGGGATGGACAATAAGGCCGGCAACACGCTTGTAAAAGCGGAGGTGCCAATGTCAGAGATGCTGACCTACGGCGTAGATCTGACTGCCATGACTCAGGGCCGCGGCAGCTTCAACATGGAAATGCATCACTACGATGTGGTGCCCGGACAACTGCAGGAAAAGATTATTGAGAAGGCAAGAGCGGAGAGAGGCGAGGTGAAGGAAGAGGAGGAGTGATGCCAAAGAATAGACGTTGCTTTGTTCTCATTCTGCTCCTCGCTTCTTGTATCGCATGTTCGCGAACTTCTTCTCAATCGTCCGATCGCGGAACCGCGAATTGGCTCTTCGCTGCTTGCGGAAAACAATTCGCTGAGTTTCGATATCAGCCTTGTTTCTGAACAGCCCCAGCAGTGGCTGGCCTCGTACACATCGAAGGGAAAGACTGCCAAGTTTCGAATAGAACTTGGTCCTGCGAAAGACTTAAAGCAAAAAGAGTTTCCAATGGCCTTCGGGAAGGGAAAATTTCTCCGTGAACCTGGATCGCAGGCTGAGAATTTTCTGATCGATCTTGCGAAGATATTGCAGGCGAAGGTCCTTCGGCAGAAAGCAAAAAAAACAGACTCTCTCAATTTTGGATATGTTGTTCTCGGCACGAACCAGTCACGCTCTCCAAGCGGGTCATTCAGCGACACACCAAGCGGAGACTGGATTGCCACTAAGATTTTCCTCGGTGATGACCAAGGTGAAGTTTTCTTTAACTTTAGTCCTAACCAAAAGAAAGCAGAGTTCGCAAACAAAGATTCCGACTACGGTGACTTCGTGGTCGCGGAACTTGCGAAAGTGCTCTAGATAGGCAAAAGGCAGGTTCTGCTACGTCCGCGCGAGTTGCGGAAGTGTATCGAAATGGGCATCTCGGTCGCATAGTGTGAGTGAATGCTGCAGGACTAGTGCCGCTATCCACATGTCGTTGGTGGGAATAGGCGTGCCCTGCTTGCGGAGCTGGCGGTAAAGAGCAGCGTAATGGTGAGTAGTTTGCTCGTCCGCGTAGAGCACACCAACACGCGGTTTCAAAAGGAAACGGAGGAGAAAGGCCTCATTGTGAGGTCCCCGGGTACCAAGAGCAAAACCGGCCCGTAGTTCTCCAATTACGATGAACGGGAGCCAGACCTCTTCCGCCAATTCTAGAGTCCTGACAACCGATGCGTTGCCACGAGAAAAATCCGTATATCGATTTGTATCGACGGCGATTCTCATCGCCATAGCTTCTCGTCAATGACATCCTGTTCTGCCAGCGCTTTGTCAAATTCCGGGTCTTCTTGCCAGGTACCCGCGATGTCGCTCAGATCACGCTGTCGGCTTTGTTCTCCACTAACTCCGGCTCCGCGGGCTAGGGCGTCTATGGTGACCTCGTTAAGGCTCTTGCCCTGCTCGCGCGCCTTGCGCCGAAGGGTGGCGTCCAAATGATCGGGCACATTTCGGATTGTATACTGCATGCATCTATTGTAGGCAATGCAGGCACATAATGCAAGCAGGATCAAAAGTCAATCGACTGCGAGGGACTGTTTGTTTTTGCGCGATGTGCGGGGTTAATGCGCAGGAGATCCGGTGCAAGCTCGGCCGTAAGCAGGATGTTTTGTATTAACAATGTCCAGCAGAACGGATTCTTGCTAATATTCCTCCCGACTCGCGGGCTCCTTCGGCACTCCGGTCTGTCTAGCATCCGCGATGCGCTGAGTTCTATTTTCGAGCAAACACCAGCGCACGGAAGCCCACGCCTGATTGTTTCGACGACTTGGAGGAAAAATGAAATTCTGGTTCTGGTCTCTTTCGAACGTTGCGGTTGTATTTCTACTGGTCGCAGTTGGCGCCGCACAAAGCGGTGATTGGGCCACTGTGCAGGCGCTTGCGCCAGGGGAATCGATCAAGGTCGCCTTGCCAGATGGCGGTAGTACCCGCGGCAAATTTCAATCGGCAAACGATACCAGGCTAACGCTCGCCACCGGTGCTGGACAGAAAACTCTCGCGCGCGAAAATGTTCGGAGCGTTTCCGTCAAACACAATGGACATCGCGGCCGGCATGCTCTGATTGGCGCCGCCATCGGTGCCGGAGCCGGTTTGGGAATGGGTATTGCGGTCGATAACGACTGCACGAAGAATTCGTTTGTGTGTACCGGAAACAGGGGCAAGGCGATTCTCACGCCCGTGTTCGCCCTGATCGGTGCCGGGATTGGTGCGGCATTGCCGTCGGGAGGGTGGCGGAAAGTGTACGCTAAGTAAGCAGCTCCGGGGCTGAAGAGAGCGCGGCAACAGTGTTCGTCATACCCGAGAAAAAGGCAATCTCAAAGCAGAGTCAAAGGTCGGAAACCTGCGAACAAGAGGGGATTATGGCGTCTTCAGTTCCACTGCTTTCGCCAGCTTGGCTTGTCAGTTCTTCGAGGACAGTGGGCCCGCCCGTCCCATGTTCGCTGTTCAAATCCTGCGCTGTATAGAAGATCAAAAGCCCCACCCTGTCGCAAATGGCGCGACAGGGATGGGGCCACCCAGTTTTTGTTTGCCTACTGAATCAACCCGCCGTTTGGCTCCTCGTCGGGCGGAATGACTACTGCTGCTGCAACGCGGTCGCCAGCCTCCATGTGAAGCAGGCGGACGCCTTGTGCGCTGCGGCCGGATTCGCGGATGGTGCTTGAATCCATGCGGATGATTTTGCCGTACTGGCTGATCAGCATGACTTCAGACTTCTCCGTGACCTGGGCGATGCCGGTGACTTTGCCGTTACGCTCGGTGGTTTTGACGTTGATGACGCCTGAGCCGCCGCGTCCTTGCAGACGGTATTCGTCGGCAGGGGTGCGCTTGCCGTAGCCGTTTTCGGTGATCGACAAAATCAGCGAGCCCTTGATCGGAATGGTCGCATCGGTCGCGGTGGCTTCCGGCACTCCTGCGGCGGCCTTGGCCTTTTCGAGTTCGGCTTCGGCCCTCTTCGGATCTTTCGGGGTCGTCGCCATGCCGACGATGTAGTCCTTCTCGTCGAGCTTCATGCCGCGTACGCCATATGCCGGACGTCCCATGTCGCGCACGTTGGCTTCATCGAAGCGGATCGCCTGGCCATCGTGCGAGGCCAGGAAGATAATCTGGCTGCCGTCGGTCAGCGTCGTGCCGACCAACTCATCGCCCTGGTCGATGCCGATGGCGATGATGCCACGCGACATGACATTGCAGAAATCTTTCAGCGGAGTCTTTTTCACCGTGCCGTTGCGGGTAGCGAAGAAAATGTAGCGACCTTCTTCTTCCAGATTGCGGACGGCGAGCATGTTGCGCACGGTTTCGCCGGGCTGCAGCGACACCAGATTGCCGACGTGCTTGCCTTTGCCGGCGGCAGCCACGTCGGGAATTTCATACACCTTGAGCCAGTACACGCGGCCGGTGTTGGTGAAGATCAGAATGTAGGCGTGAGTCGACGCGATAAAGAGATGCTCAACAAAATCCTCGTCGCGCGTCTTCATGCCGGTGCGGCCAGTGCCTCCCCGCCGCTGCTGCCGATAGATGGAAATCGGGGTGCGCTTCAGGTATCCGCTGTGACTGACCGTGACCGCAACTTGCTCGTCGGCGATCAGGTCTTCGAGCATGATTTCAGCGGCTTCGTCTTCGATCACGGTGCGGCGTTCGTCACCGTAAAGCTTCTTGATTTCTTCCAGCTCAGTGACAATGACTTTGCGCAGCTTCTTTTCGGAGCCAAGAATTGATTCATACTCGGCGATACTCTCGCGCGTGTTGCCGAGTTCTTTGTTGATTTCGTCGATCGAAAGCCGAGTCAAGCGGTGCAGTTGCAATTCGAGGATGGCGTCAGCCTGAATGGCGGTGAACGGCTTCTCGGCTGGAAGCTTGGGAGCGCGACCGGTGGTGTTGATCTCGATCTTTTTGCCACCGAAATACATCACCAAATTTTCGCGGGCATCGGCGCGATTGGCACTGCCGCGAATGATCGCGATCACGTTGTCGAGATGATCGAGCGCGGTGAGATAGCCCTCTAAAATGTGCTCGCGGTCTTTGGCTTTCTGCAGCAGGAAAGCTGTGCGGCGGCGAACGACATCGACGCGGTGATCGATGAAGTGCTGGATGGCCGTGATCAGGCCCATTTCCTTCGGCTGGTTGTGCACAACGGCCAGCAGGATCATGCTGAAGTTTTCCTGCATTTGCGTGTGCTTGAAAAGCTTGTTGAGCACGATCTGCGGCTCGGCGCCACGCTTTAGTTCAATCACGATGCGCATTCCGTCGCGATCGCTTTCGTCGCGAATGTCGGAAATGTCTTCAATAGTTTTATTGTTGACCAGCTCAGCCATGCGCTCAATCAGGTAACGCTTGTTCACCTGATAAGGGATTTCGGTGACGATGATGGCGTCACGGTCCTTGGAGAACTTTTCGATTGCGGCGCGGGCGCGCATGGTGAAGCGGCCACGGCCATTTTTGTAGGCGTCGAGAATTCCCGATTTACCGTGGATGATTCCGGCGGTCGGGAAATCCGGACCTTTGACGATCTTCAAAATTTCGGGAAGTGTAGTCGCGGGATTATTCACCAGCGTAATGGCCGCATCGACGATCTCGGTCAGATTGTGCGGCGGAATTTTCGTAGCCATGCCGACGGCAATTCCGTCGGAGCCGTTGATCAATAAGTTAGGAACGCGAGAAGGCAGAACGTCAGGCTCAACTTCGCTGCCGTCATAATTTTCTCGAAAGTCGACGGTGTCTTTTTCCAGATCTTCGAGAAGTGCGCTCGCAACCCGAGTAAGGCGAGCTTCGGTGTAACGATCAGCTGCCGGTGGATCGCCATCGACTGAACCAAAATTCCCTTGCCCATCCACCAGCGGATAGCGCATAGCAAACGGTTGCGCCATGCGAACCAATGCGTCATACACCGCGAGGTTGCCATGCGGATGGTACTTACCCATGGTTTCACCGACGATGCGGGCGCATTTGCGCGTGGCGCGATTGGGCTGCAGGCCCATCTGCTGCATGGTGTAAAGAATGCGGCGATGCACCGGCTTGAGCCCGTCGCGAACATCGGGCAGAGCGCGTCCGATGATGACGGAGAGCGAGTAGTCGAGGTACGACCGCTTCATCTCCTCTTCAATGTTGACCGGCTGAATGTTCGCGGCACCCGGGCCGCCATCGCCCGGAGGAGGAGTTAGAGGAAGTTGGGGATTTTGATCGTCTGCCATAATTGAGAAGCTCTTAGCTGCTAGCTTTTAGCCCTTAGCTGGGACCGGAGATGCTACGCTGGATTGACCTGCCGAACACTTCGTAAATCATTGCAAAATAACGGGCTTAACGTCTGATTTGAAGATGATTCATTATACCACTTTTAGAGCACATTCGCGCCACTCAACTGCAAAGCATGAACCACAGAGGACACAGAGGCACACGGAGAAAATCCACAGAGGCGATCGAGGCAGATCGAGTCGCTCAGGGATGATTTGCAGCAGATGTGTGAAAATTGAAGGTCCCTAAAAGGTACTTTTTAGAATCAGTTCACGCTTAAGTTGGAAACGCATGCGCAAGGCTCGTAGCGGCAAGTTGAATTCGCATCTTTTAATCCCGTTGCTGATTACCATAACCGCAGGTGTGTTGTTTGCGCAGGTTGGATCACGCCATCTAGATACGGGCGAACATATTTACAAGACCGCGTGCGTAGCTTGCCACGGCCCTGACGGCAAGGGAACAGCTAAAGCTGTTGCCGGTTTTGAGCAGCCTGATTCCTTTCCAGATTTCACCCGCTGCGACCAAACCACGGCGGAACTCGACAATGATTATCGAGCGGTGATCGTTCATGGCGGCCGCTATCGCGGCTTCTCGCAGATCATGCCGTCGTTCAAAGAGGCGCTCACCCTAGAGCAGATCAATATGGTCATCGGCTATCTTCGGCATTTTTGTCAGGAATCTAATCCCGACGAATGGCCGCGCGGCGAATTGAACCTGCCACGAGCCATCGCTACCGAGAAAGCCTATCCCGAAGATGAGGCGGTAATCTCGACCGCGGTCAATGCAAAGGGTGCTCCTGGAAGTGAGACACATATCATTCATGAGCAACGATTCGGGAAGAAGAATCAGTTGGAAGTGGATGTGCCGATTAATTTTCAGAATGAAAACCACACCTGGTATGGCGGAGTTGGCGACACCACATTCGGCGTAAAGCGGGTGATATTTTCAAGTTTGCGCTGGGGTTCGATTATGGCACTGCAGGGGAGCGTGCTGGTGCCTAGCGGAAATCCGGCACGCGGGTTTGGCAGTGGGACCACAACGTTTGAAACTTTCGCAGCCTACGACCAGTTATTTCACAACACCTCAATCCAGACGCAATTCGGGGCCGACCTGCCGCGGCATACTGCCATCGCACCGCAATCGATTTTCTTTAATAGCGCGATCGGGCAGACCATCATGGCTGATCATGGGCTCGGCCGCGCCTGGACGCCGATGTTCGAGTTCTTAGCTCAACGCGATTTGATGGACGGAGCCAAAACTGATTGGGACGTCCTGCCGCAGATGCAGGTGACCATCAGTCATCGACAGCACATTCGCGGCGATCTCGGGGTGCGCGTGCCAGTTTCAAATACGGCCGGGCGAGCGGTGCAACTGCAACTTTACTTCCTTTGGGATTGGCAGGACGGGAAGATCAACGAAGGCTGGTAATGCGGAGATCGGTTCACAAACTGATGTTGTGGTGGGCACTGACGGCTATGTTCGTCATTCCGAAGATGTCATGCGCAGCCGATAAACCGAAAACACCACAGGCGGAATTCCATACCTCCGACCGGTGCCTGGCTTGCCACAACGGATTGACCACGCCTGATGGCAAAGATGTGTCGATTGGTTTTGATTGGCGATCGAGCATCATGGGGAACTCCGCACGCGATCCATACTGGCAAGCGAGCGTACGGCGCGAAGATATCGACCACCCTGAAGCAAAGGGCGAAATTGAAGATGGTTGCGCAGACTGCCATATGCCCATGGCGCGATATGAAGCCAAGGAGAAGGGGCAGTTGGGACAGGTCTTCGCTCATCTTCCGTTCGATCGCGATCCCAAGAAAAACGCCAGCGCCGAAGACGGCGTGACCTGCTCGATCTGTCATCAGATTACGCAGCAAAATTTTGGAACGCGCGAAAGCTTCAACGGCGGCTTCCAGATCGAAACTCCGCAATCGAAAGCTAATCATCCGGAGTTCGGGCCGTTCGTAATTCAGAATGCGCAGGCCAGCATCATGCAAACCTCGACTGGCGGATTCCGCCCTACGGTTGCGCAGCACATCCATGACGCTGCCCTGTGCGCGACCTGCCATACCCTGTATACGAAATCACTGGGTGCGGGCGGGAAGCCGTTGGGATATTTTCCAGAGCAGGTGCCCTACCAGGAGTGGCTGCACAGTGATTATCCGAACAGAAATACCTGCCAGTCGTGTCATATGCCGAAGGTGCAAGGACCTGCGCCGATTTCTGCAGTGATGGGAACGTTGCGGACGGGAGTCCGTCAACATACGTTTTTGGGCGGAAACTTTTTCGTTCTGCGACTTCTGAATGAATATCGCAACGATTTGAGCGTCTCTGCCATGCCGGCAGAATTGACTGCGGAAGCCGAAAGGACGGTTGAGTTCCTGCAAACTCGCGCGGCACGAGTCGCGATCCGCAAAGTGAATGTCACGTCGGGAAAACTTGACGCAGACATCTTGGTCGAAAATCTGACCGGCCACAAACTGCCGACCGCGTTCCCTTCTCGGCGCGCCTGGTTACACGTTGTAGTGCGCGATCGCAATGGGCAGACGGTGTTTGAGTCGGGTGCGCTGAACCCCGATGGATCGATCAAAGGAAACGTGAACGATGTCGACGCCTCGCGCTTCATGCCGCACTTCAGAGAAATCACAAGCGGCGATCAGGTGGAAATTTACGAGCCGATTCTGAAGGACGAAAACGGCAAAGTAACCACCGGTCTGGCTGCGGCGGTCGGATACTTGAAGGATGATCGACTGCTGCCGGCGGGGTTCAACAAGCAGAATGCAGATAAAGATATTGCAGTGGTTGGAGATGCCGCCAGCGATCCAAATTTTACGGACGCCGGAGACACGGTCCATTACTCGGTCGCGCTGGGAGCGGCGCAAGGGCCATTCCAAATCGAAGCCGAGCTCTGGTATCAGCCGATCGGTTTTCGCTGGGCCCACAATCTGGCTTCATACAACGCGCCAGAAACAAAACGCATTGTCGGCTATTACGATTCCATGCCGACGGCAACGGCAATCGTCATGGCGCACGCGCAGGCAAGTTTTTGAAGAAATAATCAGGGGCGCAGCATGACTTCGTCAGGCCCGGCAGGCAACTCGAAATTGACCCCGCGCTTTTGATTTTGCTGCAGAGTCGCCGGAATATCGAGATCGGCAACCGGAATGGTTCGCGTCCAAACACCCGTCGTCCAATAATTCGATTTGGTGTGAATCGATCCGCCGATGATCGAATAGCTGCTTAATTCCTCGGTGTGCCCGTCGCGGTAAACCAGCACTGCCGGCGGGAGTGGTTTGGATTTAGTTTGGCTTCCGACAGGGGTTTCTACAGTTAGGGCATGATCGGATAAATCGCCGAAACTCGTGACCTTGACCCATCGGCTGCCGTGCAGTTCGAGCAGCACGGGATCGGGCAGCGGCTCGGCCTTCACTGGTACTTGAGCCGGCGGAGGAGATGCTTCGCGCGATTGATAGTCGAAGTCGGGTGGCTCGTAGTAATCCGAATGGAAATAGGGCGCGCCGTAGTAGCCGTATGCAGGATTGAGGCGGTGATGCGCGTGTATCGCGATTCGATTTCGTGAAGTCGCTCCGAATCGCGCCTGGGGCGCAAAACCGTGAGTCTGCGCCATGGCGCTCGAAGCGACCAGCGCAACTGCCAGCGTAAGGCGAGAAAAATTAATCACTGGGGCTGAAGCCCTCGATAACTCTGCTGCTGAAGCGCCGCTCTTTCACGGCGAAACAACCGCTCGATACTGGTTCAACTGCAGCGCAATCCTAATTCAATTGCGCTTGAGCAGGAAGTTGAAATTCTACGCCGCGCTGGTCATTTTGCTTTACCGTCGCCTGAAGATCAAGATCTGCAAGCTGCACTTTTTTCGACCGCCCGTCGCTCAAGTCGTAAAGCGTGGATCCCACGATGGCGTAGTTCGAAATCTCCTGCTGATGGCCATCTTTGAAGATCAGCAAAGTGCTGGGTTGCGCGACAACGGGCGCGACGAGTGGCTCGGAGCTTTTCTCAGGACTCTGCTCGCTCGGTCGATTCAATCCGGCGCGATAATCCTGATCCAGAATCTGGCGATCATCGTCACGGCGGTAGTCGTTGTCACGGTCGTCGTTCTCGCGATCGCCACCCGCGGGCGCCTGATAAGCAGCCGAGTCGCTGTAATCTTCATCGTTCAAATAATAGGGATAAGCGTAAGGAGCGTAACCGTACCCGCCGTAGTAGGGGCTGTAGACGGCGAAGGGCCGATGGGTATGATGGCGATGATGCTCGAACTGGCTTTCATGAAAGCCATTGCGCAAGCCGAAGCCGAGCGAAGTAGTGTGACCGGGAACGCCTCTGAAAGTGCTGCCCGCGCCGAATCCTTGTGAGGTCACGCTAGCAGGAACACCGTGAAAGCCAGGATGGCCGCCGAATCCAAAGGAGGTCACACTCGCCGGAACACCGCGGGAAGAGATTCCGTTGTGGTGCATTCCAGCGGTCTGGGCCGAGGCTATGGAAACCGTGAAGATGCCCAGCGTCATCAGAAGAATAAAACTGGCAAGTCGATTACCGAGTGCGTTACGCATACTCCACCTCTTTAATTAGAACGTTCAACTTGGCCGAAGGTTGCGAAAACTTCGGTCAAATTTGCCAAGGTTATGGACGGCTCAACGGCCGATCCGGGCGAGGCCAACGAGGTCCCAAAGGCCATTTGCCGCCACTAGTCCCACCAGAACGGCGCTAATCGATTCCAGGGACTCAGTTTCAAGCAGGTCGGCGACGATTCCGGAGATGAACACAAATATGAAAACCACGGCGGTTAGGCTGAACACCGATCCTGCTACATGGGGCGAAAGCACTCGCTGGAGAAGAAACAACACAGCCATGATGAGCGGCGCCGTATTCCCGAAATAACGCGTTCGCGGCCAGGCCAAAAAGATGACCAGCGCTGCCGGAAAGAGCAGTAGCAATACGGGGCCGCTGCCGGCCATTTCTTTCACCACTTGTTTGTACGCGCCCAGCATGGCCATGGAATGCCAGTTGGCGTCGAGGAAACGAGCGTGTTTAAAGCCTTGTAGGAAAACTGTGGGATGGAAAAAGTAAGAGGCAAACAGAAAGGCTGCTGCAATGAAGCATCCCGCTGCAAGAATCGCAATTGCGGCGCGCTTTCGGTCAGGCGCAAGATACAGCATAAAAGCGAGCAACACGGGGATGATAATTGCCAACCCGAATTGCGATCCCACAGCTAAGGTCAGCGATACGCCTAAAAGCATTATCCGTCGCCAGTTCCATAGCACCACTTCCCGTGGAGCGTAGAGCGTGTGTGAAACAGCAATGGCCGTAAACACTGCTCCGAATGTTCCCCAGGCTCCGGCCACATCGGGCTCCGCCACCCACAAGGTGCAGCTGCGAATCACCGCCGGAGAAAAGCAGTAAAGTGTGAGCGCGATGTAGCCACCGGCATTTCCGTAGAGGCGACGCGAGACGTACCACAGCGAGGCGCCAAGTAAAACACCAAACAGGATGTATGGAGCACGGGTCAGCCAAAGCCAAGGCAGAGAATCAGGCGGAACGCGAAAGATCGCCAGCGGGGCAGCCGAAATCAGCGACCAGAGCGGTGAATGGTGGGGATCGTAGAGTTCATTCGCGTCGGCTGCAGCTCCGAGGGGCGCGCGACTGGTTGGCGTTCCTGCGATCCCCAACCCGCGCCATTGTCCAAGCCCTTCTTCGATGCGGGCAAGTTCGCCTTGCCCAGTGGCGTTCGGATACTCGTGCGCAACCAGCCAGGCGCACTCGCCAATAAAGACCAGCAGCAGCACTGCGGCCACAATTTGCGGCCTTCCGAATCGCTGGGATGAAAAGATTGCAGCCATTGAGAGGACGGTTTGTTTTACCATGATGCGTCATGGTGGGGGAAATTGCTCGTGGATGAACCTGAGAAACGACCTTCGCTGAGCTCGCAGAATGCGGGGCCGGAATCGGCGCATTCGCCAGTGTTTCCGGAAGCCAAGTCCACATTTCTACACTCGTTTTTCGTGGGACCAGATGGCTTGCGAGCTGGTTGGCGGTTTGCGATTTACCTTGCTGCTTTCTTCGCGTTGCTCTTCCTGATCTCCTTCGTCACCAAACCTTTCCTGCACCTGCATCCTCATCAGAAGCCGCCTGTATGGGTACTTCTGTTAGGAGAGCTGGAATCGTTACTGGCAGCGATTATCCCCGCGCTGGCCATCGCAAGACTTGAAAAACGACCTTTCGGCGCTTACGGCCTCCCATCACAGGGAGCGTTTGGAAAACAGTTCTGGATCGGAGTTATTTGGGGCATCTGCGCGATAACGCTCCTGCTGGCGGTAATGCGCGGCGTGGGAGTTTTTTATTTTGGCGGCTTGGCGCTGCACGGAGCGCGCATTCTCAAATTCGCCACCTTCTGGGGCGCCCTGTTTCTGGTGGTGGGGCTGTTCGAAGAATTCGTCGCCCGAGGATATACGCAATTCACATTGGCCCGCGGGATGGGTTTCTGGCCAGCGGCAGTGCTGCTTTCCGCCGCGTTTGGCGCAATCCATCTCGGAAATCCAGGAGAAGCCTGGGTTGGGGCGTTGGCCGCCGCGTGCATCGGCCTATTCTTCTGTCTGACGCTTCAGCGCACTGGAACGCTCTGGTTCGCGGTCGGTATGCACGCATCGTGGGACTGGGGGGAGAGCTTTCTGTATTCCGTCCCAGACAGTGGCCAGGTTGCCCCTGGCCATCTGCTGAGTTCGTCCTTCCACGGCGCGCGCTGGCTCACCGGAGGCTCGGTCGGACCCGAGGGTAGCGTGTTGGTATTCGTGCTGATCGCGGGGATGTGGCTGTTATTCGATCGGCTTTACCCGACCGCCCAGATTCATCACAACCAACTCGCTCCGGTTTCACCAGCAGGTTACCAGGAATAGTGAACGGTGTAGGTAATCACCTGCTCGCCATTGGGCGCGACCGTCACTGGAAACTCGATCGTCTGCGCATCTTTCTTTTGGAAATCTGCGGAGTGTTCAGCGATTTTCCAGTTAGTCCAGCGATATAGATGCTCGACCGCCCGAACATTGACCGGGTCTTTCTTGTGATTACGAATGCGGATTTCGAAGGACTCATCCATCCAGTGCTGGCTTGAATCCACGTGATAGTTGGTGCGCTTGCGTTCGCCGACCACGTCGAATGCATTGCCGGTGTAAACCCGAATGGTTTCATCTTTTGGAGTGTGGTCAATGGTGTTCTCACCGACGAACTCCAGGTGACCATCGGTATCACGCCGATAGAAACGCAGCTTGCCTTTGGGCAAAGCCATACCCAAATGATTAGTTTCCGAATTTTTGAACTCTTCCATCACGAAGACTTTCGGATTTGAAGCGGTGCCGTAATTCGCGTCAGCGCGGATCTGGTCGGGATTGTAGTAGCCATATTGCGATAGTTGCGCGCCGTCATAAATGAAGATCCGTTGCGCATGAATTCCCGTGGAGCTGACGAACTCCACCTGTTTGGTTTCTTCATCGCGCAAAGTGGTCGGACGTTGCAGGGTGTAGAGATGGAATTCATCGAAGGATTTTTCCTGAACCGGAGGGGCCATAGCCGCTTCGTCCATGGCCATCGCTTTAGCCGCATAAGCCCTGCCAGCGAGCGTCTGCTCCTGAAGCTTGCTGACATCACCGGCCAGCAGCTTGATGCGGGCGTTCTCAAATGTCTTGCCGCTCTGGTTGTGCATGGTGATCCAGCCGATCATGTCGAGCAGATCGGTTTTCTTGCCGGGATCGTCCTGCACCACCACGTTGTAATCGGATTGCCAGGTCATGCCGCCGCTGACGTAAGAAATCTCGGCATCGAACTTGCCGGGCTGGTTGGTTTGGAGCAGCCAGTTCAGCGTCGGCTTGAGAATGGAGTCAGCGCTCAAGGCCGGAAATATAGGCTGCCCGGGCATTCCAAAGCGAAGAACGCCATCCACTTCGATGATGGGCTGGGTTGACCCCTGTTGCGGATATCCACTGGCGTAATTCGTAGGAACGTAACCGCTGCGAATCACTTTGCCCTTTACTTTGACATCGCTGCCATCGGCGTTGCGACCGACTGAGAAGTCAATGGTCTTGCCTTCATAGAAAGAAAGCAGCAGCTCCTGCGAAACAGGATCGTTGCGATAATTCTGCTCGAGAATCTGCAGGGCGCGGCCGCGGGGATCCCGCAGAATAACCGAATCCGGCTCCAGGTGCGCCGCTACTCCGGTGTAGTGCGCCTCGTTCACTCCGGGCTTCAGATCGAGTGGTACAAATTCGCGCGCAACAAAAAAATTCTGATTGTAGATGGTGAGAGCGGGGGCGCGATCATCAGCAGTGTTTTCGGATTGAGAAGCTTCGGTTTGGTTGTTACCCTGAGGCGACGCGGCCGCAGCATTCAACATCCGAAAATTCGTTATCGGCAATAGAACCAGAAAACTCGCGCCCAGCAAAAACAGCCGCAAGCGCGACTCACGCCAAATCCCTAGCACGTTCTTCATGGAGCCTCCCAATTGTACGGACCTGGAAGGGGAGGAAGAATTTCCGGTCCTATCCAGAGAACGTACAACTGGTGCCGCCTTGCAAGCTATGTAGAAGCTGGGGACAGGACCGGAAAAAGCGGGGCAAATCTCGGAATCGGGCTGTCCGGGCCGGTCAAAAACCGAACCCAGCCCGGGACAGCGGGCCAGATGTGGATTTGGTTGATTAATGGACGGCGATATCAGAAGAAAGGGGACCTCCAGTCCCTTGGGTGGATGCAGTAAAGACTTCTTTTACGCGTTTGTCGATCGGAAGTTCCCGCGCGACGCCGTTTATAGCGACCCGCTCCAGGAACCAGTGCTCGCCATAATGATGAAACCGTAAATAACTTCTTCCAACTGGCGATGGCGATGCGTTGATGGTTAGAAACATGATGGGTTTAGAACTATCGCTGGTCAAAGTAACCACGTTCCCTTCTTCGTTTACTAAGACCTTGTAATCACCCGCGGGGGTACTTGTGCCTCCGGCCACGAACGAAAAGGGCACGCTTACCCGCGCCCTATGCGAGGTTTGGCCACTTGCGCCGATTGCGGTTAGGAGCACAGCTAGACCTGCAAGACTTCTGATTTTTCCAGTCATTTCGATCTTCTCCTTATTCACTTTGTGATTGGTTTGTGGAATGCAGCAAGCAGACAGAGCGTTGCTGTGACGGACTACAACCCTCTATCGGGGGAAGGAGAAAAATCTGTACCGTATCTTGGGCAGAATTTAGTACAGGGTATAGGTCGGAGAAACGGAAGGGTGCAAATGCGCTAATGCGTACCCCGGAATAGATTATTGGCACATGGAAGACGGGAGAACGGACAGGATGCCAATCCAATTATGCGTGCTGAGCCGAAGCAGATGAGCAGGCGGGCGAGGACGCCCGCCGCCCCATACTTTTTTAGATATCCAGGTTTTTTACATCCAGCGCGTTTTCTTCGATGAACTTGCGGCGAGCTTCGACATCTTCGCCCATCAGCGTGGTAAAGATGGTCTCGCACTCGGCGATATCTTCCAGTCTGACCGACAGCAAGGTGCGGCGCTCGGGATCCATGGTGGTTTCCCAGAGCTGCGGCGCAGTCATTTCTCCCAGGCCTTTGTAACGCTTGATATCATAACCTTTGCTGCCTTCGGTTTTGACGTAATCAAACAGCTCTCGCGCAGTCGTCTTCTCAACTTCTTCTTTGACAGCTTTCTTCGTGGGTTTGGCAGATTTTGCTGGCGAGCTTTGCTCGCCTGGACGGGTCTGGAGACCCGTTCCCACACGAGTATCATCACCTTCGGCTGTGCCTTCATCGCCGGTACCATCCGCGTCGGCGCCATTTCCGCTCGCCGACCCCTTCCCGATCGTCTCAATCACAAACGGCGGCTCCATGTAGGGCTCAATCTGCTTGAACTTCGAGAGCATCTGGCGGTATTCAGGCGTGGAGGCCAGTTCCCAATTGATTAGGTGCTCAGCGCCCTGTGAATTTACAAAGCGCACTTCCCACAAATTGTGCTCTTCGTCGAAGCGCGCTTCTACTTCCTTGAATTGAAGTTCTTTCTGCAGCCCCTTCAATTCTTTTTCCAACTTCTCGATCTTCTTCGGCTGCGCCTTCTTGTCGCCTTCAAAATCCACGCGCTTCGCAAGGTCGAGCTTAGGAAGAAGATCCGTCACCCTCTCCGTCCGCAAACGCTTGTTCACCTTGTCATGGAAGCCGAGATACTCATTCAGCACATTGATAAATTTGGTCAACGCCGCGCCTTCGACTTTTGCCGCGCCTTCGCCATAACGCACCGTCATTCCTTCAGACGCACGCTTTACCATGACCCGGTCAAACTCGCGTTCGTCTTTGATGTATTGCAGCGACTTGCCCTTTTTGATGGAAAACAGTGGCGGCTGCGCAATGAAAACGTTGCCGCGTTTTATCAGCTCCTGCATGTGGCGGAAGAAAAACGTGAGCAGCAGGGTGCGGATGTGCGAACCGTCCACGTCAGCGTCGGTCATCAGAATGACTTTGCCGTAACGCACTTTCGTAGCGTCGAAATCTTCTTTCGAAATTCCGGTGCCAAGCGCGGTGATCATGGCGCGAATTTCTTCATGCGCCAGCATCTTGTCGTAACGGGCTTTTTCGACGTTGAGAATTTTTCCCTTGAGCGGAAGAATGGCCTGGAAGCGGCGATCGCGACCTTGTTTCGCGGTCCCGCCTGCGGACTCGCCTTCCACCAGAAACAGTTCGCAGCGCTCCGGCTGCCGTTCGCTGCAATCTGCTAGTTTGCCCGGCAGGCCACCGCCATCCAGTGCGCCTTTTCGGCGGGTCAGATCGCGGGCTTTGCGCGCGGCTTCACGGGCGCGGGCGGCGTCCACGGCTTTGTTAATGATCTTGCGCGCTACGGTTGGGTTCTGCTCAAGATACGCGCCGAGCCGCTCGTTAATGAATGCTTGCACGATGCCGGCGATATCGGAATTTAACTTGCCCTTGGTCTGACCTTCGAACTGCGGCTGCGAGAGCTTTACGCTGATCACCGCGACCAGGCCTTCGCGCACGTCATCGCCGGTCAGATTTTCTTTTACGTCTTTGAACAAGCCCATCTGCTGGCCGGCGTAGTTAATGGTGCGGGTCAGCGAAGTTCGGAAGCCGGAAAGATGCGAGCCCCCGTCGATCGTATTGATGTTGTTGGCGAAGCTGAAAACGCTCTCCGAATATCCGTCGTTATATTGCAGGCCAATTTCCATGACCACGCTATCGCGCTCGGCTTCCATGTAAATCGGTTTGTCGTGCAACACCGTCTTGCCGCGATTCAGGTGCTTGATAAATTCCGCGATGCCGCCGTTGTACTTGAACTCAGCGGATTTCGCCTCGCCGGTCTTTGAATCCGTAGTGCGCTCGTCGGTCAGCGTTATCAGCAGGCCTTTGTTGAGGAAGGCCAACTCGCGCAGGCGTTGCGCGAGCGTGTCATAGTTGTATTCGGTTGCGGTGAAAATACTCTTGTCGGGCAGAAAACGGACTTTGGTTCCGCGTTTCGCTTTGACGGCACCGGTCTTCTTCAGCTTGCTGGTGGGTTCGCCTTTTGAATAGGTCTGCTCCCATGTAAAACCGTCGCGCCAGATTTCCAGTTCGAGTTCTTCACTCAGCGCGTTCACGCACGAAACGCCGACACCGTGCAAGCCGCCGGAAACTTTGTAGGTTGAAGAATCGAACTTGCCGCCCGCGTGCAATTTGGTCATCACGACCTGGGCGGCGGGAACTTTCTCACCATCCAGGTCCATCATCTCCACGGGAATGCCACGACCATTGTCGATTACGGTAATCGAATTATCGATGTGAATAGTGACTTCGATTTTGTCGGCATGCCCGGCGAGAGCTTCGTCAACCGAGTTGTCGACGACTTCGTAAACCAGATGATGCAGTCCGAGCTCACCGGTCGAGCCAATGTACATAGCCGGGCGCTTGCGGACGGCTTCCATGCCGCCAAGAACTTTGATGGAATCGGCGTTGTAATCGCCGTTGCCATTAGCGGCGGCTCTGGCGTTCTTAGCTTTCGTTTCCTGGGCTTTTTCTTCCAGGATTGCTGCTGCGTTAATCTCTTTGGTTGCCATTCGGAATTGGGGGAAAAGAGGGGTTCGGTTCGCCCTTTAAAAACCGCAAAAAGCGCCTGTCCGCCTGCTCTTCCGGAGCCCTTCTTGATGCCTGCAGATTTCCCACAAATAACTGAAATTCCAATAACTTAAGGCATCTTTCGATACTTTAAATTTTACCACAATTCAGGTACTTTTTCGAGCCCTGAACCGGGGCGGTAAACTGCTGTTTTCAGGGCAGTTCTGGCGGCAAAAGTCTCAAGCCTTTAACCGCAGAGAACACAGAGGAATCGCTGATAATTGCAGGATACAAACGCGGAGATTTCTCGGCCTACTCAGGTGGTTAACTCTGCGGTCTCGGCGGTTAAAGGCTTTGTTCCCGATGGCTGAATCGGCGAACTCAGCACGCAAGGCCTGATAAACTACTGGACAGGTTAATCGCAAATGAGTGTTCCTGTTTCGCAAATGTGGACGGTGGCTACTTATGTGC
>JBOGLH010000104.1:0-11406 GCA_050746025.1 Terriglobales bacterium | reverse complement strand
CACCAGAACCCTGCCCAGCAGAACGCCGAGGGAACGAACGTCGCGGCGTAGGGGAGCTTCCTTGGCTCGGTCATCGCTCGGCGCAGTAAGCTCTGCCAGTCGTTGAGACTGGTCTTCGGCACCCCATAACGACGTTTCAAGCATGGTTTATGCATCCATACTAAATTATGGCGGGAGCGACGTTTTTTTGTCCCGCAGAGTTGGACAAAGCCCTCTTGCCGCTTGCTAGGCTGACTCCTACCTTGAATAATGAATACTTAAACATGAGCCAGGAAAAAGTACTGATTGTCGAAGACGAAGAGAATGAACGCACCGGTCTGGCCGAGCTGATCTCGTCATGGGGCTACGTTGCGGAAACCGCGCGCGACGGGCAGGAAGGCTATGACAAAGTCACCTCGTGGTGTCCGCACATCGTTATTACTGACTTGAAGATGCCGCGCCTCGGCGGTCTCGAACTTCTGGAAAAAATTTCCGGTGAGAGTCAAAGCATGGCCGTCATTGTCGTCACCGCCCAGGGCAGCATCGATAGCGCCGTACAAGCGATGCGAATTGGCGCCTACGATTATGTTACTAAGCCGATCGATACCAGCCGTTTGCGTACGATCATGCAAAATGCTTCCGCCTTGCTCGGCACCCGGGTGGAACTTGAGGCCACCCGCCGTAAGCTGCGCGACGCTGGCTCTCTCGGATCGCTGATCGGTCCATCTAAAAAAATGCAGGAGATTTTCCGGCTGATCGAAATGGTTGCGCCCAGTACCGCATCCGTTCTGATTACCGGCGCCAGCGGAACCGGCAAAGAACTGGTCGCACGAACCATCCACGAGTTGAGCCCGCGCCGATTGCGTCCCTTTGTTGCCATTAACTGCGCTGCGATTCCTGAAACGTTGATTGAGAGCGAAATCTTCGGACATGAAAAAGGCGCCTTTACGGGAGCGCTCGAGCGGCGAACTGGATGTTTCGAACTTGCCGAGGGTGGCACGCTACTGCTCGATGAAATTGGCGAAATGCCTATTGCCACGCAAGCCAAATTGTTGCGTGTGCTTGAGGACCGCAAGCTCCGGCGGCTCGGAAGCAAGACCGAAACCACAGTCGATGTCAGGGTACTCGCCGCCACCAACAAAGTTCCTGATGAAGCCGTCGCCCGTGGCGAATTGCGCAATGACCTTTATTATCGGCTTAATGTATTCAACATTCATATGCCAGTTCTTCGTGAGCATCGCGAGGATATTCAGGATTTGGTACAGACCTTGCTTGCCGATATGAGCGCAAAACATAACCGGCGGGTTGCTACTGTCAGCGAGGCCGTGCTGAATGCTTTCCGCAATTACGGCTGGCCGGGAAACGTTCGCGAACTGCGCAACACTCTGGAGCGGGCGGTCATTGTCTGCGAAGGGCCGGTGATCGAAACCAAGCATTTGCCGCCAGGATTTGGACACTCACCTATCCGTGTCTCAGTTGATGACGCCGATTCTATTCGAGTGGGCGTGGGAACCACGGTGGGCGAAGCCGAGCGTTTGCTGATTCTGAAAACTTTGGAATCGACCAACAATAACAAGACTCGCGCTGCGGAAATTCTGGGGATCAGCCTGAAGACTTTGCACAATAAATTAAAAGAATATGGCAGCGCCGGGGCGGATGGAGCAGGCCGCGACAAAGAAGAAAAAGAAGAAAGGGAAGAAGCCGAGGAAGTGAAGGAGCCATAACTATTTTTTCGCGTCAGCTTGGACCACTGACAGCAGATGGCTGACTACTGATTCACATGCGCCGTAGGACCCAAATCGTATTGGCCATAACGTTCATGGTGGCCGCGCTGGTCACCGGCGCTTCCTATCTCTACATCTCGCAAATTCTGCGGCAGGGAATCAACACTGCGCATGAGACAGCTTCCTATTTAACTTCGCAACTCGCATTTCTGGCCAGCAACGCTGCTCCTGACTTGAGCAGCACTCGTATCGATACTAATAATCCTGAAGCGCTGCGCCGCGGCATTTCCTACTATCTTGGGACCGATCGCGATTTGAATACCATGTTGGAATCGGTCGTGGGAAGCTGGCCCACTATCTACGACGCAGCCATCCTTGATGCAGACGGCAAGGCCTTGCTCGATACAGACCCAAACTTCGTGGGCAGGAAAATCGAGGATCGCCCGGATTTTTCGACTCTGCAAAACGCCGGTTTCCGAAGGAAACTAAGACTGGTTTATCACGCACCCACTGTTTATGACGTCCACATTCCACTTTTACTAAATGGCGAAATGTTTGGCAGCATCCATGTCGGCGTCTCGACCGTTTTTCTTCGGAACGAACTCACGCCGAGATTGCAGCGCGCCCTGACGCTTTCGGCGATTGCTGTGCTGTGTTCGCTGATGCTGGCCGCACTGCTCTCGCACATTGCGCTCGGACCCCTGGAGCATATCAACCGCAGTTTGGATAATATGGCGGCCGCCGACGGGAATGCCGTGAAGGACGCGAAGGAAGGTGGCGATGAATACGGCCAGGTGAGTATGAAGATCGCGACTCTCGGGCGGCAGATGCGGGACACGCGGGAGATATTTTCTGCCCTCAAGAGCAACGTGGACCAGATCATGTCCAGCCTGCAGGACGGGCTAATGTTGTTTACCCGGGATTCGCGCGTGGTGTTGGTCAGCGCTGCCATCGAAAGTTTTCTTGGCCGTTCACGCCGCGACCTATTGGGTCGAACAGCGAATGAGATCTTTTCGGCAGAGTCTGCGCTTGGTGCCGTAATGCTCGACGCCTTTCGCCTGCGGCACAATGTTGCCCAGCGTGAAATGGAGGCGTCCAATGGCCGCCGCGTGCAGGTTTCATTGGATTTCATCCAGGAACGGGGCACGCAGATCGGCGCGCTATTAACCATGCGTGATGCCGAGTCGGTCCGCCGCATTGAAGACGAGATTGAACTTTCGCGCAGAATTTCTGCGAGCGGGCGCGTTACTCGTGGTGTCGCCCACGAGGTGAAGAACCCGATCAACGCAATCGTGCTGCACCTGCAACTGCTGCGCAACAAATTGCAGGATGTCGATCCGGCGACCAGCCGTCACGTGGACATCATCGACAGTGAAATTCATCGCCTTGACCGAGTGGTGCAGATCCTGGTGGATTTCACCCGGCCTCGCGATTTGCGCCTGGAAGAAACCGACTTGCGTTCGATACTCGAAGAAGTTGCGCTGCTGGCTGCACCTGACGCCGAACAGCACGGGGTGAACCTGGTGCGCGAACTTCCATCCGACCCAATCCCTGTCAAAATTGACGCTGACTTTATCAAGCAGGCGATCCTGAATGTTGTTTTGAACGGCGTCCAGTCGATGCCCGATGGCGGGAATCTCGCGATTACCGCGCATCGCAATGAAGACGCAGTCATCACTGAAGTTCGTGACCAGGGCACAGGCATCCCCTCCGCCGTGCAGGATAAAATTTTTGAGTTGTATTTCACCACCAAAAAAACCGGCAGTGGAATCGGTTTGGCCCAGACTTATCAGATCATGATGTGGCACTATGGATCGGTTGATTTTGAATCGGAAGAAGGGAAGGGCACCACTTTTCGTTTACGCCTGCCCTTGGCCGAGTCGCGGTCTTCTTCATTAGAGGAAGCCGCAGCCCGGACCTAAGCTTACTCTGGGGAACCTGAAATGAGATCGTGCCTTCGTCTGACATTTGCTTTAGTGCTGGTGTGCAACGGCTCGGCCTGGTCATCGTTAGTCCAAACAGAGCAGACGCCGCAGGCGACATCTCCGGAGCAAAAAACTCAGGAGCAAAGCCAGCAACCAGCTAATCCGCCGGTCCAAACCAGTCCGCCAGTTGCAAATCCGTCCGCTCCTACAACGACTACCGGAGAGAAAACTTCCCCTACCCCAAAGCCACCGGTTCTCAAGCATCGAAAACGCAAGCTACATCACCGTTCGTCCCCAGTCCGGAGTTCAGACGGAGACCCCGCCAAAGTGGTGGTGCGAAATGGAGGGGCAAAGGAAGGCTCGGCGCAACTCACTCCAGCGGTGAATCCCGCCCAGGCAAAGAGCCAGCGCGCGAATACCGCCGGCTTATTGGCTGCGACGGATGCAAATCTGAAGCGGGTAGCAGGCCGTCAGCTTACGCCGGCACAGCGAAACATGGTCGAGGAGATCAACACTTACATGCGGCAGGCGCGGGCTGCGGTGGCCTCGGCGGACACCAATCGCGCTCAGACCCTGGCGTACAAGGCCCGGCTTCTTTCTGACGAGCTCGCGCGCAAGTAAGCTTTATTTTCCTGCTGCGCGCGCCGTATTCACTTTGGTTAGCAGATCTTTTACCGGTTGCTGCACCGGTCCGGGAATTCCAGCGGCCTCGTTCAAGACGGCTCTCGCCTCAGTGAGTTTGTTTAACTTCGCATAATCCCATCCCAGATAATAGGCCGCCACCGCATATTGCTGTTCGTCATTTCCCTTAAGCAGCGCGGTAGCTGATTTTAGTTCGCTGATCGAAGGCAGGGTCTTTGACTGTTTGGCATAGGAGCGTCCCATAACGGAGTGCGCGACCCCGGCTGCAATCTTCTGCGATTTCTCCGCGGCGGGGTCGTCGGCCTTAGCGGCCACGATCGCCTTCTGCGCGTATGTCACTGCTTTGGCCAAGGCTCCAGGCTCGGAACTATCCACGTAGTTATTGGCAAGCAGCAGCAGCGCCGGCAAATTATTGGGATTGGCAGCCAATGCCTTTTCGGCGTAAGCCACAAGTCGAGGCTTGTCCTGCAATTGTGAAAGGCTGAGCATCGCGTATGAAGTTACCTGCTCGTCCATTTTCGATTTCGGAAAAGTGACGGTAAATTTCTCGATGTAGTCCATCCGGCTTTTTGCGTCATTCTCGCCCGCGATCCCATTAAAGGCTGCGCCCTCGAAAAATTCATACGCATTCTTGTTGGCATCTTTCTGCGACGCCACCGTTGATGCGAACTGCTCATCACTCATGTCCGCCGGCTTGGGTTGTTTCTCGATCGAGTTGAAAGCCTCGCCGCCTTGAATCGAATACCTGAAGATGCGGGCGTTGTCTTTGAGCTGCTGCGCGATGGTGACTTGCGAAGTCAGAATATCCAGATTGTGCGGAGACGCCGCGACGGCTTTATCGCCGCATTCAAGCGCTTTCTGCAGGTCTCCAGTGCTTTGGTAGGACTGCGAGAGCTGCCAGTTGGCATACGCGACTGCGGGCTGATTCGAAGCATATTTCTGCAGAAAATCCTGGTACATCGAGACTTTTTTCTGCGCATCTTGCTGGTTTGCGATCGCGTTCAGATCGTTGTCTTCGGGCGTACCGGCAGGGATCACGATCGTATCAATCTGCGCCGACAACCTCGGGGGGATAAAACTAAGGATGAACAAACTTACGAACGAAAAGAGAATCGCCAGAATCCCGCCGGCCTTGTGTGTCATGGAGAGACCTCCTGACCTGCGTGCGGAATCCTAGCTCCGAAAAGCTTACTAAGCAAGCTTTTCTGGGGACGCAGCCTAACACTGGCAACGGGAGCAGTTTTCTTGGACTTCCCAGGATGTTAGTTAGCCGCGCTACGATGTCTTCGCGGCCTGGCTCTTTTGAACAGGCTTTCGGGCGAGATCCTCGATACTCGGGAAAGACTTGGGGAGAGTGAGCGTCTTCACCGCGGGTAGAGTTCCGGTGTTCAGCGCATGAGTCAGCATCTCGATGGCTTTACCGGTATTTGTTGGAACAATAACAGTGGCGGCGAGCAGCCCTTGCTGAACCCATGATTGTCCGGTCTTGCGGACTCCGTCGATGCCAAGAAACGGAACTTTAAGCCAGCGGGACCGCAGGTTCATGTCGTTTAAGTCCTGAAAAGCCTTTCGAGCGCCGATAGCCATGGAATCGTCGTGCGCGGCGATGACATCAATCTGTGCCTGCTGAGACGTGGAAAGTTTCAACCACGAAGTGAGCGCCTTGTGGGCGCTCGCCTCCGTCCAGTTCGCTTTCATGAGTTTCACTTGAACGTCAGCAGGTTTGCTCTCGTACATTCCTGAAGTTCGTTGTCTCGCAGCCAGGTTTTCAGCCGGACCTTGAATCAACAGCACTGAGCCGCTTTTCGGAAGCATGGCTGCGATTTGGCTTCCTTGAATGCGCCCGATCTGCTCGTGGTCGGAACTGATGGAGAAGATAGGGATTTTGTAAGTGCTGCGCAGTTCGGCGATATATTCCACTTCGCGGTTGAGTACTACCCATGCGATGCCCGCAGCTGCTGCAGCCTTCGCAACCAGCGGCATCGCTGTTGCACCTACCGGCTCGAAGATGATCCCATCAGGATGCGCTTCGGTATTGGATTGAATAATTTTCAGAAGCTGTTGGCTTTGCAGGATGGCATCGTTCTCGGCATCGAGGATCTGCAAATCGGCGCCAAAGCGTTGCGCAGCTTCTTCTGCTGCTGCCGCCTGCTCCATTTGGTAATCATTGTCGCGAGTCGTCAGCGAGACAACAAATTTCAATTTTTTCACCGGAGGCCCCCTGGTTACTGAACAAATTGGGCTTGCGTAATGAACAATCCTAACGTGGAATTGGGAACATCGCTGGTAACGATAGTAATCATCTTTCCCGCGGAACTGTCTTATGCACGTGGCGGCTCGCCGGTGCTAAAATTCGCGCCTGAGGAGAACCAATGCTACGCAGAATCCTAACTCTGATCGCGCTTACCTGTTTGCCATTATTCGTTCAAGCTCAAGACAAACTTTCAGTTCATTGGGAGGAACTCACCGGTCCGGATTTCATTAAAGCCATCGCCCGCGCGCAGGGCACGTGCCTGCTCCCCTTTGGAATCCTGGAAAAACACGGCCCGCATCTTCCATTAGGGACGGACCTTCTGGATGTGCGGCACGCCGCACTGGGCGCCGCTGAGCAGGAATACGCCGTGGTTTACCCCGAATATTATTTCGGGCAGATCTTCGAAGCCCGGCACGAACCTGGAACGGTCGCCTACAGCTCGAAAATGCAGCTTGAACTGCTGCAGGAAACCACGGATGAGATGGCGCGCAACGGCTGCAAGAAGATCGTCATCGTGAACGGGCATGGTGGAAACGAGCACCTGTTGCCCTTCTTCGCGCAGAGCCAACTCGAAAAACGCCACGACTACGTGGTCTATATTTTCGACGAAAGAACTCCCTCAACCGGAGGCCCGCCCAAGACTGACAAGCTCGATATGCACGCCGGTCAGAGCGAGACTTCTAAGATGTTGATTTCGCGTCCCGATCTTGTACATATGGATCGTGCGTCGCAGGAATCAGGCGCAGATCAGCATCACCTTGACCTCCCGGATGGCGTTTATACCGGTATATGGTGGTACGCGAGCTTCCCGGACCATTATTCCGGCAATGGCGCACTCGCCACCCGCGAATTGGGTGAATTTCAGATGAACTGGTGGATCAAGTCTGTTGCCAACGTCATTCGCGCAGTAAAAGCTGACCAGAACAGCTTGCGTTTGCAGAATGAGTTTTACGATAGGGCACAGCACCCGCTGGATACCAAACAATAGCCCGAATCGCGCATTGTGGGCCGCTCCCAGTCGAAGGTACACGTCCGTTCGGTTTGGACTCAGACTGGCCACTAACTTGAGTAATATCGGCCTCGGCCCATCATCGTAGTACGCTGATTCAGACGCCGCTGTGTGCTTATTTCACAGCTGAGCGCGCTTTCTCGCCAACCAGAATATGCCTCGGATTCCGATTTTCAAGCTTGGGTCGTCGCAGGACTATCCGCCTCCGCGGCTCAACAGCTATACCCCGGCGCTTTCATTCGACGCCCTGCAGCTTGGCATCGACAATGTGCGCGATGACGTGTGGCTGAGTTCGGAGTTCACCAAAGTCGCCGGTGAACACATTGCCAAGCTCATCGCAAAATTCGGAAAGATTGAGAGCCTTGCCCAGGCCGAGGCAACGTCCTCCAAGAGTATGTTTTCGAAATTTGTCCCTGGGGCGCCGAAGAAGACCCCAGACCTCAAGCCGCTTCTCTTGGAACTTCATAAAGCTGCGCTTAATCACGCCAAGGCAGAAAATAATCCTCTGATCGATCTTCTGGCGCGGGCCTCAGTCATAAAGTTCTTTCGCGCTGAGTTGAGCGCGCAGTACGCCAAAGCCCTGGAGCGATGTCGCGGAACTCTGAAGGGTTACGAGGGCGTGCGCCAACAGAAGGCACTGGAATATCGTGAAACCGTCGCCAGTTTTCAGATCGCCAAGAAGCGCATTTTGCGTCAAGTCGGACAAGAGCTATTCCGTATTTTGCGCGAGATCGAGCGCGAAGCTCTGGCCAACATGCGCCGTTCGCTTTTTGGAGATCAGCAACGCGATGCCGACTACCAGCTTTTCCTACATCAATTCATTTTCTTGGAAGAAAGCCGTGACTCTTACGTGGCTGCCGAGCACTATGTCCTGATCGGCGGATTTGAGAATGATCCCGACTCATTTGGAAATATTCGCGCACTTGCATGCGAGTTCTTGAAATCGGTTGCGCCCGAGAGCGAAGCCAGTGATGAGTCGCAGCTGGATGGATGGTTGAACGCTCCCGAGAATGCTCATGAGTTGGTAGGAACTGGCGAACCTTCGGAGCGGGCGCACAAGGCCCGGCTGCATGTTTGGGTGGAACTTCTGGAGCGCGAAAAGCTTTTGGATCTCGCGGTCGCCGCCTACGAGGTAGTGCAATTGCTGCCCGAGTTCACGTCGTTGCTCGATCCTCAGCAGCTCAAGTATGCCCTGGTTTTCCGTAAAGAACGCGACCGCGTGGAGAAGCTCATTGAAGAACACGGCAAGCTTTCGCTACGGACCCTGGATTCGGCTGCGGACCGCGTCACCCAGTGCACCGGAACGCCGCGCGCCAAAATTGCTGCCCGTCTTCTGAGAGACTTCATGCTTTACCATCGCGATCTCAGGCGGCACGAGGTACTGAATCGCGCTCTGGAAAAAGTGAACCTCATCGCCAATCAGAAATTGCGCGATCTCTCCAGCATGAACGGAACGCTGTACGAATTTCTTCTCCCGGAAGAGACCAAAGACGCTCAGGAAAACGCCGTTGTCCGGCACGTGATCCTCAAAGCCGATGTCCGCGATTCTTCTCGGCTGACACGCTCACTGCTGCAGCGCGAGATGAATCCCGCGTCCTATTTCAGCCTGAATTTTTACGATCCAGTCAACAAGCTGTTGTCAAAATATGGCGCTCACAAAGTTTTCGTCGAGGGCGACGCCATCATTCTGGCGATTCTGGAGCGGCAGGGCGATCCTGCTTTATCGGTCGCCCAAGCCTGTGTGTTGGCTCGCGAAATGGTAGAAATTGTCGGCGGATACAACCACCTGCTGCAGCGCGCCGGTTTGCCACCACTCGAATTAGGGGTTGGCATTTCTTTTCAGGATTCCTCGCCGATGTACCTGTTGGATGGCGATCATCGCATCATGATCTCCGACGCGCTGAACGAAAGCGATCGCCTGTCTTCATGCGACAAACGTTTGCGCAAAGCCATGGACGGCATGGCGGTTCCGTTCAATGTCTACGAATTTCGCACTTCGGCGCCCGCCGACACCGACCCCATGAGATATAACGTCAGTGGCATTCGGATCAGCGAGGCCGCGTTCAGTCGCTTGCGCGGTGAAATTTCTCTTGAGGAATGTAAGTTGGATTTCGCCCGGCTCTGGGGCAGCGAAAACATTCGCTACTGGAACGCCTTGGTTCCAGTAGGAGCAGATATCTTCCGCCGCCTGCTGATACGCAGCAGCCAGGCGCCGGTGGTGGAAGCCGCCAACATGCGACTGGTCGGCTGGACCGAAAGTCAAGTTTACGAAGTCTGCACTAACCCTGCGGTTTACACCGCTCTTGAAAAGGCCATCGCTCAGAAAAACCCTAGCTGACGCTTCTTTGGTCCCACCCTGAGTTCCTGATCAATAACTACGATTCATCACCCATTCACGCGGTGTTCATCGAGTTGTAAGCATTCATCCGTAAAAATAAAAGTGGGTAAATGCGGCTATGAGCTCATCCTTGCTGCCGGGGAAAGCGAGACCTGCAATGGTTCGAAGACTCACGATCGTATTTTTCGACGCTGGCGGAGGGCATCGTAGCGCGGCCGAAGCTCTCAAGAGTGTTCTTGAATGCCAGCCGCAGCCGTGGCAAGTCCATCTCTTAAATCTGCAAGATGAATTAGACCGGATCGATTTGCTGCGCCGCGGTACCGGTATTCGCATTCAAGACGCTTACAACCTGATTCTCCGCAAGGGATGGACTCGGCTTACGCCGCAGCTTCTTCCGGTGCTCCAATCAGTGATTCGTCTTTACCACCGCCAGACCGTCAACCTTCTGTGCAAGTATTGGACCGCGCATCCGGCTGACATGGTGATTTCGGTAATCCCGCATTTCAATCGCGCACTGGTCGAAAGCATTCGGGCCAGCATGCCCGGCGTGCCGTTTGTTACGTTGCTCACCGATCTCGCCGATTACCCCCCGCATTTCTGGATGGAGCGGGAATCCGAATACCTCATCTGCGGGACGGAACGCGCCCAGCAGCAGGCGCTAAGACTCGGCCATGATCGCGATCATGTCTTCCTTGCTTCCGGCATGGTGATGAAGCCGCGCTTTTACGAAAAGCGGACTGTGAATCGGGTTGCAGAGCGAAAAAAATTAGCCCTCGATCCCGATCTTCCGACCGGAATTGTGCTTTTCGGCGGACATGGATCGAGCGCCATGCTCGACATTGTTAAGCGCCTGGACCGCGGCAACAGCAATCTGCAATTGATCCTGATCTGCGGAAAGAACCAGAAATTACTGGCAAAAATCAGAACTCTAGAGACCGAAACTCGGTTTCCAATCTTTGCCGAAGGCTTCACCCAAGAGATCGACTATTACATGTCGATTTCCGACTTTTTCATCGGGAAACCGGGACCCGGCAGTATCAGCGAAGCTCTGCAATTTCATCTGCCGGTAATCGTGGAATGCAACGGCCGCACCTTGCCGCAGGAGCGCTACAACGCGCAATGGGTCACGGAAAACCGCCTGGGGATTGTTTTAAAAAGTTTTCGGGATATCGCAAGCGGAGTGGAAAAACTGCTTGATCCGGCTACTTTCGAGGATCTGCGGGCGAACGCCGCCACTTATTCGAATCATGCATTGCTCGAAATCCCCGGCTTTGTGGATCAGATTCTCGAACGTTCAAGTTCTTCTCGTGTGGTTCCCGCTTCCCCGGTCTATATCAAGAATGCCTTCGAGCGCGCCGCCTGGGCCTCAATTATGTCGCGCGCAGAATTGGGGTCGCCCAAATGATTTTTGCCGATACCATAATCCTTTCTGACCTGCATTTGGGTTCTGAAGTGAGCCGGGCCTCCGACGCAGTGCGCATGCTTAAATCGGCATCTTTCAACCGGCTGATCCTGCTCGGCGATATTTTTTCCGA
>JBOGLH010000103.1:0-7473 GCA_050746025.1 Terriglobales bacterium | reverse complement strand
TTCGTAGGCAGGGTGCGTTTGCGACAACAATCCGCCAGGCCCAAAAAACTGGTTGAGCGAAGGGCTGCCGTTGGGGATCGACACAGCGGACTGAGAACCGGCAGGCACGGAGTCTCTATAATAAACGCGAGTTCAAGATGCGACCTGTCGGGCAGAGCTCGACCGGACGGGCGAGGGCGCCCGTCCCCACATGGCCGGTGCAGCTTCGAGTTCGACTTTCCAACTAAATGACTTCAATTCCCCTCATCGCCATTGTCGGCCGGCCTAATGTCGGCAAATCCACGCTGTTCAACCGGCTGGTAGGTTCGCGTCGAGCCATTGTTGGAGATGAACCGGGCATCACCCGTGACCGTCTGTATGGCGAAGCCCACTGGCGCGGGTATCACTTTCGCATCGTGGACACCGGCGGCATTATTCCCGAAGACAAAGATTTCATTCCTTCCGAGATTTTTCGCCAGGCGCGGGTCGCACTCGATGAAGCGTCAGCGATTGTAATGGTGGTCGATGCCCGCACCGAGTTGGCCGCAACCGATCTCGAACTGGCGCGACTTCTGCGGAAAACCGGGAAGCCGCTGTTGGTCGCGGCAAACAAAGTCGACTCTGACAAACAATCCTCTCTTGCAGACGATCTTCATCGGCTTGGGGTACGCGAAATCGTTCCAATTTCCGCTGAACACGGTCGCGGAGTCGACGATCTGCTGGATGCGGTCCTTGCGGCGCTTCCGAAAAAAGCTTTAACCACAGAGGACACGGAGAGCACTGAGGGAAAATCCACAGAGGAAGACACTGCTGAAGCAAAATCCGCCGAAATAGTGAAGCCGCGGTCGCAAAGATCAACACGCAGGCTGGAGTCGAAGCGCTTGCCGACAACCGACGACCGAGAGCCGAGGACGGTTTTCGCGACCGAAGACCGAGAGCCGACGGCCGACAACGCACTGCTAATGCCCACAGAAGACTGGCCAACGACCAACGACCAACGACCGGCCCCGAACGATGACCGCCCGCCCTCCGAGGTCAAGGTGGCTATCATCGGCCATCCCAATGTCGGAAAGTCTACGTTGCTGAATCAGCTTACCGGCGCCGACCGCGCAATAGTTTCCCCGGTCCCTGGAACCACTCGCGACGCGGTAGACGAAGTCGTCGAGCGCGACGGCATGAAGTTCCGTTTCATTGACACCGCCGGAATTCGCCGCAAGGGCAAGACCCACTCGATGGCGGAAAAGCTGTCGGTGGTGATGGCGAGAAAGCATCTCGAAGCGGCCGACATCGCCTTACTGGTCATTGACGCGACTGAAGGGGTCAGCGCTCTCGACGCTGCCATCGCCGGCTACGCCCACGAGAGCGGGCGCTCCATGATAATCATCGTAAACAAATGGGACCTGATCACCAGCGGCCAGAAAAAGGCCGTGAGCCAGTCCCGTACCGCCCGCATTCAGGAAAGCAAGCGTCCCGACGACCGCGCGGCTTATGAGCAGCGCCTGCGTTATGCGCTGAAGTTTCTGAACTATGCTCCCGTGCTGTTTGTCTCCGCCGCAAAGGGGAAAGGCACCGACAAAATTTTCCCCACCATCGAGAAAGTCGCCGCCGAACGCCGCAAGCGGGTAACCACCGGCGAAATGAACCGATTCCTAAAGCATGTCGACTTCGACCGGGCGTCAGTCCCGGTGCGCCAGCGGGTCAAGATTCTTTATCTAACCCAGGCAGCCGTCGCTCCCCCGACTTTTATTCTGTTCACCGATCGCCAGGTGAAGCTCCACTTCTCCTACCAGCGCTTCCTGGAAAACCAGATTCGCGCAGCCTTCGGCTTCGAGGGCACACCAATCTGGATTAAAGTTCGGGCTCGATAACGGAATCGAAGTGACTTAGCGCGGCGGTTGGCTGTTCAGCAGTTGCTCCAGCCGATTGAGGAGATATTGCGGGTCTTCTTCGCCCTTGCGTATCCAGAGGTCGGCGATACCCAGGCTCTCGTCAAGCAGTTCGCCATACGCGGAAAGAATGATTATCGGCACGGCGGGATTGAGCTTGCGGATTTCGCGCGCTACCTGAAGGCCGTTCATGTCCGCCATCCAGTAGTCGAGAATTACCGCGTCGACGGGCTCAGATTTGAACGATTTAATCCCTAAGGCCCCCGATTTGGCGGCTAACACCCGGTAGCCGGCCGATTCCAGCAGGTGCTGCCGTAACTGGAGCGCGGTCTGCTCGTCGTCAATGCAGAGGATTGTGGCGGTTTTAGCTTCCATTTCGAGGACACGCACAAAGACACCGCAGGGCAGCTTGGTTAGACTGATACAGATGATGGCACAGAAGCAATACAGCAAACCCTGTAGTGCCTCCTTCAGTCGGCGCTATGGGCTACAGGGCCAGTGGATTCACGGATCGCGATTTCTGGCTGGACCGCAATCTCTCGCTGCCAATCGCTTGTATGTTCAATCTGCCCTACCAGCAAATCTACCGCAATTTCTCCCATTTTGCGCAGTGGCTGTCTTATCGTAGTGAGGCTTGGATAATGGAACGCCGCTGCCGGAATGTCGTCAAATCCAACCACCGAGACATCCTGCGGTACCCGCAACCCTGCTTCCTGAAATGCCCTGATGGCTCCAATCGCAGAGATGTCGTTATATGCGAATAACGCGGTGAATGGCCGCTTCTTATCTATCAGTTTCCTGGCGAACGGATACCCCAGGCTTGGCGTAGAGTCGGTCGAGTCAATCTGGATCACCAGCTCAGGATCAAGTTCTAGTCCGATTTCCCGCGCGACGTCTTGTACGGCTTTCCATCGACTTTGGGAATCGGCGCTATCAGGATGTCCTTTCAGGATTGCAATTCGCCGATGGCCCAAGTCCATCAAATGTTTTAGGGCTAACTCAGCGGCGCGGTGATGATCAAGGACAATGTTGGTGACGCCTTCATTGTCCATGTGGCCGGGTATAGCCACCGCCGGAACCGGCAACGACTTCATCAGATTAAAGTCCAGTGATATCAGACCTTCGGCGCCTCTTTGCAACAACAGCCGACAATACTTGTCAAAAAGCTCGTCGTTGTGGCGGTGCACACCGGTCACAAAAAAGTAATTTTTGTCCCGTGCGCTGGCTTCAATTCCGGCAATGACGGTAGAACTGTATCCATCGCCAATCTCGTGCGCGATCACACCGATGGTGAAAGTTCTTTGTTTGCGGAGAGAGCGGGCGAAAAAGTTCGGTCGGTAATCGAGCTTGCGGGCAGCTGCGATAATTCGTTCACGAGTAGGCTTTGGGATGTGCTTGGCCGACGGGGCATCGTTCAGTACCGCAGAAACGGTTCCGGCGGAAAGCCCAACATGGGCTGCCACCGACTTCAGTGTGACAATACTTCCGTTCGAATCCTCTTTCTTTTTTTCAGCCATAGTCCTGCTGATTCAGGTTGGAATTCGTGCGGCTCATGTTCGCAACCAAAGGCCTCCCATTATATGGCAATCGTGTACTTTGGCCAGACGTAAGGTCGCGCGGTGATTCAATTGCTTAGACGTACGAAGAGACGATTAGCCCCGCAATCCGGCTCGCCACAAAAAATAACTCGTGCTTTCTCTCATCAACGCAACCGCGCGCGACCACAAAGACCTCGGCCTGGAGTCAGGCCTTGGGGCCAGAAATACCAGTAAACCTTGGTGCATCAGCAGCGTATGAATGCGGAACATGTGGTAAGCATCGCTCACCGCCAGGCAACTATGCATATGATTTTCCCGCATGATCGCGGACACGCGTTCCGCAGACTCCGCGGTATCGTTGGCCTGAGTTTCGGCGATGAGAGCGGATTCGGGGATCCCCTTACGCATAAGATAGTCGTGGCCGACGCCACCTTCGCTGAATTTAGGATCGGCAGCTGACCCTCCGGTGGTGATTACAACCGGAGCTAGTCCTTGCCGGAAGAGTTCATTGGCATGATCGAGTCTCGCCCTGAACACAGGTGAAGGCCGGCCGTCGTACTGCGCGGCGCCAAACACAATGATCGCGTCCGCCGGATAAAGCTCTTGTTTTGTGGAATCTCTAAGGATGGTTACAAAGACTGAAGAAAATACGGCCAGCACCATTAAGGCCGCCACCACCGTTGTCCAGAACAGCCAGCGACTGGATTTCCGCTCAACTCCCGCCGTATCCGTCACCCCTGCGCGAAAAATTCTGAAATCTCGTGGGACGGAATGGCGCCCTCGCGGAGAATCGTCCAGCGCGCCTCATCGTCAGTGAGATCGATAATGGTGGAGGCGACTTCGCGCGGCGACTCCCCGCCATCCACAATAATTGGAATTCGCGTGCCCAACTGGTCTCTGACCGCCGCCGCCGTCGTGCATTCAGTCTCGCCGCTGAGATTAGCGGAAGTCGCCGTAATCGGAATCTGGGCCGCGATAACCACTGCCAGCGGAATGGGAGCATTCGGCACTCGCAGGGCCACGTTTCCCGTGTTAGCTGTAACCTTCAAAGGAAGCCGTGACGCAGCCCGTACGATAATGGTCAAAGGCCCGGGCCAGAACTTTTCCGCCAGCTTGTAGAACTCGTCAGGCAACGGTTTTGCCAATTCTTCTGCCTGCTCCACGCCCTCAATCAGCAGGGACAGCGGCTTGTGGCGAGAGCGCGACTTAATTTCATAAACCCGATCTACGGCGCGCAGATTAAAAGGATCGGCAGCCAGTCCGTAAAAAGTGTCGGTCGGCATACCCAAAACTTCGCCCGCGCGAATCTGGTCGGCGGCGTACCGAACCAGCGATGGTTCCGGTTTCTGATTATTAATTTTTACGATCTCCACCCGCACTGCCACTCTCCGAACCCTTTTTATTTTAGAGAGTTAAGATAACACGAGCACGCGCTCCCCGCCGAGTGTCGCGTATGATCTCCCATCAGGAGTAGACTTTGGACAACACCAGAACCGCCGAGAGCAGCCGCCTGCGCCGCATTGAAGGACGGCACAATTCGCTATTAAAAGAGTTGCGTCAGGCATTTCATCGCGGCGAGCTCA
Source organism: Terriglobales bacterium (assembly GCA_050746025.1). Lineage (GTDB taxonomy): Bacteria > Acidobacteriota > Terriglobia > Terriglobales > Acidobacteriaceae > Gp1-AA145. The sequence goes on along the minus strand of JBOGLH010000103.1, from coordinate 2,487 downwards.
CGGCTGCCGGTGAGTGCGCGATCGAAGGCTTTCGCGTCATCGAAGAAGCCATTCGCAGCGGGCTTCGCTTCCGCGCTGTTTTCGTCAGCGAATCCGGTCAGGCCCGCGCAGCGAAGCTGCTTCCACAGATAAAGTCACAGGTCGAAACCGTGTTGGTCCCCGACAAGCTTTTTGCCAGCACCGTCCCCAGCGAAGCTCCTCAAGGCGTGGCTGCGCTTGTCTATTTGAAGTCGCACACCCTCGGTCACGTTATCGAAAACGCGTCCGGGCCGCTGTTGGTAGTCACCGGCCTCCAGGATCCAGGAAACCTGGGCACAATTCTGCGTTCGGCCGAGGCCTTTGGATCTGCAGGCGTAGTTTTAGGCGAAGGCACCGTGAGTCTTTACAACAGCAAAGTGGTCAGGGCGTCGGCCGGGTCAGTTTTTCGCCTTGCGAGTCTGAAAGCCGACCTGAAAGGCGTGATCGAAACATTGCGCGTCCGCAGCATCAGGTTGGTCGCGACATCGTCGCACAAAGGCACAGCGCTTCCGAAGGCAGATCTCGTCGGTAAAACTGCAGTCTTCATCGGCAATGAAGGCGCCGGCCTCGACAAGAAGCTCATAGCAGAAATGGATGAGCTGATCATGATCCCGCATTCGCCCCGCGTCGAATCGCTGAACGCTGGAATCGCCGCCAGCATAATTTTGTACGAGGCAGCACGGCAGAAAACCGTACTCACCACGGAGGCACCGAGGCACGGAGAAAACTAAAGATCTTAAGTTATGTTGATTCAGGAACAACTGACGGAACAGATCATTGGCGCTGCGATTGAAGTGCATCGCGAACTTGGTCCGGGATTGCTGGAGTCGGCCTATGAGCGGACGTGGTTGTCAAGGATTCGGTTGTAATTGAATTGAAATCCGTAGAACAGATTTTGCCAATTCATCAGGCGCAGTTGCTGACATATTTGCGCCTAAGTGGCAAGAAAGTTGGATTGCTAATCAATTTCAATGTCGCAGTACTGAAGAATGGAATCATCAGAAGAGTTTTATGACTCGTTTTCTCCGTGACTCCGTGTCTCCGTGGTGAAGTGCTCGCATGAGCCTGTTTCAAACCATTCCCGGCGGCAATAACTCAGGCGATCAAGGTCGCCCGCTTGCCGACCGTATGCGGCCGCGCACCCTCGACGAGTATATCGGCCAGGAGCACCTCATTGCTCCAGGCAAACCGCTTCGCGTCCAAATCGAGCGCGACGACATCGGATCGCTCATCTTTTGGGGGCCTCCGGGCACCGGCAAAACCACGCTGGCAAAAATAATCGCCAGTATGACGCGCGCCGAATTCATCGAGTTTAGTGCCGTGCTTTCCGGGATCAAAGAAATCAAGCAAGTGATGGCTGATGCCGAACGCGGCCGCCAGTATGGCACTCGCACCATTGTTTTCGTCGACGAGATTCACCGCTTTAACAAAGCCCAGCAGGATGCGTTTCTGCCCCACGTCGAAAAGGGGAATATTCGTCTGATCGGCGCGACCACCGAGAACCCCTCATTCGAAATTATTGCCGCGTTGCTTTCTCGGAGCCGGGTGTATGTTCTAAAACCACTCACAGAAGAACAGATCGTGCTTTTGCTCAGGCGAGCGCTTGAGGACAGCGAGCGCGGCCTAGGCGCACGCAAGCTTTCAGCCAGTGATGACGTCCTGCGCCAGATCGCTGCGTATTCGAGTGGAGATGCCCGCAGCGCCTACAACGTGCTGGAAGTCGCGGCTGCGCTAGCCGCCGACACTACGCGAGCATCAGGGAAGGAAAGTCAAAGTCCCGCAGAAATTTCCGGCTCACATGAGATCACAACCGACATCGTCCAGGATGCACTGCAGAAACGCGTCCTGCTTTACGACAAAGCGGGGGAAGAGCATTACAACCTGATCTCGGCGCTCCATAAATCGGTGCGCAACAGCGATCCTGACGCTTCTTTGTATTGGCTGGCCCGCATGCTCGAAGCCGGCGAGGATCCGCTGTACGTCGCCCGACGCATTGTACGAATGGCGGTCGAGGATATTGGGCTCGCCGATCCGAACGCGCTCTCGTTGTGCATGGCCGCGCGCGACGCCATCGATTTTCTTGGCATGCCGGAGGGCAATCTGGCTCTCGCCCAAGCCGCGGTCTATCTAGCGATTGCGCCGAAATCGAATGCGTTATACACGGCTTACTCGGACGTTCAGCAGGACGTTGAGCGTACTGCTGCCGAGCCGGTGCCGTTGCATCTACGCAATGCGCCGACTGGGCTCATGAAGAACCTCGGGTACGGTAAGGGCTACCAGTATGCTCATGATCTGGAGAGCAAGGTCGCCGACATGCAATGCCTTCCCGACAACCTGAAAGATCGACGCTATTACCATCCGACGAGTGAAGGCATAGAAAAACGCATTCGCCAACGACTGGAAGAAATTCGTTCCCAGAGATCAGCACGCCCTGGCCAAAAAACTAAAACAGAATCCGAGTAATAGATC
>JBOGLH010000102.1:0-8112 GCA_050746025.1 Terriglobales bacterium | reverse complement strand
ACTGTACACACCGTCAATTCGCAGCGCTTTTAAACGGCCTTCATTGGTGGGACACAACTTTGCGAACACATAACAGCTGAAGAGCGGAAACTCGACCATCTTTTTGCGATCGCTCCAGCGACGCTCCTGCATGATCGTGGGAAGAAATGATGTCACGCCAACCTCTTGCAGCCGGTGGGTAACGATCTTTTCATGTCGGGCACGTACCAAGAGCGCGTACCAGCTTTGCTCCTCCGGTAGCGATCCGAGAGCGGGAGTTGCGATCTGCCAGGATTGAGTTAGTGTGCTCATAGCTTCGCCCTCTGGGTCACAGTGCCTGTTTGACCCTTAATTCACAGAATGGTGCCTAAACGCCGCAGTAGCGACAACTAGGGGGAAATGTTTTAGGAGACGGATGCAGTTAAGCAGTCCGGCAAACCTTCTAATCACTCAGCAAGGGGGATAGGAACTCCGAAGAGTTTGTTGCTTGTGATGGACTGAGATTAGTGGCGAGTGCAGATCGCTGCAAGAGGCACAACCGCTCCTTGGGTATCTTCTCTGGCCAACGAGAGTAGAACGTCGCTTGTACACGGAAGCTCACACCGGAGTATGTCTTCTCTACCGCTAGAGAGATACGGGCGGATTACTTGAGATGAAATTCATACGAATTTAAACTGCCTTCGTACAAAACTCTTACAGCTTGCAAACCATTGAAAACGCTGTTCAGCAAACCGCCAAATCGGGCCATGGTAGGGCACTTTAGTGCCATTGCGATGGTTACCCCAGTTCCCCTACTCTTCCGATCACGTCATTGCAACAACTTGCACTAGGCTGCAATCGAGCGACATGAATGAAAAAAAATTGTAAATCGCTGCTTGTTTGCCTACAAAGGGTGCTGTAGACTGCATACTGTAATCGCTGTAGGAATCCGTCAGTTTCGGCTTCTTAAATTATCCGTCTGGCCTCCCCCAAGTGCTCGGATGTGTTCACTAGAAAGACAATCGAGCTCCGGTCTGTTTAGACCAGAGCGCCGGGGATCTTTTTACTGATTTCGCTTGGAGGCAATAAATGGAGCGCGGCGAGGCTACTGCCAAACCAATTCGCGTCTTAGTTCTTGACGGTTCTGCTATTCATACCCAATTGCTTGCGGAGGCACTGCGCCGCGACCGCGCTCTAGACGTCATCAGCTTGGATTCATCCCAGGCGGTGGTAAAGACCGTGATTGATTCCGCCATCGATGTGCTTGTGATCGGCGCGAATCTCGAAGAGCAGACCAATCGGGGCCTGTCGATCCTTCGCGAACTGCGCGCTTCGCGCCCTAATGTTCGCGCCGTAGTCTTATTGGATTCATGCAAGCCGCAAGTGGTCCTCGATACGTTCCGCGCCGGGGCACGAGGTGTGTTCAGCCGGTCTGAATCAATCGACAAGTTAAGTAAGTGCATTCGCTGCGTGCATGAAGGCCAGATCTGGGCCAACAGCCGCGAAATGTCGCTGGCGCTGGAAGCACTGGCCTCAGCGCCCACAGTTACTGCGGTCGACGCGAATGGGTTGAATTTATTGTCGAAGCGGGAAAAGGAAATCGTCCATAGCTTAGCCGAGGGACTTACTAACCGCGAAATCGCGGAGCGGCTAAACTTGAGTCAGCACACAGTTAAGAACTATCTGTTTCGAATATTCGATAAGCTAGGCGTGTCGAGCAGGGTTGAGCTGCTGTTCATGACTCTGAGTCAGGACAATAGTTCGCAATCCGTATTTAGTTATTTCCTGAAAAATTGCGTGGATGGAAGTCTGCAAGATGAGTCCATGCTGACTGAGTGCCAAAAAGCTGCTGAGCAAGGCTCACCGATTGCGCAGCTCGTTCTCTCTCACATGTACCGGATGCGCAAAAGCAGCCCGACAGATGTTCTCCTGGCATACAAATGGTGCCTGATTGCCAGCGCACAAATATCACGTGCCACTAAGAGCATAAGTAAGGGCATGTCGATGGAGCAGCTACTCTACGCGGAAAAAATGGCGGCGGATTGGCTGCGAAAAAACCAGAAACACGCACCCGCAGTCGTCACTGATATTGGTGATAGACCCATGGCTGTGAGCCTCAGCGCAGCCTCCGATTAATTTTCCCAGACTTGCTGACTACGCGATAGCGGCTTCGGCCTTTTTCTGCGGCTTCCTATCTCCTCACACCAAAGGACCGTAATTTAACGGTTCGTATCGGGCCAAGTCCCAATTTGGCTGTTGACCTTCTTCCTGCAAAAGGTATGTACCTCCGAAATCTATTCAATTGAGGAACATAGGTCCACACTCCTGACAGTCCTCCCCCGAGACTGGAAGCAGTGAATTAACGCTGGATGTAGAGGGGATGGCTCATGACAGCCTATGACGCCAAACTGCCCAGCTCTACACGCCACCCAGGACAGTGCAGGAATGTCCTGGAAAACAGCACAGCTCTTGATGCTTCTGGTGGGCCTTTCTTTCCTGGCTGGATGTCAGGGTCTAAGCGCCGGAAGCCCTCCGAAACAAACCCAGCAGCAAACCGGGACCCTGTCTCTCGACAGTGCCAGCATGGATTTCGGCAGCGTTGTCGTCGGCGCGACAAACACGCTCACCGTCACTGCCACAAATTCTGGATCGGCTGCGGTTACCGTGAAAAGCGCAACCGTATCTGACGCTAATTTTTCGGTGACTGCGCCGAGTTTCCCTGCCACCATCGCAGCTGGTCAAAGCACGACTCTGAGCGTTGCATTCACACCAGCTGCCGTAGGATCATTCACTGCGACCGTCACAATAACGAGCGATGCCTCAGATTCGACGGCTACTATTTCTCTGTCCGGAACCGGAATTGTGGCTGGGCAACTGGCGAGCAGTCCTTCCAGTGAGGCTTTCGGCAGCGTCACTATAGGCAGTCAGCAGTCCATTTCGGAAACGGTGACCAATACCGGCGGGACGAGCATCACAATTTCACAAGTCGCGACCAGCGGAACAGGGTTCAGCTTGAGCGGAATCAGCGCGCCGCTGACGGTCAACCCCGGTCAGGGCGCAACTTTCAATGTGAACTTCACTCCTCAGACGGCCGGTGCCGTATCCGGGCGCGTCACAATAACATCCAACGCTCCCAATTCAACTCTTACGATTTCTCTTTCGGGCACCGGAATAGCGCCCGGGCAGCTTTCGGGCAATCCCTCGAGTAAGGCTTTCGGTAGTGTGACTGTCGGCAGTCAGCAAACGGCCTCTGAAACCGTGACCAATACTGGCGGAACGAGTGTCACCATTTCGCAGGCGAGCGTCAGCGGTACGGGATTTAGCTTGAGTGGATTGGCCACGCCGAAGACATTGGCCGCCGGTCAGAGCGCAACTTTTACACTAGCATTTGCTCCGCAGGCGACGGGCTCGGTGAGCGGGAATGTGACGCTGACTTCCAACGGTTCAAATCCGACGCTCACGATTCCGCTGTCCGGATCTGGAGTTGCGGCTGGGCAACTGACAGGCAATCCGTCGAGCCAAGCTTTCGGCACTGTGACTGTCGGCAGCCAGCAAACTGCTTCGGAAACAATTACCAATACCGGCGGTAGCAGCGTCAATATTAGTCAGTTAAACGCCACCGGAACTGGCTTCAGTTTGAGTGGAATTGCTGCACCCATGACGCTCACGGCCGGTCAGAGCGCTACTTTTACGGTCGCTTTCACGCCTCAAACGGCAAGCGCCGCCAGCGGTACTGTGACAATATCTTCGAATGCGTCGAACCCGACTCTCACGATTACCCTGTCCGGAACGGGGACCGCGCCGCAAGCCGGTCAATTGACCGTGACACCGTCGACCCTGGCGTTAGGCAGCGTTGTGGTCGGGCAGAGTGGAACTGCTTCCGGCAGTTTGAGCGCCAGCGGTGGAAGCGTTACCGTAACTGCGGCGAGCACGAACAATTCTGCGTTCAGTGTTGGTGGTCTCTCTCTCCCTGTAACGATTCCATCCGGGCAGAGCGCGGCGTTCACCATAACCTTCAGCCCGCAAACAGCCACAGCGGCAAGCGCGACCTTAACGATTACCAGCAACGCCATATCGTCGACTACGACCGAAGGGCTTACAGGTACGGGAACGCCCGCGCCCACGCATTCCGTGAATTTGTCATGGACAGCGAGTACTTCAACCGATGTTGTCGGTTACAACGTCTATCGCGCTCAATTTAATTCGGCGTGTGGCGCGTTCTCGAAAATCAATCCAGTTTTAAACACCAGTACCATTTACACCGATAGCGCGGTCACAAATTCAACAGCATATTGTTATGCGACCACGGCAGTCGACACCAGCAACGCGGAGAGCGGCTACTCAAACATCGTCTCCGATGTGGCGATCCCATAACTCGATCAGCGGAGTTCGATCGAACAGTTGCCTTCTGCCGAAACGCTGAGCTGCAACTCCGGCGCTTGCGGCACAGAAATAAACTCAATTTTCTTTTCGATAGCCGGCAGAAATGTCTCTGGCACCGCAATGCCGAGGCAATGTCCAATACCGCGGAAAAGTTGGAGTGATGTACTACTTACGCTGTCTAGTCCTATGCTCTTGAGGGCCTTCATCAGTTCGTTGTAAATATTTTGAGCGTGCCAGAGATCAGCCTCGACTGACACAGCGCGAAGCAGCGGTATCAGCACTTCCAATTCGCTCAAGGTCTGAATGTTGAAGGGATCAATTGACCACCGACTCATAGTGCGGTCAAGACGCTCACGCAACGCCACTTTCACCGAATCATCAAGAACGATTCCCTTCTCCATGGCCGACTCAATGAGGCATTGCAAACGTTCACAATCCACCTTTTCGCTGCTAAGCAAACGCCGAATGTCGTTACCGAGCACGAACTCAGACGAGACGCGGAGGATGGGCGGTAACGGCATAGCTAGATTTCTGAGAAAATCGATCAACGCCACGTTATGCTCATAAACGTCGCCATACAGTTTGTCGATACCGGCAAGCGTGCTCTCGACAATTTGAGTGACGATGCGCTTCCGCTCGTCGCGAAACAGTGACTTCAACGAATAAGTCTCTCCGCCAAAATACTGGTCCAGGACACGCAAGCCTCCATTGACACCCGATTCGGATAAGCACCGGCCCGCTTCCTTAGCGAAGTCGTGAACCTCGTCATGAGCTTCGCAAACCCCCGCACGCAGGTTATGACCTCCGGCATGAAGAACGGCAAAATTAAAATCTAATTGCGCGTGAGTGATGCGAGACCTGATTTCGACCGTGCCGGCCGAAAGTTTTGCGCCATTGCTCTCCAGATTGCTCACATCGCGCAAATGCGCCTGGTATGAATAGATGGAATCTGATTGCTCATAGCCATCAAAAAAAGAGCTGATCGCGTAGTGGGCTGCAACCCCGGGAAGGTCGAGCATCGCGGGGCGGACGAAGCGCTCATAAATATCCCGGCCATTTCCGAATTCACAGATGTTGCTGTGGACGCACTCCAGCTTTTTCAGAAACTCCTCTTCGAAATCTCTACCGAATAACTGCTGCCCTAACTGCACTGCGCGGGCCGCGTACTGTAGCACCTGAACGGTCTCGGTCCCGGTAGGCTCGTCAAAGAACCAACCGCAACTGGTGTACATCAGCATCAAGTGCCGCTGCAGTTCGAGCAGGCGCAGAGTGCGCACTTCTTCGTCAGGGGACAAACTGCGAAGTGAATGCCGATTTAAGAAATCAGCCACGCTCGCGGCTGATCGGTCGAGAACAGCGTCAATGTAATCGTCTCTTGCCGACCACGGATCTTTTAAAATCTCTCCCGCTTTCGATTCGTATTCCTCGATCAGACTATCCCGCAGCCAATCAAAGGCCTCACGCAATGGTTGCCGCCATTTCTGATTCCAGCCCGGACCGCCTCCCGCATTGCACCCACAGTCGCTCTCCCAACGTCCCACCCCGTGGGCGCAACTCCAGGAAGTCTTCTCCTTAATTCGGATTTCCTGTGTCGGTGGATGCAACTCCAAATACTCGCCGTAATTGGTCAGGCGGGCGAGATTATTTAGCTGAATGTATTGCAGAGCGAAGGCCAGGGCCATATCGCCATGACGATGGTGATGCCCGTAGGTTTCGCCATCCGTGGCAACATGCATTAGTTGCCCGGAATCCCCTTCGGGATCGAAACGGCTCAGCAGGCGTCGCGCAAAATTTTCGCCGCTGAACAGTAGCTTCTCAAACGCTACTGCAGTTGCGAGCGCGCCATCATAAAAAAATAATGCAATCGTACGTCCCGATGGCAGATTACACGCGTAGGGATGTCGCGAATCCGCACCATATTCGAGACCTATCCAGGGAGAATCTTGATCAAAACGCAGTTGTCGCGCTTGTCGCGGGGCTAGGATCGTGAACTTGAGTCCTTCGCCGGCGAGAATTTCCAGAGTTTCCGTATCCACCGCGGTTTCCGGCAGCCAGATGCCCTCGGGATCCCGCGCGAAACGATGCCGGAAATCCTTCAGGCCCCAAAGAACCTGCGTACGCTTATCGCGAGCATTCGCCAGCGGAAGAATGGTGTGGTTGTAAGCCTGCGCTAACGCCCCGCCATGTCCTGAGAATAGTTTCTGACTTTCTCGGTCACCTTCAAGGATGCGCTGGTACCCGTCCGGCTCGCGCTCTTCCATCCAGGAAAGCAGGGTCGGGCCGAAATTAAAGCTGATCCTGGAATAGTTGTTGACGATCTTCGCGATGCAGCGTTCGGAGTCTAGTATGCGCGATGCGCCATTGGGAAGATAGCACTCCCTCGCTATGCGCTCGTTCCAATCGTGATAAGGACCCGCGGAATCCTGTGACTCAACTGTTTCCAGCCACGGATTTTCCCGTGGCGGCTGATAAAAATGACAATGAATGCAGGCAAAACACTCCATTCGTGGCACTCCGATAATCGTTTATGAATGCGAACATTATTATTTTTTGCAAGTCTCTCCACCCTGTCTCGTCAGAGCTGGATGATTTTAATTTACCTTGCCCGTCAAGAGAAAAAGAGATGCTTCGTTGGTTCGCTGCAATTTAGATACATTAGCGCCTCATATACAAGCGGACAATTTTTTACAACCATGGGGAAAGTGCGAGCATCATCATAAACAAGGGCAGAAAATCCGGGGATGCGCGACGCCTTCCGCGCACTCTGACGAGTCTCTCTCGTATCAATGAGTGCCCGCGTCCGTAATCAGCCGAGTGAGGGCAAGGAGAACAAATGGTTGCATTGCGCTTGATCCGCCTGATCGAAACGCACTCTAACGAGATCGCCCGAACTTTAGCCACGCGGATACAAACTTCGCCCAAAACCAGTCAACTCCAGAAAGTCCCGGAGTCTGAGTTGCTCGCCGGGCTCCAGGAGCTCTTGTTGCACATGAGCGAGTGGCTCCTTTCAAAGACCGAAAACGACATCGAACAGCGCTATCATCAGCTGGCTGCCCGGCGCGCCTTTCAAGGCATTGCACTCGCCGATTCCTGTTGGGCAGTAGTCATGACCAAGGAATATCTTTGGGACTTCATACAGAAGCAAGGGTTTTTTCGCAACCCAATTGAGCTTTACGGTGAGATGGAGCTTTTGGCCTTAGTCGACCAATTCTTTGACCGCGCTCTTTGTTATATGGCGGAGGGTTACCCCCAAAATCCAGTGTCGCCCGAGATAGAGGCGCCGCGCAAAAAACAGAGGGAATTTAACGCAGCAGCATTTGTTCCATAAATCAGAAAATTCGGTGGCCGGGAATCACTTCAACATGCAACTTCCTCGCTGATGCTGATGAACGATATGAGCGACGCGGCAGACGGAAACGTAATGCTTACTGAGCGCCATCCAGCACTCAAGAAGTTGAAATTTTTTTCTCCCCTGCGACGCGAATTCGTGGTCGAGCGTTACGGCATTGCGCTGGCCTCCGCGGCGCTGGCAATTGTGTTGCGTTGGATTTTCGATCCCCTGCTGGGGCATGTGGCCTTTTACGTCACCGTGTACGCAGCCGTGGCTTTCTGCTCCATCCTATGCGGATATGCTCCCGCAATTGTGACCGCAATTGTCGGCTTCCTGGGGATTTTTTACTTCTTCGTGGATCCGCGCTATTCCCTTTCTCCGACTCGGCCCTCAGAGATTCACGGCGTCGTCGGCTGGTTTTTTGTCTGCGGGGTTTTGAT
>JBOGLH010000101.1:0-12388 GCA_050746025.1 Terriglobales bacterium | reverse complement strand
GTTCAGGAGGCGTACGCTCCAACGCAACACGCACTGCGTTCATGATGGTCGAAATACATTCACTCAATGCTTCACGAATTTCGCTGTCGTCAACCGTAATAGTTTTCGGCACGCCATCGATCAGGTTGCGGCCTTTAATTTCCATCGTCAGCGGTTTGTCTAACGGATACGCAGATCCAATTTGAATTTTGATTTGTTCCGCCGTGCGCTCACCAACTAACAAATTATATTTGCGCTTCAGGTAATTCATGATGGCTTCATCCATCTGATTGCCGGCCATCCTGACAGATCGCGAATAAACAATGCCGCTCAGCGAAATGACCGCGATGTCAGTGGTGCCGCCGCCGATATCGACCACCATATTGCCCGACGGTTCCGTGATCGGCAGGCCCGCGCCAATCGCCGCCACCATGGCCTGTTCTACCAGATAAACCTCGCTGGCCTTAGCTCGATACGCGGAATCCATGACCGCGCGCTTTTCTACCTGCGTGATCTCAGAAGGCACGCCGATCACAATCCGCGGATGTACCAGCATCTTGCGGTTATGCGCCTTCTGGATGAAGTAGTTGAGCATTTTCTCCGTGACTTTGAAGTCGGCAATTACGCCGTCCTTCATAGGCTTAATGGCGACAATATTTCCCGGCGTCCGGCCAAGCATCTCTTTCGCTTCTTTGCCCACGGCTTCCACTTCGCCCGTGTTCTTGTTCAAAGCGACGATGGAAGGCTCGTTGACGACAATGCCTTTTCCCTTGGCGTAAACCAGAGTATTAGCCGTCCCCAAATCGATTGCCAGATCACTGGAAAACATGCTGAACAGCGATCTGACATTGTGCCCGCCCGATGACCCATTGCGAAAACCATTGGATGACATACGTTGTCCCTTTATTGATCTAGATCGCTTCGGCAGAGTTGTGCCGAAGACCGGGCCCGGCCCGAAAAATTGAAATTGTGATGGGTCTGGTCTTTATTGTAAGGACTTTTTCGGCCCACCGCTGAAAAAAAAGCCCCTGAGTGCGCCAGCGATTCCCATGAAAGTAAACCCTTCACTGGATCACGACCTTTTGCTGCTCGGTGTTAACACCGCCTTTGGCATCCTGCGCGGTGACCGTTATAAGCGTCTCCCCGTTGGGAAGGGGAGGAGTGAAGTAATGGAAACTGCCATCGCCGCCCACCACCGGTACTTCGTGCCCGTTCACCATGACGCGTGCGCCGGCTTCAGTCTTGCCGGTTAACTCAATCACATGACCATGTTGGATAAAAGGATCGAGCGACAGTGTGATTTTGCCGGAGTTAGTTTCCTTGGCAATTATTGTGAAGCGGTTCTTTTCGCTTTCTGCAGATTCCTTTTCCGCCGCGTCCAACGATCGTACCATCCAGTAGTACGGCCCTTCGTTTAGACCCGAGACCATAACATCAGCAGAATTAACCTTGCGATCGAGGACGAGCGATGAAAAATAAGGATTACGCGACACCTGCAATCGGTACGATTTCGCGTTGGCCATCGGCGTCCACGAGAACTCAATCGGCTTGGGATCATGGGAGATGAAGATCGGCATCATGTTGGCCGGAGAAATCGGCGTCGGCGGTCCAATCTCTTTAACCTTTTCCAGACCGCCCGATCGAGGTTTGAAGCTGGCTTTTTCCCATCCCGCCAGTTGCAGGGTCTGACCATCGCGCTGCACTACGCCGCTGCCCTTGGTGATCAATAGTTCGTCGTGCTGTGCCTTGCTGTCTCTACTCACCCGCGCCGCGCTTTCGGGTGCCAGAGTTGCGGTCGCGCCGTCCAAGATGACGGCTGATTTCGAGCCTTGCGCGTAGGTGCCCGTAGCCAGATCGACCGTTCCGGTGTTGACGCTAACTGCAACATTCGTTTGTTGATGCGCGTTCGCCGAGTTCTCTTCGATTACGATCAGTGAATCCTGCTTCACCGTGTAGTTGGTGCCGTCATTGAAGACGATCTTGGCCATGCCTTCGGAGCCGGTCTGGATCACGTCGCCCTTTTCAAGTGGAAGGCTGTAATCGGCCTTTACCCAATCGTTGCTGTTCGCCTTTTTGACGCGGACGGTACCGTCGAGCGCCGTGATGTGCGCCTGCTGCGCTATCACACCGCCGGTTGCTGCCGGCTGCGAAGCTACACGTTCAAGCAGTTTCGTGAACAGGCTGCCGACCGCTTTTTGTGTGGTCGCACTGAACTCGGGAAAAGCAAATCGTGTTGCGACCAATAGGGCCACCAAAATAGCCATTACGAAGAGAACCACGCTTCGGTAGGTGACGGTCTTCCAGGCAATCGTTATCCCTGGTTTCTGGTTCGAGTGCACGATATCCTCGGTAGGGCAGAACAGTCCCTTTGGATTTGTGCCAAGATTATTACAGGCTCGATAGGTAGGGTAATGGCAATCGACGCACTTTAGGTTACTGAGGTCACAAGAGATAGCGCATTTCGGACATTCCCGGGACGCCGACTTCAATGTCGCTAGATCTGCGCCCAACTTGCCCCTCCTCCGGCCGGGCGATACCATTAAAGGTTTCCAGGAGGATGTGAATGGCAACCGATACCCTGACCCGGTCCGTCATCGAGGGCGATGCGTCTCGTCCCAACATTTATAAGAACTTCATCGACGGCGAGTGGGTCGAATCCGCGTCCGGCGAGACGTTTGAAAACCGCAATCCGGCCGACACTCGCGATGTAGTGGGCATTTTTCAGAAATCCAACAAAGAAGATGTTTATGCCGCCGTCGATGCGGCAAGAAAAGCTTTTTCGAAGTGGCGGCTGGTGCCAGCGCCTCGCCGCGCTGAGCTCATTTACCTAGCCGCAGAAATGTTGTTCGAGCGCAAAGAAGAATATGCGCGCGACATGACCCGCGAAATGGGCAAGGTTCTGAAAGAAACCCGCGGCGATGTTCAGGAGGCGGTCGATACCGCTTATTACATGGCCGGCGAAGGTCGCCGTTTATTTGGTCCCACCACTCCTTCCGAGCTGCCCAACAAATTCGCCATGGCGATACGCCAGCCGGTCGGCGTGTGCGGGATGATCACCCCGTGGAACTTTCCCATGGCCATTCCGTCCTGGAAGCTGCTCCCAGCGTTGGTATGCGGCAATACTTGCGTGATCAAGCCTGCACAAGATACCCCTCTTTCCACCTTCAATCTGGTCCGCGTACTGGCCGACGCCGGTGTGCCCAAGGGTGTTGTAAACATTGTCACTGGTTTCGGACCGGATGCCGGCGCGCCTATGCTCGAAAACGCCGAAGTACGGGCCATCTCGTTTACGGGATCGAGCGCAGTCGGAAAGACCATCGGCACCACTGCCGCCAAGACATTTAAACATTGCTCGCTGGAACTGGGCGGCAAAAATCCTATGATCGTGCTCGATGACGCAAATCTCGATCTAGCTATCGAAGGCGCGCTCTGGGGAGCATTTGGCACCACCGGCCAGCGTTGCACTGCAACCAGCCGAATCATTGTCGAGAAAGGTGTCTATCGCGAATTCGTCAGCCGCCTAGTCGAGCGGGCCAAAAAACTTCGGGTCGGCAATGGTCTGGACGAAACTACCGACATGGGGCCTGCGGTGAACGAGCGCCAGTTGCTGAGCGACCTTCAGTATGTTGATGTCGGCAAGACCGAGGGTGCAAAATTGCAGTGCGGTGGTAACCGCCTGGACCAGGGCGACTACCGTCACGGCTTTTTCATGGAACCGACGATCTTCAGCGATGTCGATCCCAAGATGCGAATCGCACAGGAAGAAATTTTCGGCCCGGTGGTCTCGATTATTCCGTGTGAAGATTTCGACGACGCTATACAGATTGCCAACAACATCGAATACGGTTTGTCGTCGGCGATCTACACCCGTGACGTGAATAAGGCCTTCACTGCCATGCGCGATTTGTATGCCGGAATTACTTACATCAATGCGCCCACCATCGGCGCCGAGGTTCACCTTCCGTTTGGAGGAACCAAGGCGACTGGGAATGGACATCGTGAGGGCGGCATAGGCGCCATTGATTTTTACTCGGAGTGGAAATCGGTGTACGTAGACTACTCAGACCGGCTGCAGAAAGCGCAGATTGATAGGCCGGAATAGAAGATCGTCGTAGGCCGTTGGCTCTCGGTCTGATCGAATTTTTCCTCTGCGATTTCTGAGTTAAAGGCTTTCTGACTTTGGCAACCCAACAACGACCTGCGCCTTTGTCCTGAATCGTAGGTAGAATATTTCCATGCCTGTCGCTCAAACTCGCGAAATCGCTCCTGCCCAACGGCTCGAAAACCTGCGCTATGCCATTCGTGATCTCGTCAGCTTGGCTGACCAGGTCAAAGCGCAGGGTCACAAGGTTCTGTATCTGAACGTTGGCGATCCCAATATTTTTGATTTTGCGCCTCCCGCGCATGTCATCGAGGCCGCCTATCGCGCCATGCGTGATAACAAAAACGGCTACGCACCTTCCGCGGGAGTTCCCGAGGCGCTCGAGTCTATTCGTAGAGAAGCCCAGAAGAACGGCATCACAACGGTACAGGATGTTTTCATCACCAACGGCGCCGGCGAAGCCGTCGATCTTTGCCTGACCGCGCTGCTCAATCCCGGCGACAATGTCCTCACGCCGCGCCCGGATTATCCGCTCTACCCTGCGGTGCTTTGCAAAGTTGGGGCCGAGCCGAATCCTTATTACCTGAACGAAGACGATGGCTGGCAGCCCGAGTTGGACGACATAAAAAAAAGGATCAATGCCAGGACCAAAGCCATTGTTCTGATCAATCCCAACAATCCCACCGGCGCACTTTGCACGCGAAAAATGCTTCAAGATTTGGCCGCGCTTGCCCGTCAGCACAACTTGTTAATCATTGCTGACGAAATTTACGACAAGCTGATTCTCGATGGTGGCGAACACATTTCCATCGCCGCCGTCGCTCCTGACGTGCCGGTTGTAACCATCGGGGGACTGTCAAAAAATTATCTCGCCCCCGGATGGCGAATGGGATGGGGCATTGTGAGCGGTGAAGCCGCTGCCGTGAAGCCTTACATCGAAGGCATTCACAAGATGCTGCGGGCGCGGCTTTCAGCCAATCATCCTGAGCAGTACGCGATCAAACCTGCGCTCGAAGGTCCGCAGGACCATCTGGTTGAAGTGCGGCGTAAACTCACCGCCCGTCGTGACTTGACCGTTGAAACCTGCAACTCGATTCCCGGCATGAGCTGCGTTCCACCGCGTGGAGCGTTCTATGCATTCCCTCGCATCGATGTTCCGGAAGACGACGCCACCTGGGTGAAGCAATTGCTGCTGGAGAAGCACATCCTGACGGTGCAGGGCTCGGGTTTCGGCCAAAAGCCCGGCAGCAAGCATTTCCGCATCGTGTTTCTGCCGCAGGAAGAAATGCTGCGTAAGGCTTACTCAGAGATTCGCGATTTCATGAAGACAGGTTCTTAACATCCGAAGCTTTGGCTTTACTTCGTGTACCTTCGTGTCCTTCGTGGTCAACGCTTTCGACTTCGGAACCACGAAGGACACCAAGGTTCACAAAGGAATGCCTTAAAACTTTGAGTCTTGTTCGGAATCTGCTCTAATCGGGCTGCGTGATCGACATTCATTGCCACATCCTGCCCGAAGTAGATGACGGCCCAAAGTCCTGGGAAGTTTCCGAAGCCATGTGCCGGATGGCTGCCGAAGACGGCATCGGGCACATCGTCGCTACTCCGCACTCGAATGATCGCTATTTTTACGATCGTGCATATCTTCTAACTCTGCTCGAAAGTTTGCGCCGGCGCGTCGGTCCTCGTCCTGCGCTGAGTTTGGGCTGCGATTTTCATCTTTCTTTTGACAACATGCAGATGGCGCTGCGCGCGCCGGAAAAATTCTGTATCGGCAAAAGCCATTACATGCTGGTCGAGTTCAGCAACTTCAGCATTTCTCCACAAGTGGACGACTGGTTCACGCAAATGCACGAGCGCGGCATTACCCCGATCATCACTCATCCCGAGCGCAATCCGCTTCTGCAGCAGGATCCGCAGCGCGTTGTTAAATGGAGAGATATTGGTTGTGCAGTGCAGGTAACGGCTTCCGTTTTCACCGGATTTTGGGGGCCTCGGCCCCGTCAGATCGCCGACTGGCTGTTAAAACAGAAAGCGGTGCATTTTCTCTCCACCGATGCGCATGAGACCAAGCGAAGGGTGCCGGTGCTTTCGGCGGCCAAAAAAATCATCGCCAAGGAATTCGGAGACGAACGCGCCGAAGCGCTGGTAAACCACAATCCTCGCGCGGTCATAAAAGACCAGCCGCTGCCGTATTTTCCGCAGAAATGATTTTTGCTATCGCGTGGGAACGGCCGACATACTGGCTGAAGGCGCCGAAACCTGCTGCACTGAAGTCGTGGGCATTGAGTTTCCTGTGGTTGACATTGTTGCTGACGAAATCTTGGCCGCCGAGCGCGAGGTTATGTGCTGCGTAGAAGCCGCCGGCGACGTGGTCATGGCGCTCTCCGGATTGAGCAGATGTTCAGAATCAGGTCCCAATCCCAAACGAATCAGCGCTCGCGAATCGGGAACGGTTTTGCTCTGCCAACCCTGGTCTGATTGGTAGCGATGCAGCGCCTGCTGCGTCGAAGCGTCCCACTTTCCGGATGGTTCGCCCTTCAGGTAGTGCTCGCGAATAAGGGCTTGCTGGATTTGTCGTACCCGTTCACTCTGAATCGCCTTTTGCCCTCGGACACGTCGTTTTCCCGCCTTCTTGTTCGCATGATGGTGGTGTGAAGTGTTCTGAACTTTGGCAGTCGCCTTCGTGGACGGCTTTTCAGATGAACTCGTGCCGGCAAAGGCCAGAGTTATGCTCAAGAGCGCCGTTACGGCCACCGCCCCGAATTTGTTCTTCACATGCATGCGCAGTCCCTCGCCGTGAAACAGCAGTTCCGGCGTCCATTCATGATCTCCCGCAGAATGCTTCCGCGCCAGTTCCGTTAGTGCCAGTAATAGTTACGGAAGTGTCCCGGCTAAAAAGATCGTGCCGTCGTTCCGTCCTGCACCGCGCTGGCGCACCAGGAACACTACATCCTGGCCGCTTTTCAGTCCACTCTGCACGCGGTCGAACTCATCCTGGCTATTCACCTTTTGCTTATTAATTTCAAGGATAACGTCGCCTCGAGTGAGACCGACGTCGTCGGCAAAGGATCCCGGTTTCACTTCCTGCACCACAACGCCCTGACCGGATGGAACGTTGAGGCGGTCGGCCATTTCAGGAGTAAGCTCGCGCACGATTGCGCCTAATTTGCTTTGCTTGGGGGTCGATTGCTCACCGTTTTCTTCTTGATCGCCAAGGCGGCTGGCGAACAATTTGGCGCGGTCTGCGACCGTCACTGCGGTTTCATCCTTCTTGCCGTTACGGAAATACCCCAGCGTAACTTTCGAACCAGGCTTACGACCAGCGATGTCCGAAACCAGCTCGTCGCCGTTTTTGATCGACTTTCCGTCGACCGAAAATATCGTGTCGCCCACCTTCAATCCGGCACGTTCAGCCGGGCTACCGGGGACAACACTCGAAATCGTGATTCCGCCCTGCCCGCCATATACGCGCGCAATCGCCGGGTTCTCCTGTGCGTTGAACTCAATTCCAATAGACCCACGTTCCACTCGATGTTCCGGCCCGGTAAGTTGGTTATAGACCTGGGCAATGGTGTTGGACGGCAACGCGAAGCCGACGCCGGCATAGGCATTGGTATCGGTCAGAATGGCAGTGTTGATGCCGATCACTTCGCCTTCCATGTTGACGAGTGGCCCGCCTGAGTTACCGGGATTGATGGCGGCGTCAGTTTGGATGAATGATTGAAACTGACGGCCGGGAACGATGTTTCGTCCCTTGGCAGAAACAATTCCGGCAGTGACGGTGGCTTGCAGGCCGAATGGGCTACCTACTGCGAGCACCCAATCGCCGACCTGCATGCTGTCTGAATTGCCGAGCTTTGCGGTCGGCAAACCGTGATCAACATCGATCTTGATTACAGCGAGATCGGTTTCCTGATCGCTGCCGATTACTTTGGCGTCGTGCTGCACGCCGGGTGCGTCGTCTTGCAGGTGCACGCGAATGCGGTCCGCTTTCTCGACCACGTGACGATTGGTGACGATGTACCCCTTGGAGTCAACGATTACGCCTGATCCCAAAGAACGTTCACGAATGGGACCTTGGTCGCCGCCCTGTCCGCCGAAGAATTTGTCGAAGAAATCGCCGAAGGGGCTTTCCTGATCGCCCCCTTCCTGATCTTGATCGTTGTTACCGCGGCGCCGTGACGTCTTGATGGTCGATTCGGTATTGATATTGACTACCGCGGGCTCGAGTGTCTTGGCGATTTGCGAGAACTGATTCGACATCTGCCGGGGAGACGGTACGGTCAGCGGCGTAGCCTCGGCCGACCGCTTCTCTTTTTCCTGGCCCTTAACGCTGTAGGACACGACGGTGCCGATCAGAATTCCGACTGTCAGCGTGAGCAGAATGACCGCCGTAAAACCCAGGCGATTGGCTTTAAAACGCCCCCACAGATTGACGCGCGCTTGCATGTTGAATAGCCTCCGAATTTCAAACCCCTGATTATACAGCGGGAAAGCGTGGCCAAAGGCGGCCGGTTAGCCCTCAGTTCTTAGACGCGTGAGCAGCGGAAAGCGTTGTTGATTTCAGCTGGGGACTTTAAACAATTGTGCCGTACCATGGCGCATCACTGATCGGTCAGCACGATGAAGTTGAAACCGCCTCCCGCGGCATCCACCGCGACCACCGTCTGAAACTGGCTTTGAACTATGGCAAGCGGACCCGTGCTGAGGAAAGCATTCGTTGTTCCTGGCTGAGTCATTACTACTTCGTGGTTGCCGATTTTTACCAACGTGTAATCTGTGGCTTTATCAAAGGCGAGACCGGGAGAAGCTGGCGTCGCTCCGGCCAGACTCTCTCCCGAGTTCAAAATGTAGACGTCCGCCGGACCCATCAGTGACGACGCATTCACTACCCGAACTTTGCCGTCACCCGTGGTAATAGTTTTATTGGTTTCCGCGTCTGTCAGCAGCAGAGGCTGTATTTTTGCCACCGGACCTGTCAGAAGAAGGGTCTGATTAGCGCTGCCGGATATCGAAATGCTCTGATCAAAAACCGACTTCGAGTTGCTCACCGTCAGTGCCTGAATGTGACGCGAACCTGACTTTACGGTCTGGTACGCGGTGGAATTGGTGTAAGCGAGCGAAGTCGCGACCTGAGTTCCATCGATCAGAATGTCGACCGGCGGCGCGTCCGGCGAAGCCATCATTATTCGCAGTTGTTGGGTTGTGCTGGAGGAGCTGCCACCGCCACATCCGAACATTGAGGCCAATCCCAGACACAGTACAAACAGTCCCGCACATCTGCCCACAATTCTCCTCCAGTGCAAGTTGTTGTTTATCAGAAAACGAGAAATTCTGGAAATAGGATGCGCCGCATGCCTACGAATGATGTGCCGCGGAGCAGATTTTCTGAGTTGGAGCTTAAATCAACATAGTTCAGTTTGGCACCAGCGCGAAATTTATCGTGACCTGGGTATCGACTTCTACTGCCCGCCCATTCAGCACATACGGCCGGTATTTCCACTGCTTCACCGCATCCATGGCTGCGGGAGCTAATAACGGATGTCCGGAAATCAGGCGTTCGCTTTGAACGTTACCGTCCCTACCGATAATCACACCAATGACCACAGAGCCCTGAATGCGCGCGGCTTTCGCGTCCACGGGATAGATTGGCGGCACTTTAGAAATGACCATCCCCTGATTGACGCCCTGGGATACCCGCACCCGCATTGGCCGCGCGCCTTCAGGCGCGGTCCTACTATTTTGTGACTTCGTGTCCGAGGTTGATTGCTTATCGATTTGCGGACCAGAGCCAACCGCGACGGCTGCGAGCCCGGTAGCGTGCTCACCGGAGGCAGATTCTCCAGCTACCGCTTCTCCACTGCTCAAGCAGGTTGTCGCCTTGCCGTCAGACGCAGCTCGCATAGCTCCGCTCTCGTCGGAGCAGAACGCGCGTTGGCCGGAATCGTTTATTTCGGGTTCAGCAACGATTTTGTATTGTTGCCCATCGCAGCCGGAGACCGCGTACACGTACCCGCCGTGCTTTCCCGTGGAAAGATCAGCGAAAGATCCGTTCGATTGGTTTTGTCCTTTGCCCATGACTCCCGAGAGAGTGCACGCATAGGTCCCATGAGATGAATGATAAGAATTTTGCGCCCCGATTATCAGGCGCATTCCGAGTTGCGCGCCTTGCTCATTCTGTCTGCCATTTTGGCGCTCGATGTTTTTTAGAAAATCCGGGTCCGCCAATGGCACCCGCACTTCAGCCCGGATCTCATTCAATCGCCAAACATCAGCCTCGGTTTTCATTATGAAAGTAAAATGCGGAATAAACGGAAGCGGTTGCTCGTTACCTTCCTTGGTGATGTGCAAGGTGAGTTCGATTTCATCTTCGTCTCCCGAGAGGCTATCACCCTCGACGGAAATTTCCGTTTTTTGGTTTTGCTCAACCTCTTCCGCCTGCAGGAGTGTCGGCCCTGTATCAAAAGTTTCGAATTTCACCCCGCCGGCTTTCGTCATATTTGCAAACATCGAAAATTCGTCAAGCATACTCATACCGCCTTCACCGCTCATTCTTTTAAAAGTGTTACGAGTTGAATCCGACAGGTGCTTTTCCAGGTGATTGGGCGCAGTTCCAAAAAACATTTCAATCAGCGCCTGGCGTGCGGTTTGCGGAGCCTGCGGGGTTTGGGCGGCCAGGGAAGACAAAAGTAGAAGTAGAAGAGGAAGGAACCAAGCTAAACGACGGGGCATTGGACCTCCAGGAGACAGCAGCAGAATACCAGAGTTGCTGTTTGAGCCTGATTCCTTTATAGACACCGTTGGAGCGGGATTAGCCAAAGCTTGCGACGGATGTGCAAAGTTATGCATTTCGGGGATTGCGGGATATCAACTCGACCCTCCCCTGTGTCCCGCTAAACCCTTACCCAGCAAGGTTTTTGGTGAGTGTCATCGTTGCCCTACAGCCACCGGGCTTTTGGCCGCGAAGGTGCAATTTTACTGAGCAAGAAAAGAGGCTGCCACAATCCATGCTCTTGAACCTCTTCTTTTTATGTTCTCGACCCGACCTTAGCCGTACGCTCTCAGTCTCCAGCGCGTTACCTCTTGGCGCGATGGTTAGAGCGAAAACGGTGCCTTAGCAAGTGCTTGTCCCTCCAATTGCCTCTTTGGAATGGTGGCTCCAGAAATGGAGCCACTTTTTTCTTCGACTACATGATTGGCCCGGGTATTAACAACCGGGATAGCGCTCCTGTGTCTACTGCCAAGCAGCGTTTGTGAATGAGACTCTCCGGCATTGTTTCCAAGCGCGATTCGCAACTTTGTATTTGCCTGCGGCTGTCGTTGAATGTCTGCGCTGAATCGTGAACTGTGCTCCTGATGTTACCTTTAGACAATCTATTCAGCTGAATTCGAGGTGACAATGCTTCGTGGAAATTCCACATTCCTACTTCTGGTACTCATCCCTCTTTTCTCTTACGCCCAGGCCCCCGGGTCCTCACGATATGGACTCCCGGAGGAAGCTGAATCTGCGTCGCGGGCATTTCCGGCGCAGCTACGAACTCAACTTGCGCAGATTCGTGACGCCGCTCTCTCGGATAACTACGCATATCAGCAGCTCGAATATCTAACCGACAGTATTGGTCCCCGGCCGCAGGGTTCGGCGCAGGCCGATGCTGCCGCACATTACGTTGCCGATCAAATCCGTAAGCTGGGACTCGATGTTCATCTCGAACCTGTGCCGGTCCATCGCTTTGAACGCGGAACAGATGCGGCGGAGTTGGTCGAATACTCCGGCCAGGTCGAAGGAACGAAACAGAAAATATACGTCACCGCGCTGCGTGGAAATTCACCGACTCCAGACGCGGGCATCACTGCGGATGTAGTCGTGGTCAAGAGTTTCGATGAATTGCAACAGCTGGGTAGAGACAGAGTGGCGGGCAAAGTTGTTTTGTTCAACGTTGTCTATGACCACCAGAAAGCCATGGCGGGACAAGCGGGAGCGGCTTACGGTGAAGTTGTGCGCTATCGCGCCAGCGGAGCTCTGGCGGCCTCACAGTTGGGTGCGGTAGGTTCCCTGGTGCGCACTGCTGGCGACGGCGCATATCGTCTTCCGCATACCGGGTCGAGTACTGATGCTCCCATTCCCGCGGGCGCAGTCAGTGCCGAAGACGCAGGACTGATCGCCCGCCTCGCACTACGCGGCCGGGTGCGAATCCACCTGACGCTTACGAGCAAAGTAGGCGCTGAGGCGCAGGGCTACAATGTGGTCGCGGATCTGAAAGGTTCCGAACATCCTGAACAAATCGTGATCGTCTCTGGACATCT
>JBOGLH010000100.1:0-84823 GCA_050746025.1 Terriglobales bacterium | reverse complement strand
TGTCAGGACTACGCTCGGGCCACATGCCGGGCAAGCATTGGGTTGTGCATGAAATCGCCGGTTTGCGGGATCGTGATACTCGGCTTCACAATCCGCACACATATGAAAACCGGACATCGTAGTCATCGGCCGGTCATAGGGAATGTCTTGAATGATGGTGTAACGCGGGCCGCAATTGGTGCAGTTGGTAAATGGATAGCCGAAGCGGCGATTTTCGGGATCATCGATATCGCGGAGACAGTCGTCGCAGGTGGCAACATCCGGGGAAACCAATGCGAATTCGCCGTCAACCGGGAGGCTGGCTTTGATCTCGAACGACTGATCGCCAACTAGAAGGATTTCCTCGGTAGCGACTTCTTCAATTCTCGCAAGCGGCGGAGGATGGTCGAGTGATCGAATGAACTCATCCAAAGCGGCTTCAGGCCCTTCGGCCTCGATGGTCACTCCGGATGACGAGTTCAGAATGAAACCTCGTATCCCAATATTTTTGGCCAGATTGTAAACAAAAGGGCGGAATCCCACGCCTTGCACAATGCCGCGCAGGGAAATTCGACGACGCAAAATTCCTGATTGTGTGAGAGTGGCCATCGGAAAGGGCGAGTGCCCTTATCCCGCTCACAAAGATGCTTCCACCAATGTGAGCCGTTGTCCAACGAATGAAAATTCCATAGATATTTCGTTCGCCAAGGCGGCTTCACGGTTGAGAGAATAATAGCTTTGACCCAACGTATGCGGGATCGATAACAATGAACGCGAGCCCACAATTTCATTGTGGCGTCAGAATCTCTTCACCTTCCACCCCGCTTTCCAGCCATTCCGATATAGACCGCAAGCGACGCAACTAGAATGCGGAAAGCGTGTCAAACGCTGATGCTTCGACCAGAGCACCCCGGTTGAGTTTTGATTGAGTTGACATCCGACGACCATGACATGAAGCGATGCCGGCTTAACGACAACTTTGAAGCCGGTCGCAGAGAGAGATAGGCGAGGATGAGGTTCCTTCTGCTCCTTCTTGAGGCGAATCGGTTTCGGTGCGACGATTTCCGTAAACTGGCCTCCGACGCCAGCATAGGTCGAGCAGGTATCTGAGCTGAGACGACCGGCTGGCGCTTGATTCGCCCGCATTTGAACTGATCGGCATGAGATCTTAACGCTGTGAATAAAGGACAAACATTTCCTAAGCTCCGCCGGAATTACTGCCGGAATCAGCCGGCCAAAACGTGGCAGTGCAGGAAGCGCATGTACGTCCGCATTGTGAGATTCTGGCGCTTGAATCATTACCGAGAAGCAGCTGGCCAAAAATCAAAAAAATTCATCCACTGGTCGTAATGCGTCATTAAGGCTGCTTCCAAAAACCTGACCGCCTGACACATAGCCTCGGGTAAGGCGGCATCGTCGGCAGCGCATTGGCCGTGTGGCGAAACCGCCGCGATGGGATCTCCCATCAGGACCTGGTAGCGCAACCAACCCCGTCGAATAACGAACGCTGGCAATACCGGCGCGCCTGAAACCTGCGACAGCACGAAAGGGCCAACGGGAAAGCTGGTGGGTTGCGAAAAAAAAGGCACATCGAAAGTGTGGCGCTGATAAACGCGGTCTCCCTGCATGGCCACGATCTCGTTGCGACGCAAAGCCTGTAAAAGCTCTAACGTAGCCGGAATTCCCTGTTTGAGGTCCACAGTAGTGACCCGTTCGCTTGCCATCAGGTTCCGCAGCGTGATCTCGGCTGGATTGTCCTCGACTACTCGCGCCACGTTAACTCGTCCGTACATTGATAGCAGTTGCGACGCAAATTCCCAATTTCCCACGTGCGCCGTCCACACAATGAGTCCATTTCCGGCAGCCAGGGATTGGTTGATTTTGGCGCTCCCGCCGTCGGAGTCCACCAGCATGTCGAGCAATTGCGAGTGCGTGGCCTGTGGTACAAAACAATACGAAACCATGAGGTCGCAGAATGAATAGAAGACGCGATAAACTTCCCCGTGCAGTGCAAGCCCGCGCTTGTCCGAAACCCGGCGCAGATTCCGGGTTACCGCCCTTCGTTCCCGCTTCAATGCGAGAAAGAAAATCAGTGCCGTGACTGCCGCAACGGGAGGATGGAGGAACCGTGGCAGCCGGGGCATGATGATGAATATCATCCGCAGCGCCGTTGTGTTATGAAAACGATGCTCGTACCAGCGCGTCACTTTCTGCCTGCCATCATATTGTCGTCTGCATTGTGAGTCAGTTTCCTTCTGCAACACCGAAGTATGAGAAGAATCTCCATCTTGGTATGCGGAGAGGCCCCGACCATTGAGGTCCAGAGCGGCGCATTACTCCGCCCAAAGCCCGCCGGCGCTCGAGTTGAACGAGCCGCTATTGTATTTGCAACCTTTGCTTGGGTAAGGACAAGCAGGAGCACACCTGGGACTGCCAATATCAGGAGCTTGCTTCCGCCATTTTCGATTCGATGATCGACGCTAGGGAATTAATGCTTTCGAGATGCTTTTGGTTGAAATTGCCCTGCACCAGCTTGATGCCAAAATGCCTCTCAATCTCTAGGACGAGTTGAAGGACGTCGATCGAATCGATTTCCAGTTCTCCGCCGAGAAGCGGCTGATCGTCGCGCAGATCCGCCGGGGTCAAGTCGGTGATGCGCAAGCTATTTAAGATGATAGGCTTGAGTTGCTCCTTAACGTTCGCCATTGTAGTTCGTTTACGAAGCCGTAGCATACCACAAAGCCTGCCCTTAGAATCACTACCGAATGTCCTGAAGCCTTTCTGCAAGCACCGTAGCGGGATATCGTGTCCTGAGGTTATGTCGTTATTCTTCCCTCGTTAAACTACTACGCTACAGCAGCCCACCGTCCACAGCGAGGACCTGCCCAGTAATGTAACTTGTCTCCTCGGATCCCAGAAATGCCACGATCGACGCCACATCTTCGGGTTTGCCAAAGCGCCCTAGGGAAATTTCCGAAAGCAGTCGTTTCTCTTCTTTCTCAATGTATTTCGCGGACATCGGGCTCGGAATCACGCCCGGGCAAACGGCGTTGACCCGGATTTGGAATCGCCCTACCTCTCGGGAGAGTGCCTTGGTGAAAGCGATAATGCCGCCCTTGGCTGCCGAATAATTGCACTGCCCGGCTTGGCCACGAACTCCGGCGGGTGAGACAATATTGCAAATCGCTCCACCGCCGCGGCGCATCATGCCAGGCAACGCCAACCGCGAGCACAGATAGGTGCCGCGCAGATTGATGTCAATCACTTCATCCCACTGCTGCTCCGACATAAAGGCCAACAGACCATCGCGATTAACTCCCGCGTTGTTTACCAGGTAATCGACCACGCCAAGTTGCTGTTCAATATGATCGAACATTAGGGCAGCACTCTCTTCGCGAGACAGATCGGCTGTGACTGCCGCTGCCTCGCCGCCACAGTCCACGATGTGTTCGACCACCTGATCTGCGGACTCTTTCCCATGACGATAGTGCACGGCTACGCGAAACCCGGCGATTCCCAGAGTTTTCGCGATCGCGGCCCCGATAGTCCCCGAGGCTCCCGTGACTAATGCGACCCTTCGCTCGGCGGTGCTCTTACCCACGCTTGCTTCAGTCATATGCTCGATTTAGCGCAACGGCTTGAAGAGCAACATGTACGCGGCCCAACGGGAGTTGTAGCGGGGAATATTCCCATCCAGCGCGTAGGAAACCGTGCCTTGCAGCAGCGTCCCAAACGGAGCAGGAGTGTTGAAGTTAAGTTCCAGGCCGTCGAATTTGCGAAATCGAAGTGATTCTTCCAGATTGCGCGCCCGCGCATACGCGTACATTCCATCGACCTTCACCAAGTCCATCACATTGAAACCGTAATGTACGTTCGCCATGGCAATGGCGTCAAAAGAATCCGTTCCCGGGGGAATACCGTGGAGACGTGGCGACGTAAGAAATGAGGGGAAATAACGCGAGAAGCGATCCAGTTGATTTCCGCCCCAGTACGAAACGTCCCATCCGCCTTTGGTGAATTTGTGGATGTAGTAATCCTTGTTTAAATCGGCGCTGTAAAGCGTAAATCCACTGTGCGGACGCTGGACCAGCAAAGCATTTTCGGGTGGCGGGTTGAACGATGAGTTGGATGATAAAGCCCCGCAACCCGGGGCAGTCTGGGACAGCGAAATGCACCCGAAGGGCCTCCAACCGATCCGCTCACCCCGTGTCGCCTGCGCGTCGAATACATAACCGTCGCGGTTGTATTTTATTTCAAGGCCTGGGAGCACATTTAAGCCATTGCGGGGCATTTGGTATTGCTCGACCGCCTGGTAGGTTCGCAGAAAGTTGTCGTACGCGAAATAGTTTGAGGCCGTTACGCTCAGATGGGTGGCGGCTTGCCACGAAACGCGCACGCCGATAGTTTGCTCCCATGTCCATACTTCTCCCTGCAGCAATTCCGTGTTATTGCCGTAAATGCGATTCTGGCCAGGCAATCCCGAGAGTGCCAGATCCATGGCCACGCGGAACTTGGGCCGGAACTGCTTCGACAGGTCGGAAATCAGGATAGGCCCGGCGAAAAAGGTCGAAAGCTGCGCCCCAGTGTGATGAAAATCAAAATTCACAGTGCTGGTGCCGAGGAACGGAATCGGAAAGTTGAACGTGCCTCCATACATCGCGCCAGCAACCACCGACTTGATGCGCTTTGTATTTTGATCCACTACGACCCGCTCGCCGCTTTTCACTCGCAGCGACCGCAGTCCCTGGTTTGTATCGCGGAACATCGGGTCGCGCGAACTGTGCTCAGCCGCGAGGGCCGTAATGAAGGTTGAGCTGTTGATCACGTAGTCTGAAACTTGCACCGTCCTTTGCAACACAAAATCACGTCCGGCAGCGTTCAGCAACTGCTGTGCGGAAACTGACCGCAGCAAGTTGTATTCATTTCCCTTGTCGTCGCGAAACAGTTCGTAATTCTGTGTCTCCACATTTATCAGCACGTTGCTGTTTACGCCGCGCTCGCTCAAATGCTGTTTCACCTGGCGAAAAGTCGTACCATCGATCCAGATCTTCCCAGTGTAAAGGGTCTCGGCCCGCACCTTCGGCTCGAATCCCACTACATAACACATGATTCCGTTTACTTGTTCAGTCCCCAGCAGTTTGTAGTCATAACGCTCGGTGAGTTTCAATTCGAGCGGCTGGGTCATCACTTTTTCCGGTTCGATTGCCGGCAGCGGAAACTCATGATTTTTCCCGAACTTCACTCCGTTGATATAAAACTGTTTTTGCGCCAGTTCCATCGGTCCCGCCCGGCTGAAGAATTGCTTGAGCTGCATCGAAAAGTCGAACCCCGGCTCGAGAGTCGTGGCTTCAAAGTGCAAGCTCATGAAAGCGGAAGCCGTATAGTTCTCGAGCCTTTGCTTCTGTGCCTCGCGATTTTGTTGCCAGCGGGCGACAATTTCCTCGACGCTCAGTTCGGCACCGGCTTTAACCTCCACCGTGTTATAGACCGTCTGATCGGCGTCACTTTTTCGGTGGATTGAAATCAGGGCGTATTCGCTGGTGCACTCGGAAATTTGCTCGAATCCCTTATCAGTTGTTTTCACTTCGCCTGCCGGGAGCGTGGCGCCAGTCGCCGGGTCGTACCACTTGATCTCGAATGGCCCCGGCTTAACGCTTGATAAGCTGACCGTCTTCGGTGCGCTGGCACTCGCATTGACGCGCGCCACAATCACTGCATTCGACGGGCCGCCGACGAACCAATGGTGCTCATTATTGTTTACGCCATCCACCGCGATCTTGAACGGAGAGCCTGCGGAATCCGCCGCGAACATGTTGCCGGTGATGGAACGGCCAAGAAAGCTACCTGCCGCGCACAATGCTTCCGCAGACTTGGCGTCCGGTGGCTCAGCCCACACAATTTCCGGCGAAGGTTCTCCACCAGCGAGCATCGCTCTTAAAAATGGCGATGGTGTCGCAGACTCCCCAGGATCTAATTTAAGGATAACCGGTTTATTCATGTTCTGTTCGGAAAGCCGAGAGACATCTTGACGCCAGCCCTCGGCATAGGTGGTTCCCAGCAAATCCGAGTAGGTAGCTAACCTTCTCACAAGATCACCGTGGCTGCCGGCGAAACCCGGGCGAAAAACAAATGCCAACTGCAGACCGGCATTGTTACCTTTGATCGCTAATGCCAGACGCACCAGTCCGAACGAGAACAGATCGGGAGAGACCAACGGATGTGTAATCTCAACTACGAGGCCGCGCACCATTTTCGCCGAAAGAGGCAGCAAGTTTACGAAGGCGTTAACACGGTCACTAACTTCCTGCTCGGATTCTTTGCCGCCAACTGAATCCGCTTCCACTACGACGTCAAGCCAAATTTCTGATCCTTCGGGCGCGCGCTCGAGAGTTTTTTCAGAGAAACCGGCGGGGATTTCGCCATGCCCAGAATCGCCGCTCGAAAAATGGAAGGATAGCGGCGGCAGCACGATCAATTTGCTTGCGACTTCACACTGCTCGGCGGCTGTTAATCCTGCCCCGACGCTTTGGTCCGTCGGAATCGAGATCGCAACCCGCGGTAGTCCGGCCTCGGCCCGGAGCGGTGAAATCAGAAAAATCGACAGCAACAATGTTAGCGCTATCGTCCTGCAAGTAATCCGTCGGTAAAAACTAGGCATCGAGTCGGACCAGACCAGCGTTGCCGAGCGAATGGGCGAGTTCATCAAAAATAAGTCCGGCAACTCAGAATTGTAAACTTGATGGACACGACATCCCAGGGCTAGTTGTAAAACTTCGTTCCCAAATCAATCGCCACTTCGATTTCCGACTAGCACGCCCGTGGCGTTACGGCGCCGTTCCCCTGGCAGAATGACAGCGGGAATCAACAACAATCCACCGGCGAGAGCCAATGCAACTCCCAACGAAGTCACGAGACCCATTTCTACGAGTGGCGCGAAACTGGAGGTCATGAGCGCGCCGAATCCAACCATCGTGGTCAGGTTCGACTGAATCAGAGCCGCGCCCGAAGCCTTCGCGATCGCAAGAATTTCGTTATGCTCGTTCTCCTGATACCGCCGAACCAAATGGATGCCATTGTCAATGCCGATTCCAATGATGAGCGGAATCGCCGTAATTGAGATGAAACTGAAGTGATGTCTCACCAGCAGTAACAGGCCGAAGGTTGCAACCACGCCGAAGAAGATTGGGATCAGCACAATGAGCGATACGCGAAGATTACGAAAACAAAGGTAGACGATCAACAGAATCCCGCCCGCCGTCCAGACCAATGCTTTTCTGCTATCGTGAAGCACTTGCCTCTGCAGGTCCCGGTTCATCTTGTCGAACGAAAACTCCGCAAACCCTCCGATTTGATTACGCCAGGACTCAATGACATTTTCCGGAATTACCTCGACAGCATCTGGATTGGTGCCGTAAAAGGTGACCGCGGCGACGTAGCTGGCGTCCCCCGTTTTGCGAATGCTATTGTTGAGAAGTCCTGGCGGCAGCGACTTGGCGGCGGTCTCCAGGGTAACTGGACCCGTGCTTCGTCCTGGATGCTGACCCTGTTGTCGGAGTCGATCGATGAAAGGCTGGATGGTCGCGGTTCGAAAACCATTCTCGTGAAGCGCATTCCCGAGGGCGCGGGCGGATGCGGCAAAATTGACCTCGGCTAGCAAACCCGCTCGTTTAGTTTGGGTTCGAGATGATGGAAGCAAAAATGTAGGCGAAAAAATGGACTTGATGACACCACGATGCTGATAGTCTTCCAGCCTGGCAGTCAATTGTTCGGCTCTATTCAGCACTTCCTGTTCGGCGCCGGCGATCAACAGGACGTGCGGACTGCCCTCAATGCCAAACTTTGCGGAAAGCAGGTTCTGCGCAGCCACCGCCGGATTATCGCTGCCGGCGATCTCAAAGTGCTTTTCGAATTTGATCGTCGGCAGAAATGCTAATGACAGCAGGAACACTCCCAGGCCCAAGCCCAACACAAGGCGTGTGTGTCGGCCCACAAAATCAACGGATTTCCGCGCCACCCAGGGAAGTAGGCGAAAGGTAATCGTCTGCGGCGCCCGCGGCTTCGAGATTCGCCACCACAACTGCAGCAGCGCCGGGACCGTCAGCAACGTGTGCAACATCATCATGAACATTCCAACTGTCAGGATGAACCCAAACTCCGCCAGCGCCTTGAAACTCGCATTAGCGAGGGACGCGGTTGCGGTCGCCGCGGTTACGATGCATAAGAAAACACTCAGCCCGGTGGTTTCGAAGGTTCGTACTACCGCATCATTCAGCGTTCCGCCCTTTGCCCATTGCTGCGGCACGCGGTTGAAGAAATGTACGATCTGGTCGTCTCCAAGTCCCGCCAGGATTGCGATAAAAGACAGGCTAATCAGATTCACTTCTCCTGGATAGAAACCTGCAATGCCTGTGGTCCATAAAATGCCGAGGCTAGCGGGAAGCAACGATAAAAGCAGAAGTGGAATTCTCGGATAAATAATCAGGCACAACAGCAGATTACCGACAATTGAAATCAGGGAAATTCGGCGAATATTTGTTTCAATAAGCCGGTGTTCTTGCTCCGCGTAAACGTATGCCCCTGCCGCAGTGGCCCGCACTCCAGAGGCCCGCAGGTCTGGTTCGGCGGTCATCGATCGGATACGCTCCCGCGTCCACCGCATCACTTGCTCAGCGAAGTTGTAATCCATTGCCGACTCTCGCGGCTCGGCAAGGATAAGCAGCGCCTTATGATCTTTACTGAAGAACCGATTTCCAGATCCCCAGTTGAGATCGAAATTGGCAAGCTGCGAGAGCCCCCGCCCGTTGCCCGTTATCACCGGCATCAGACCCAGGGGATCGGCAACGAAGTAATTGGTTCCCAACGAAGAGAATGGACTGACCAGTTCGGTCGCTGCCCGGCGAACGTTTTCATGAATCTGCTTGGGATCCAGCCGCTGCTTCAGAGCTTCCGTTTGATCAGCCCGCGCGAATGAGGGAAAGTTCCAGGTAAAGAATCGCACCATCTTGAGCAATTCCTCATCCTGTAAACCACAGCGTGCATCCACAAACAGTCCGCTGGCCTGCATGTTGGTCGTGAGACGGTCGGCCAATTCTTCCATCTGGCCAGTAACGTCCGTTTCTGCTGCCGGCGCCTCGATCACCACGAAGAGCTGATTGCCGTAGCCCAGTTCTTTGCCGATCTGACTCGCGGCTCGCCATTGAGGATCGCGATTCCCGAACAAATCGGTCAGGTCGGTGCCGGTTCGCAGGTTGTGGATGTTCGCATAGAGCAATATGGTGACAACCGCGCTCAGGGCTACAACCAATCCCGGGTGGCCTACTACCAGACGACCTATTACGCGCATGCAACGGGCCATTATGGTGCGGCTCCCGGCCATCAGCCTGAAACCACCGTCAACTCTCCACTCGCGACCATTTCCCCGTCCACCCACACCGTTCCGCCGATGCACGCCAGTTGCCCGGCCTCGCCCAGCTTCTTGGTTTCGACGCGCAGTTCTTGCCCTGGCGTCACGGGCTTGAAAAACTTGAAACGGTTTACGGCGGCCAGCAGCGCTACTTCTCCCGAAATGTTTCCACTACCTTGCGGCGCCGCCGATCCCAACATCACTCCAGCCGTCTGGGCCACGGCTTCTATCAAAAAAACCCCGGGCAGAATGGGTTTGGTAGGAAAATGCCCAGCAAAAATTGGAGTCGCCGGATCCACGAATTTCACCGCAATACAACGAACCCCCGGCTCCAGTTCTTCCACTCGGTCGATCCACAAGAACGGAGGGCGATGAGGAATCAGTGTCTCGATTTCATTTCGCTCGATCACCCTGGGCTTGGTCACCTGAGGTTGCTCACTAGGGTTTGTATACCTCAAACACGTCCGCGGGAATTTTCGGATTCATCGAGTTTACCTTGATGACGAATACGCTGTTTACGCCGCTCTTGCCATCCACCTCCAGCGACCGCAGCAGGAAATCTTTTTTGTCCAGCTTCACGACCATAAAATTTAGTTTGTCGCGAAAAGTATTGGTCCGCGGAACCAGTTTCATTTGGTAATCCTGGGCGTCCTCTCGCACGGTGATCGTGAAATTCTTTTTCACATTTCCAAGCGAATTCTGCGCGCCGAAATAAGACTGCACCCGGCGAACATTTTTCCCGATTTCCCTCACTTGAGTGTTGCCGCCTGACGTAACGTTGAGGTAATTTTCGTTGAAGCGAATGCTCATCCTGGATGGTTCGACGTACTCCAGTGAGAACTTGGTTGTGCCTTCGGCGCAAAACTTGCCGTGGAGCACCAGAGGTTTCACCATCAGATTAGAGGTACGGGTCTCGGTAATGGTCCCGCACATGCTCGTGTATTTCTTCTGTGCCTGTTGGATCCCGTTCCAGACTTGGCTCAGCAGATCGTCCGATTGGCTGGCCAACACTCGCGGAAAAATCAAAAACGCAAGCAAAACGGAGAGCAGTCCCAGGAACATGCCTGGCGTTGAACCTGCCTTCTTGAACTCCTCTGCTCTCACAGCTTCTCTGGCACCCGTGGCGGCCAGCATTTCGCTCCGAGCTCAATCTGTACTAACTCTGGAACAGGTTGCTCTTTCAATGCGAACTCGCGGTAGAGCTTGGCCAGGTCAAGGCGCTCGGCTCTCGCCCGCAGCTTTTCTTCGCGAGCGTTTTTCGCGATACCAAGTTGTTCGAGATCATGCTGGGAGTCGTTGGTAATAATGTCGTCGTTCAACACCAGGTGATGGTCCGTACTGTTGAGCTTTACGCTCTTACCACCGGCGAAAATCTCGTGCCGTCCGTGCTCCTCATACCACTTAGTCAAAGTGGCGGTCATATGCATCTTCTCAATGATTTGCCGCCAGCCTACCCCAGTGTTGTAAGCGCAAAAGGAGATCTCTCCCTCTTGCGTAGCGTATGGGATGATGCACTGCTCGGTCCGGCGAAAATCGTAATTGAATAGATCCTGGAACCACATTCCCGCCACGAACAATAAGTTCCAGCGGTCGCGGCGTCGGCGCAAAATGTCCGCCATCGTCCGCTTGCCGGAGACGTCACCATAGTCGTGTTCCGTTGCCCCCAGGCCCTTGTCGAGCTTCTTCAGCATATCGATGGAACGGAAATGTGTCGGCGCATGGAACGCATCGTAATTCCGAACTAATGCCAGTGCCATTCCAACAACTGATATCCAGCGGCTGCGAGCCCAATCGTTGACCCTGGCAACATCCTTCGCAAACTGGTCGGCATTCAAGAACGCGGTCACCGGAACCGCCTCGAGCGTCTGCTTGTCGACCATAATCGCCATCCCCACACCACAATTGGGATGGCAACCGCAGGCGACATGGCCCCAGGCGGCCTCGGGCCCGTGAACAAGGTCTGCCCAGTCGGAGAAGGTGCTCAAAAACGAAAGTGGAAACCAATCGCGAACAGGTTCACCGATACCCAATTGTGCTTTCACGTCGTGCGCAAGATGCGAGAGTGTGTAGCGTTGCGCTCTGCGACGCTCGTCAGTAACGGCTTCGTCGCGGCCGGTGAAAGAAACCGGCTGGAACGACACCAGGGCGATTTTGTCCGGGTTGTCGAGGGCGAATTGTACGACGCGGCCCACCTGCTGGTTGTTGATGCCATTGACCACGGTGGTCACGAGCACGATCTCGACGCCGTTGGAGTGCAAGTTCTCAATGGCTCGCAGCTTCACGTCGAACAGATTCCCAACGTTTCTATGAGAATTCGCGGCGTTGCCGATCCCGTCGAATTGTAGATAGGCGTAGCGCAACCCTGCGTCCGCAGCCTGAGCTGCGAATTCGGGACTTTTAGCAAACTCGATGCCATTGGTTGCCGCCTGCACGCTGTCATACCCGAGCTGACGGGCGTAACGAATAGCGTCGAGAAAATACGGGGAGAGTGTCGGCTCACCTCCGGAGAACTGCACCGACATCTGGCGCCGCGGCTTGATCGAAAAAGCATTGTCGAGCAGCGTCTTGATTTCTTCCCAGGTAAGCTCGTGTACGAACCCGACCTGGTTCGCATCCATGAAGCACGGGTCACACATCATGTTGCAGCGGTTGGTAAGGTCGATGGTGAGAACCGAGCCACGCCCATGCTTGATGGTGCTGCTGCCGTGGTTATGCAGTTTTTTGTCGTTATGGGCACGGATGTCCCGTCCGGGGAATGTGTCCTCCAGGTGCCGGAAGAATTGCGGATCAATAGACAGCACATCTTCAAAATGTCCGTGGATTGGGCAATCCTTGACCATCAGTATTTTGCCGTTGCGTTCGATGATCTGCGCCTTGATTTCACCGGGTCTTTCGTTTAACAGGATGCGATAATCCTGTTTGCCATCGACAATCTGTTTGCGGATCTCCGGCACGCAACGCGGGCACAACGAATCGGTTTGCCGCGGCCAGCCCAGAGGAGGCTTCGACTTTTCACGCGACTTCAACAGCGGTTTATCCGACCACTTGGGTATGAAAGATGGATTCTCGGGAAAGAGACTGTTACTCCAACAGAATACTTGCCACGCGCGGTTCGCAGCAATTGACATCATCTTTTCGAGGTATTTGATGGGCTTACGCATTCGCCTTGCCGCTCCAGTTTGAGTCGTGTTGCTGATTGCTCATGCCGAATGCTTATGATAGTCCATCCGCTGGTTCATAACGCCGCGGTCTGGCAACAACTTTTGCTTGCTGGGTACAACCAGCAAAATTACACTTGCACATTCTCCATAGACCCACGCGATGAAACGCCTGTCTGCCTGGAAGATTGACAAATATGCCTATCGCGAGTGTCCGCACCCGGACCGCGAGTTTGGGTACGCGGTTTCGCTGCACAACCATTCCTGCCATTCGGTGGAAAGGCTGGCGGCATTAAACCATGTGGTGAAGAAGTCGTTCATGCGGCCTCTGAGCGGAATTGTGCAACATTCGTTTGGCCTGGGCGGGGTCGCTAACCTGAATTACGGAGATATCACGTTCAATCCTCCGTACAGCCCAGAAGACGTCTATCAGATGGAATCGGCGGCAGCGGCGAAATGGGGATATGACGGAGTTCATTTCACCATCACGGATCACGACGAATTTGCCGGCAGCCTGGCTTTGCTGCGCGGGCGGCCGGATCTGAACGGCCGCACGGCGATCAGCGAAGAGCTGTCACTCTGGTTCCAGGGGCACTTGTTTCACCTTGGAGTTTGTCACATGCCCGAGACTGGGGTGGAGGAGACTCACACGCAAATTCAAGCGGCTGCGCGCGGCGGACGCTACGACGAGTTATTTGAAATACTCGTGGCCAGCGGCTGCCTGGTAATACTGAACCACCCTCTTGTCGCTTGGAAGCCGGGCGCACAGGCTATTCCCGTCACAGAACTGCTCTCGCGTTATGGTTGGGCGATTCACGCTTTGGAAGTGAACGGGATGCGGTCGCGCGAGGAGAACGAAGGCGTTCTCGAACTTGCCCGCCACTGGCATAAACCCGTGATCGGCGGTGGAGACAGCCATCTGCTGGTTGCCAGTTCCATTTTCTCTCTGTCGCGCGCTGCGACTTTCAAAGACTTTATCGCCGAGGTGAAAGATGGCCATGCCGTGCCGTTTGTTACGCCCAATTATTTTGCCCCGCTCAACTGGAAACTGACTTTGCGAGTGCTGTTTTTCATCTCGCGCTACCGGCAAATCGCCAGCTACCAGGGACAACCCGTGTCCGCCATGCTGGAGCGGCGCAGAGTGTTGCTCGATCCGGTGGGCGCGGCGAGTCGTGTATTTCTACGGGCGGTGTCGGGGCTGGGATTGGCTCGGTAAGGGGTTATTTCATCTGTCCCCCCCCGTGCCGGATCAACGACTGAGGCGTAGAAGTTCCTCGAGCGTAGGCGTCAACGAGCTCTTCAAATCTGAATGCATTATCGGGCACGACGACGGAATCTTTGCCTTCACCCAAATCTTGACCTCATCCTCCTCTTCATCTGCCACCCATGGCGATAATCGGACTCCGGTGACAAGCGTCTTCAAATCGATGCGCCGCCGCTTATGCGTATGAACCCATTCATGAAGAGGGTTCAAATCATCGAGAGGTTCACGGCTGGGAAAGTTATCTGCATTGAAATGCCGATTGGCTCCGGCGACAGGATCGTAGCACTGCAAGAGGATCCGAAGTTCGCGCTCTTTTTCAAATAAATGCTGCTTTGTATAAAGGAATCTGATGAGGTTGTAGCCTGTCATGTCCTTCTCGCCATATCGAACGATACCGACGAGAATGTCGTCGAGCATTAAATTGAGCGCCGACCTCAACAGATCGAACCGAGAAAAGATGGCTACCCCATTCCCGTAGGTCCGCCACATCTCGAGCGTCTCGCCTTCGAAAAGCTGCCAGCAATTGATGAAGTAGTTTTCGCTGTTCTGTCGATTGAACGCCTGATCGTTGTTCAACGCTAACTCATCGTGTAAAACATACTTTTGGTAGCCCAGCGCGCGACGCGCATAGGCGTCCGAAGGCAGACCCTCTTGAGGATCGGTTTCTTTGAACAGGTCGGTCCTTCGTAGATATAGTTCTTCGTTCGCGAAGAGATCGCGAAATTTGGACAAATCCAGGAATCGGCAAATTACGGTGTCGTCACTGGGATGAACACAATCAGAATGTTGGTTGACAGGCACTGCCTAACGGTCGTCCTTTCTCCAGCTGCCTCTTGCCCTGAATCAGAGATCTGTAATTCGCAGCCTTTCAAAGAAACCGCGAAAGGATGGGACACCGGGCTTTGCGCCATAAACTTCCCAGCGCACTATACTATCATGGCGAAGCAAAGGCGAAGACAAGTATTTCAGCAAGGACAAATACCGGGACAGACGCCGAGTTTCACCAATTTCAATCCCCGAGAAATAGGTGAATGTTCCGTCTGTCCCCCGGTTTCCCTGTCCCCCGGTTTCCCCCCCCGGTTTCCCCCCCGAAGAATTTCTTGGACAAATACGGGGACAGCCGGGAATTTCACCAGTTTCAATCTCCGAGAAATAGGGGAACGTTCCGTGAGCTGCACCCGGCGCTGTTCGCCTTTCTTGCGTCCATGCATACATTTATTTGTATATTTAGGGCTTCTGCGCTACGCTTTCCTTAAGAGATGAACCATCGCACTCCCAATGAGGCGGAGGTTTGGTGGTGGCGCAAAACAAAAAGGATTCGTGAGCGATTTTCCAATCGAGGTGAAGAGAAATCTTGGCTTCGCGTTGAGGCAGTTGCAGTGGGGTGAAGAGCCGGCGGATTACCGCCCTTTACCTTCAATCGGGAAGGGGCTGTTTGAATTACGAGACCAGGACGAGGCCGGATGGTACCGAATCATCTATCTTTCTCGTACGAACGATGTCATTCATGTTGTGCACGCATTTGAAAAGGACACTGCGAAGATTCCGGAGCCGGAGAAGAAAGTCGCTCAACAGAATTTCAAGAAAGTACGTGCTTGCTTGTTAGAGGAGAAGAGACATGCAAAACGGAAAAAATAGGCCCGCACACATAACGAGAGGAGACGTATTCGACGACCTAGGTTTCAGCCCGGAAGAGGCGGCGACGCTCAAGTTCAAAGCAGACTTGTATCGTGCCATCATGCGCTATGCTCGAAAATATTCTCCTAAAGAGTTGGAAGCTATCTTCGGAGAGCCACAACCGCGTGTAAGTGAATTGTTGAACGGAAAGATCGCTAACAAAAGCGTAGATAAGCTTCTCTCGTACGCTGGCCGTCTAGGGATCGAACCGAAAGCTCGCTTTCCACAGACGCACAAAGAAGTGGTTGAACGTGAGTTGGCTGCTGTCTCGGGGTAAGCGAAGGCTGCGACGGTCCACCTATCTGCTCCTTCTTTTTCGCCATCATCCGATCTGAAAGATGGCCCCGATCTATTCGACTTCGCTCAGGGAAGGCTCCACGATGGGGCAACCCTGACTCGTGGTGCTGTCCCGAGAACGCCGAACGCCGGCCGGCTTCCCTACTGCTTTTTCATGTTCATCGGTCTACTCGATTCCTGGCAAAGGCCGGAGTGCAGCCGCGACTTGCGATTTGAGTAAGTTCCGCTCATGCTATTTTCTCCGTTAGGGCTCAGGGTTGCGCAGTATTCTACAGTGTGGTTTTCGGCAAACAGCAGGAATAGGCGCTTGCCGCTGACTACGCCTATGATCTTGTATCCATCGCCGTTACCCCTCACTTCCCTGCTTCCTTGGGGCTGGATCAGGTGCAAGGCGCCCCATTCCTCCGAATCCCATGCGCCGTTCACATTGATCTCAGCTGGATCTTTTTGGGAGTCAAGCCATGCCATGCCTTGCCTTCTACTTCCACCTTGGCAGCCGGTAGAGAAGTCGTCACGGAAATGCAAAGCAACAGCGATGTCACCGCGAATGTCAACTGTTTCATGAGGGAATGTCTCCTTTCTATTTCTTCGTCGTTCAACTTTCTCTGGTCGGCGAGGGGCCAAAGGTCTTGTCGAGCTTTGGATACCCGATCAGATAAGTAACTGGCGCCCTCTTACCGGCAAGCTCCCCGATATCCCACTGGTATTGGCATGAGGTCAGGTTTTCTGCGATCTCACGCAATTCCTGTGGTCGATATGTCCGCAGGCAAGATACGACTCCGTCGAACAGCAAGACCAGGGGAATGACCGGAATCAGATACGTCCAGAGCAAACGCGACCAGCGGAACGGACGGATCCTCGGCGTGTGCACGAACATCAGGAGAATGCCGATAAATATAATCCCAATGGTCGAGGGAGCGCGCCTGGTGACCTCGAATATGCCGACGCTTTCGCCGGCGTCGACAGCATTCTGCAGAATAGCGCGGGCATCCTCGGGCGAGAAGTGATGGAACGAGGTAAACATCGTTCGCAGCCCCTTCAGCGCACGGGGAACGTTCATCGCGTCAACTGATTCCGGATAATAAGAAATACGGCAATCACAATCATGATCGGAAGCCGCGCTGAGACTTTGGAATGCCTCGAGATTCGGATACTTATCCGTCAACCAAATCTGAAGACCCACGGAATCTTCGTCGTTCCCGCACCGTAGCTCTCGAGAAAGCTCGAGCCACGGGCCGCCTCCTCCCGAGCACATATCGACAATCGATTGTAGGGAGTTCGCCCCGTTCCCCGTACGGTCGATTATGCTTTGGAGTAGCGGCGCGATAGGCGCATAAGCCTTTAAAAGGTTGAACCCAAACTGAAGCGCATCCGTAACGTCATCTCGCAGTGACGAAGGAAACCACGGTTGTTCATGGAGTTCGATGAACTGTACGCGACGCATGTTAGTTAAGCGGAATCAATTGATGCCATTTTGCGTTCAGGCCCGGGCAATTGTCACTCCCCAGGTAAAACCGATCCCAGCGGATGCGAACAATAACAATTGGCCTGGGTGAATGAGCCCGTCGCGGCGCATATGCACATAATTGATCACCAGATCGCTGGCGAACGTGTGGCCATATTCTGACATGGGAGTCGCCGGCAAGCTGCCCTTGGGTAATCCCAGCATCTTGCCAAAACCCTCACGGTCCCGCTGGCTGATGTTTGAATAGATGAAATGGTCAATATCTTTCAAACTCAAGGAAGACGCCGCCAGAGCCTGATTTACTACTCGAAGCATGTTGAGAAAATATACCGGCATCACCTGCTGCTCTATGCACAAGGCATCGACAACGATGTCGGAGTGGCCGTTCGTTTTAGCGATGGTGATCGCACTATGGAGATGTCCGAGAGTCATGGCTTCGACGCTCAACAGCAACGGGCCCTGCCCGACTTCGCGGCGCAGGATGACGGCGCTGCCGGCATCGCCATGCATGGTGATCGGAAGTAACGAACGGTTACCGGGAGGCGCGGCGTCGCCAGTTATAAGCAGGACTGTCTGAATGCTTTCATCGGTGGACATCCATCCGACCGCGGTCTTGATAGCAACATGAAGTCCCGCACATCCGCCGACTTTAAAACTCAAGATCATCGAATTTTCAGCACCCAGGTCTGCGCTGAGTTTGTGCGCGAAAGAGAGTCCTTGTGAGGTCTCGGCCGACCAGGTGCTGTAATCCAGGATGAGATTGATGTCTCGTGGTTTGATTTCGGATTCGGCGATTGCCTTCGAAGCAGCTTCGAGAATCAAGTCATAGAGTTGCTTGTTACCGCAAACGCGGAGCCGATTCAATCCGAGACCCGCGATGGCCTTCTGTCTCGACTCAGGGCTTAAAGGAGAAAGCACCGACTCGATTCGGGTGCGTTCTCGCTCTAGAACCGCGTCTACAGCCGCATCGTCGGGCGGAACTGCGTAGGCGGCGGCTGCAATGCGCACTTTGATATTCAAGGCAGCTCCAAAAGAAGGGCGGCAAATCCATTTTTGCGTGCCGTTGCCAGGAATAATGCTGGCCCGCTGACGCGCCGGTTACTAAATGCCATTATCAAGTGAAAAAGCGCGCCGCTGCCAGCCAAACCGTTGGCAAACGCATGCGGTTCGGTAACAGCGGCCACATCGCCGACAATCTCGCGAGCCAAGGTGGTCGTGGGACTGGCGACGCAAGGCGCACCATTCCCGCCGCAGATTGCAAGAATGGGGACAGAAGCGGCAAGCATCTGGCGGATGATGTCCACGGGTTTGCCACCAGCCGCCCAACGGCCGGAGCCAATTCGGGCATACGAGCGGGCATTGGGACGGAGGTTGATGCGAGCGGACGGTTCCAATACCACCGCTGCCACACCTTCTCCTGGGATAAATCCGACGGCTTCCGATACGGGATGCGAGTTGTAGCACGCCGGCGAGAGCAGGCCTGCCTCCTCGTACCATGAATATAAGCTTCGCGACAGCGCATCGCCCGCAAGGACGATAGCTAAGTCAGCCTGACCTTGACGAAGCAGGCAAGCGGCTTGCAGCATGGCACTCTCGCCGCCGAAATACTTGTTGCTCACCGTGATATTAGGGCCACGGAAGCCGTGAAACATCGCGACGTGACTCGTCGGAGCGCTGGCGAGAGTTTCCGGAAATGTAATGGGGTCGGTTCCGTTCCAGCCATTCGCGGCGGCGCTGAGATAGAAAGCCTCCGTGAGTTCAACACAGCCAAAGGCGGTGGCAAAAACCACAGCAACCCGGGAGCGATCGACCAAGTTCAGTTCAATACCGGCATCTTTAAGGGCCAAGGAAGAGGCGACCAATGCCCACGCCGACAATCGATCAAGACGCCTCGTCTTCAGACCCGGCACCACGGTGGCCGGACGAAACGGCGGCACGAGAAACGCTCGGCGCTCGCCGGCAGTTGTCCAAGCAGTGATAGCGGTCGGTTCGATGGGACCCTCTTGGATGAGTCCGGCCAGCGGACCGTACGGACTCACGGAACCAATGCCGGTAATCGTGACGGGCGGCAAGTTCGGAGTCATGAGGCGCCGCTCCCAAATATGAGAACGGTATTGCTGCCGCCAAAGCCGCTGGAAGCAGACATGGCTAGCGGCAGGGGTTGGCGTTTCACTTGTCCTCTCAGCCAGTCAACGCCCGGGCTTTCGATAGGATTGGCGAGCCGCAGCGTCGGAAGCAGCGTCCCCGAACGAACCGCCATGATCGTGATGGCGGCCTCGATCGCACCAGCCGCACCCAAACAGTGTCCAAGATATGACTTGGTCGAAGACACGGGAATGGGACGGTTGCGTCCGCGGAAGGCGGTCTCGTACGCGTTGGCCTCCGCACTGTCGTTCAGCGGCGTGCCGGTGCCGTGGGCATTCACATACCCAATATCATCTCCGCGGACTCCCGCCATTTCCATGGAAAGGCGTATGCAATCGGCCAGTCCCTCTCCGTCTTTTTCTGGCGCGGTGCTATGAAATGCATCATTTGTCATGGCCCACCCCCGCAGCACCGCTAGAACATGGGCATTACGAGCAGTGGCTCCGGCTAGCGTTTCAAGGACGAGAACTGCAGACCCTTCGCCCAGGTTCACGCCCTTGCGATTCTGATCAAAGGGAGAGCAGGGGTTTGGATCTAATGCCTGAAGGGAGTGGAATCCACTCAAGGTGAACGGGCACAACGGATCGCTGCCTCCTGCCAAAAATATGGGAGCGGCCCCATCGAGCAGCATGTTCGCGGCGAGCGCGATCGCCATCGCTCCAGATGCGCAAGCCACGGAGACGGCACAACGTGGTCCTTGAATTCCGAAATGGTCGCCGACCGAATCAGCAACGTGCGCGAAGGGATACGAGGCGGCGCGCAACAGACCGCCAGGCCGCCGATACCAGGCGGCCGGATCTTTGGCGATTCCAGCGTCGATCTCGGTCAAGCCCCCAAGCGTGCTCGCCATCACGATGCCACTTTCACGGAAAGCAGAGCCGTCGCGCCCGGAACTTGCCATTGCATCCTGAGCCGCCATCATCGCAAGTTGATCGGTGCGTGAGTATTGGGAATTAGAGTCTCCGCCCAAAAGCGCCAAGCCGCGGATCTGGGCAGTCGCTCCTTCGAAGCCAGGATACAAATCATCTTTTGTACGCTGCAGACAGCACTTGCCCGATAACATGCCCGCCTGCAAACAGTCCAGCCCGATGCCATAAGGGCTAACGATTCCGACACCAGTAACGACGATGGTTTTGTGGGTATCAGTCAAGGGAGGCAACCGACTAATGAGTAAAAAGATTCAATCACCGATGATGATCGATCGTCAATGTGCTTCCGAGAAGGCGGACTGCACAGAGCGCGGATCCGTCATTGCATAGTTTCCGTCACAGGTTTTCTTACGACGATTAGGACATGAGCCAATGGCAAACGATTCTTGAAGCGGCGTTCCTCTAGCTGCATACCCGCGCTCTCGAGCACGCGACGGTATTCGGCGATCGACAAGATTTCCGGCCGCAAGTGGTCGTGCCTGCAGGCGAAGATGAGGCGCTCGAACGCCATCGTGATCGCCGTGCGAACGCCGCGCTCGCGATCGTGGACCCGAAAAATCAAAATCCCATCGGCCGCGAGTGCTGAACAGCACCTTTTCAGCAGGACCAACTGCTCAGCAGCCGACAAACACTGCAAGACATCCATAATCAAAATCAGACCGGCTGGCGGAAGCTCGAAATGACGGATGTCGGCAACGGTCACATCCGCATTCAGGGAGGCGAGTGCCTTGCGAGCAACGGCGATGCGATGCTCATCCAGGTCACAACCGACCAAATGCCGGTGGTTGTCAGCGAAAGCCGCAAAACCAAGCCCCATGCCGTAGCCGCAGCCTAGATCCACCACCGTTCCCGATCCGAGGTCTTCGACTGCGAGGAATTCAAAGATGCGATCCAAGCGGAGCTTCCAGCGGACGAACTCGCGATCCGATCGCGTGCATTGGGCGAACATCGCGTTCACAAAGCGGGCGCGTACCCGAAGCGCCGGATTGGCCGATCGCCTAAGATAAAGATGCGCCACAATTGCGGTAACAGCCGCACTGAGCGCGCCGACTAAGACGCCCATTGCGACGCTGCCGGTGACCCAGGTGACAAGCTGTTCCTTATTAATATGGCCACGCATGACAGCCAACTCGGACAAGCTTAGTGGCTGGAAAGATCCTGTCCGCAGCAAGCAGCCCAGTTCCACCGAGGAGAATATGGTCACAGGCAGGAGCAACGGGTTGTTGATGAAAGTTGCGGCCACGGTCAAAGGCTTATTCAGTCTGAAGAGCAGAGCTAGGCCTATTGCCGCCAGGGTTTGAAAGCCATAGATCGGTACAATGCCGACAAAAATTCCTACGAAGACAGCGGCGGCAGCGTGGGATGGGTCAAGCCTCTCCTCGAGCAAGAGGTGCACAAATTTCCGCGCCTCAAACTTAAATCTTCGGATCACCTAGAGCACGCCCCAAATATCGAAAATGCAAACGCCACGCATCGCACTCAGAATCAATGGATCGTCTCAAGCTCCGAGAAAACGAAATGCCAGGGACCACAGACATACACGCACTGTGTCTCGTACCGGCTTCATCTTCGAGCGCGCC
Source organism: Terriglobales bacterium (assembly GCA_050746025.1). GTDB lineage: Bacteria > Acidobacteriota > Terriglobia > Terriglobales > Acidobacteriaceae > Gp1-AA145. Next base: position 62,926 of record JBOGLH010000100.1, on the reverse strand, counting down.
TGGCCATCGTCGTAGACGGTGCGGATGGGAGCATGTGCGATGGTACAACCCGATCGGGCCATTTTGATCAGAATTTCCATCTCGAATTCGTAGCACCGGCTCCGCAGTTTGGCCCCATCAAGTTTGTCCAACCGGAACAATCGGAATCCACTTTGGCTGTCCCGGATTTCGTGGCCGACGAGCGCCGAAGCCAAGCGGCTACCAATGACGTTGGAAAAGTAGCGGGGACGAGGCATGCGGGCTCGATCGAAAGAGCGCGCGCCAATGATCAGATCGGCACCAGTTTCTTCGGCGACTCGAAGCATTACCGGAATATCTTCGGGCAAATGCTGACCGTCGCCATCAAGGGTGATTACTTGGGTGAAGCTGTGGTCGCGCGCGAAATCAATCCCGGTGCGCAGGGCCGAGGCCTTGCCACAATTTCTTGGCAATCGCAAACAAATAGCTCCGGCAGCCTGCGCGATGTCCGCCGTCCCGTCGCCGGATCCATCGTCGATCACCACAACTTCTGCAACATACTGCCGAGCCCGTTCCACAACGTTTGCGATGTACGGGGCTTCGTTGAAAGCAGGAATCAGGGCACAGGTTCGCATGTCGCCGGTACCAGTGTACCTCCGGCATCCTCCCGTGGTCCGGCCAGGACGAAATCGAATCCCCGTTGCCTGAGTTCGTCGATGACCCGAGGCAAGGCTTGGAGCATGGCATCCGTTCCCCGAGGCAAGTGATCGTGCAGCAGAATGATGTCGCCGTTTGCCGTCTTATTCAAGATGCGCTCGACGAGAACATCGGGGTTGGCGGTAAATGTATCAAGCGTGCGAATGCTCCAGGAAACATACTCCAGCCCGGCATTCTCCAGATAAGGCGCCAGAAGCGGGTGGCGCAAACCGACCGGCGAACGGAAAAAGCGCGGCGAGGAACCGCAAGTGCGGCGAATGCTCTCGGTGCAACGCTCGATCTCAGCCCGCAGACGGCCAGGCATAAGGAAACAAAATAAAGGATAGTGCGACCACGTGTGATTGGCGACGAGGTGTCCTTCCGCCCAGGTTCGGCGCACTATCTCCGGATACTGCTCCGCCCGCTTTCCCACCACGAAGAACGTTGCTTTCACGCCTTTTTCCCGCAGTAGATCGAGTAACTTGGGCGTATCCACCGGATCGGGGCCATCGTCGAAGGTCAGGGCCACGCACTGCGCGCCATCGACTCGCGATCGGTTGGCGACCAGCCATTGGTTGCGCGGATGAAACAACAGGAAAACAATGAGCAGTGTGGTCGCGGTCAGGACTGCAAGAAAGAGCCGAAGAAAGCCAAATGCATAAAGTGAGGCCAATAAGGCGCTAATCAAAAAAAACAAAGAGAAAAAGATAACCGATCGCGCCATACCGGTTGTAGCGAACCCCATGGATGTTGCAAGGGAGCCATCTTAGCATATGAAACACTTGGCAATGCGCGGCGACCTGTTACCTGCCTGACTGCCGCTTTCAATCAGGCACAAGTTATAGACTCCCTTTGGGCCATAACACAGGTCCGCGAATCCCGTCGCGGAAGGAATTTCTGAGTGCCGCCATAGTCACGGTATTTGCCATCTTCAAGTACCCGAGCGTTCCCGTGAGTTGTCATCCCAGACGCAAAATTTACTTTGATGTTCGCTTCTGGCCTGAGACTCACGAATCACCACAATTTTCACATTTGCGCTACAGGGTTGCCTGTGGCGCCGCGTAAGTTGGAGCTTTAAAAAATATTCAGTTTACGAATCGTGTCATGAGTCAGTTGATCAAAATACGTAAGCTGTATGTGCCCTGCCGGAATGGCGTGGCATCTGGAGGTTTTTTATGCGCGTTCCAACAAGAAAACGGTTCTGATTACTGGTGCATCGAGCGGAATCGGCCGATCTTCTGTCGCTGACATGGTTCAGTCGGGTTGGCAAGTCTTTGCGACCGTCCGCAAAGCGCAGGATGGCGATCAGTTGCGATCTGATTTCGGATCGAGTGTTACTCCGGTCCTCATGGACGTTACCGACCGGGCGTCTGTGACCGCGGCGGCGGAACAAGTTGCTACGCTGCTTCAGAAGTCCGGGTTGGACGGGTTAGTCAACGTGGCTGGAGTTGGCAGAGTGCGGCCGGTTGAATACATGACTCAGGACGATTTGCAGGTGATGTTCGACATCAATGTGTTAGGTCAGATTGCAGTGACGCAGGCATTTCTTCCGCTGCTGCGCGCCGCTCGCGGACGAATTGTCAATATCAGCTCGATAGGCGCGCACATTGCAATACCCTTCGGCAGCCTCATCAACGCAACGAAAAGCGCATTCGGAATTTTCAGCGATACCCTGCGGCTCGAACTGCATCCCTTTGGGATCTACGTTTCGGTCGTAGAACCAGGGGCGATCAAGACACCAGCGGTGGAGAAAACACTAGGAGATATTGAAGCGGTCATTCGCAGTTTGCCCGTGAGTGGTGCTGCACAATACGGAAACATGCTGCGTCATTTTGCGAGGCGTGCCTATGAGCGCGAAATGAATGGCAGCTCTCCCGATGTGGTAGCGGAAGCAATCCACCATGCACTCACGGCCAAGCGGCCGCGGACGCGATACCGAGTGGGGAAACATGCGACCTTGCTGGCCACCCTAGCCGCGTTTTTGCCAGATCGACTTTTAGACCCAGTGCGATTTCGCATTACCGACATGCCGACCGAATTTGGCTCGATGCCTCCGCTGATAGAGGATCGGCCGATTAAACGCGCAGCCTAGGATCGGGTGCTTGTGGACATGGCACGTGCCCGATTTCCATGAATAACATATCGTAGCGGCGGGTGGCCCGGCCTTTGATCTTGCTGGCACCACCTTACAAAGGCGGGGTGCCCCGTCCCTCGGGCACTTTGCGAAGAGCCGGTACCCCGTCGATAGCAGGACCAGGTGACAAAGTGCAGATGATGAGCGCCGCAATACGACGCAGGTCGGCGGACATAACAAAGAATTATGATATCGGCCCATCATACCCGCACTTGTATCGGCGCTTCCCGTGAAGTGCGTGCGGTATGCTGTCCGGAGGGCCATCGCGACGTGAAACTTTATCGCACAACCCATGGTGCATTCGTCGAGGAAGACGGCCAATTCTATGAACTCTCGCCGGTGGCTACAGCAGAATCATGGGACAAGTTGATTTGCGATGCCGATTTGAAAGCCCGTGTCACGGCCGCAGTAAAGAAGAATTCTGTAGCTCGTTTCGATCCCACCACTGTTCTCGCGCCGATTGGCAACCAGGAAGTTTGGGCCGCGGGAGTCACGTACTTCCGCAGCCGCAAAGCCCGCATGGAAGAGAGCAAGGACGCCGGAGGCGGAGATTTCTACGACAGAGTGTACACCGCTGCACGGCCGGAGCTCTTTTTCAAAGCCGCAGGATGGCGCGTCGTCGGTCCTGGAGGTGCAGTGCGCATCCGCTCCGATGCAAAGTGGTCTGTCCCTGAGCCTGAATTAACTCTTGTCCTCAATGCTGACGGCAAGCTAGTTGGTTACACCATTGGCAATGACATGAGCTCGCGGGACATTGAAGGCGAAAATCCACTTTATTTGCCTCAGGCCAAAGTCTACGACGGCAGTTGCGCGCTGGGTCCGTGCGTCCTGCTTTTGTCCGAACCATTGAAGGACACCGCAATTCGGGTGGAAATTATGCGGCAAAATCAAGAATTATTTTCTGGGGCTACCTCGCTGGCGGAACTTAAGCGCAATCCGCAAGAGCTTATCGAATTTCTATTCCGGGACCAGAGCTTTCCGCGAGGTGCATTCCTCATGACGGGCACTGGGATCGTTCCGCCCGATGAGGTGACATTGCACCATGGTGACTCGATACGCATCACGATCGACGGGATTGGCATGCTTGAGAATCACGTCGGATAGATTTTTTCGCGTTGGCTCGCATTTTCAGAATGACACGGGAAGTTCGGCGGCTCACTGATTGCGGGATTGCGCGACTCGAATCAATGCCGGCAGAACGTCGCCTAACTCCGCATCGCGATTGCCGAATGTGGAGTAGAGACGGCTAAACAAAGGATAGAGTTCGTCGTACACGTGCTGTTCCGACCGCTCCGGCTGAAAGACGCGATGTGGCGGGCAAATCTTATCCTGAGCTTCTTCTACGGACTTAAAGGTGCCTGCCGCCAGAAACGCAAAAATTGCCGAACCCAGGCTGGTGACGCTTTTTGTTGGCACCAGCACCGGACGGCCGAGAGCGTTGGCATAAACGCGATTCAGGACTTCGTTCTTCTGGGGAATTCCTCCGGCATTAATAATGCGTTTTACGCGAACGCCTTTACTCTCCATACGATCGAAAATCACCCGCGTGTGCAGCGCAGTGCCCTCAATCGCGGCGAACAATTCATCCTGTGCGCTGCTCTGCAAGTTCCACCCCAACGTTATGCCTCGAAGATTAGGATTCACCAGCACAGTGCGGTCGCCGTTGTCCCACGTCATGCGCAAAAGACCGGTTTGCCCTGCGCGATAATTCTCCAGGCCTTTACTCAGCGTGGCCACATCGGTTCCGGCGCGCGATGCGATGGCGTTAAAAATATCGCCGACTGCGGAAAGGCCTGCTTCTATTCCGGTGCGGTTAGGGTGAACGCTTCCAGCCACCACACCGCACACCCCCGGCACAAGGTTCGGCGAAGGAGTGATGCCAATAATGCAAGTGGATGTTCCGATGACGTTGACCATGTCATCGGTTCGGCAGCCCGCGCCAACTGCATCCCAGTGTGCATCGAATGCCCCAGCCGGAATCGGAATGCCAGCCTTGAGCCCAAGTTTCTCCGCCCAGAACGGCGAGAGTTTTCCAGCTATCTGGTCCGAGGCCGCGTACTCACCTTCCAGCTTTGCGCGAACGCCGGCAAGTAATGGATCAACTTTAGTCAGGAATTTATCCGAAGGAAGTCCGCCGAGTTTGGCGTTCCACAGCCACTTGTGACCCATAGCGCAAATGCTGCGCTTTACTTTATTCGGATCCGTGATGCCGCAGAGAGTGGCGGCCACCATATCGCAATGCTCGAATGCGGAAACAAATTCTTTTCGCTTTTCAGGATTGTGCCGCAGCCAATGCAACAGCTTGGAGAATCCCCATTCTGATGAGTAAACGCCACCGCACCACTCGATCGCCTCCAACTTCTCTCGTTGAGCCGCAGCGGTGATTTCTTCCGCTTCGCCTTTAGCGCGATGGTCGCACCAGAGATAGTATTCGCCCAGCGGCTGAAGATTTTTCCCGACCGGAATAACCGAAGATCCTGTCGTGTCGAGTGCAATGGCCTCGACCTGATCGCCAGTGACTCCCGCTTGCTTGACGGCCTCCCAAGTAGCGGAGGCCAATGCGCGCATTTGGTCTTCATGCGACTGAGTCGCGTATTCGGGATCTTCGCGTTTGCGATGCAGCGGATATTCAGCAATTGCCGACCCGAGGGTTCCGCGCTCGCTGTCGACAATCGAAACGCGAACGCTCAGCGTCCCAAAATCAACTCCCGCGACGATGGCCATCAGCAGTATCCTCCGGAACAGTTGGGCGTTACCGCTTCGAAAATGCTTCTGTTAATGCGATAGAGGAGCTGCTGCATCTTTTATTCAATCTCCAATTCGTCTTTTGACGGCAGCTTCGGGAAAGCCGTGTGCGGCTCCAGTTGGTACCAGTAGGCCACCGACGAAATGTCGTCTTGCAGAGGCAAATACCTGCCGTCGCTTCTCCATCCCAAGTCCTGAATCGTCACTCGCAAATCGGTCTCAAAGCGCACCGGATCTACGATATGCCAGCGATACAGCCCGAATCTTTGCTGAGATTGATACAGTCCGTCGGGCTCGAGCACCTGAATCAATCCGGAGTAAGGGCTGCTGAATTCTTCATACTTCTTCTTGTCTTGATTTTCGAAATTGTAGGAGCCGTTGAAATAATCTTCGGTGCCCGTGCCGTTGATGGTAGGAAATCGACGGTCCCCATCCATATAGAATTTTATCTCGCCTTCGCCCCACCAACCATTGTTGTGGACTCCCCACGCCATATACGTTCCCACATACTGACCTTTGCCGTGAATACCGTCGACGATGGTGTACACATCCTTGTAAGGAAGCGGGTTCACTCGGCGAAACTGAGCGTGAAAATAACCGGCGTCCTTGGGCACCTCAGCCAGCGAATAATCGATCTGATAATAAACTGACATGGGTTTCTCATCGAGATTTTCGATTGTGATCCGCGCTTTGTGCCGGAAAGGCATGGGCCAATACGAATTAAATGCGCTGCCCGGATTAACGCAAACGGGAAGCGACGAAACCCTTGCGTATTTCCCCCAACCCATAGCGAAGAAATCTCCCACGGGGACTTCAACCGAAGGCTCTTTCTCGTCATCCCAGTACATACGAAGGATGGAATACCGCCAATTTCCGGTCGGAGTCATCCAGATGTGCTCAATCACGCCCGAACCATTGATCTCTCCCAACATAAACGTCGAGCCCGGATTAACCACTACATAGGGGTTCACTTTCCAGGTTTGCCCCAAGTCGCGAGCAGCCTCCGAAGCTACTCCCGTAGTTGCCATTCCGCCTTTCCCTTTCTCGCCCGAAAAATTCTCCGGGCTTATCGAAAAAGATTTGGCGTTTGAAGTTCGATATAAATTACTTAAATTATTGGTCAATCCGTCGTAAGGCGGTTGTTGGGCATAAGAGAGCGAGCTGGCCGCAAGCACGAGTGTCAACGCCGCAAACCGTTTCATGTCGAGATCTCCTGGGGTATTTGTAAATCTCCGGTCGCAACAACGAAGACATGGCCGGACATGATCAACCTGGATGCTGCAGCCAGGGTCATCGTTCCTGAATCATCGCAAGATCCCAGGCTTTGAGGGTTAATGCCTGGCCCTGTGTAATGGCCTCTCCGCTAAGCAAGTCAGAACCCGCGCCATGCGAGTAATGCACGGTTTGCGGCTGTCCGGAATAGTTAAAGTAGTAATAAAGGAGATGGCCTTGACGATTCCGCCCGTGCCGCACCCGTACCGCCTCAGGAAGGTCCTGATCGCAGTCACTTAAGCCGGCACGTTTTAATGCATCTCGAACAACTTCTCGCTGTAATTTGTCCGTGAGAAACGTGCCTTCGTAGGTCAAATTGCCGCTGCCATACTTATTCCGAGTTATCGCCGGAAAGTGCCAGTACGGATCGCCAAAAGAAGCAACCACCTCGGCGGTGTCCAGCACAATAAATTCCTCCCACACTGAGCCAGTGTTCTCGCCGCCAAGCTCGTAAAGGTCAGGGGTAAGACGTTCGGGCGCGGGCAAATTTGTGAACTCCTGATAATGGAATCCACACACAGCACGCAATGGCCCAGGGGCCATCACATCCCGCACCGTGGAATGTTCATCGGTAAATCCACTCTTGAACGACATCACCACTTGCCCGCCGTTTTTCACGTAATCGGAAATTTGCTGCAGCACCGCGTCTGAAGCGCTATACAGAGGAGGCACCAGCAAAACTTTGTACTCCGACAGATTTGCATCTCCCGCCTGCACAAAATCCGGCTCAACGTTTAGTTCATACAACGCGCCATACATCTGCCCAAGCACGGTCATGTAATTCACTTTGTCACTGACCGGCATATAACTGAGCGCATTTGCCGAATCGGTGCTGACCAGGATTGCGACTTTATTATCTTTTTTCAGATCGACCAGCTCGGGCCCGATCTTCTTCAATTCGCCCGCTACCCGCGACACTTCGGCGTAGGTGCGATTAGGCTCCAAATCGTGCGACAGAACGCCCTTCCAATATGTTTCTTGTCCATAATGCAGCGAACTCCAGTGCCAGTACTCAACCATGTTTGCGCCGGCGGCAAGGTGCGTGTATACAACTTGCCGAAGTTGCCCTGGGTATTGCGGATATTGTGTCCGCGAATCCCATCCGATGGTTTGCGCATTCGTCTCGGTGACCAGGAAATTCGAATGCTTCAATGAACGGCCCAGATCGTCGGACATCCAGATGGTCCGTCCGCTGAGCTTTGCCTGAGTTTCGAAGTAGGGATTTTCAGCGACCACGTCAAGCGAGCGCGCAATACCCCACTGGTCGAGATTGGTATGAACTCCACCGCTGAAATCCTGAGTGATGAACTGATCGGGGCGTTTGTACTCATTTACGATCTTCGCCTGCCACGCAAGATAATCCGTCACTATGTCGTGCTGAAAATTCTCCCACTCCAGCTTGTATCCGGGATTCAGAATTCCATCGCGCGGAGGCAAATCCGCCCACTTGTCTACCAACTGGCCCCAATAGGTCAGGCCCCAGATCTTATTTATAGTTTCAGGCGTTTTGTATTTTCGCTTCAGGCGTTCCAGAAATGCGTTGTTTGTATATGGCGTCGAAACATTCGTCGGGAATGTCTCATTGTCAATCTGGTAGCCGATCACAGCCGGATGATCTTTGAAGTGGCTGACAATTTCTCTAATCACGCGCTCCGCGTGCTGTCGAAAATACGGATTCAGAAAATCGTAGTTCTGTCGGATTCCGTAGTATCCGGGCTGAAGAGCGTTCGGATAAGTTGGATAATATGGATCGCTGAGTGGCGGCGCTGTACCGGCGTGAAGAACCAGGATCTCCGGATGCTCTTTGTACAGCCAAGTCGGAATGGAATAAGTCGGGGTGCCTAGAATGACTTTGATTTCCGCCTGGTGTAACCGGTCGAGCACGCGCTGCATCCATGCAAATTGGAAATCTCCATCTCGCGGCTCCCAACTGCTCCACGTCGACTCGCCCACTCGCACCACCGTGATCCCCGCCTTCTGCATCAGGTCGACATCTTTGTCGAGGCGGTCGTAAGGCATGTATTCGGGATAGTACGCAACTCCATAAAGCACGTTCTCCATTTTGTCGGGAGCAAAGCTTTGAACCTGTTGGGCAGTAATTTCACCCGCCGTCAGACCCCAAACCAGCAAAACGGAGAGCAGCGTTCGTTTACTCATGAGTGGTTCCGCTTGTGTTTCTACGCACGTCCTGAGACGGAGAGTACACGTTTTCTAATTCTTGATCCGCTCAATCCACGTGCCGAGAACGATGATCCGTCAGGTTGTAGAAACGTTCGCACGGGCTGAGTGAGGAGCGGCTAACGCAGTCGATCGTCGCAGGATCAGACTGGTGCTGAGCGGATATTCTTTTCGTCCACTACCGGCAGCTTCTTCAGTCACGTCATTCATCAGCGCCTGAAACGCAATTCGCGCCAATTCGGTCTGCGACATCCGCACCGTGGTCAACGGAGGGGTAATGAATTCCGCCAGCCTTATGTCGTCGAAACCCACCACCGAAAGATCCTGTGGAACATTGATCCCAAGATCGTACGCTTCACGCATCACGCCAATGGCGGTCATGTCGTTCGAACAAAACACGGCGGTTGGCGGGGTCGGCAATTTCATCAGTTCGCCCAAAGCTCTCATACCGCCTTCCATGGTGTGATCGCCTACAACTAACATCTCCGGCGGAGCCGGCAGCCCGATTTCGCTCATCGCATGGCGAAACGCCTCTCTTCGCGTATCTGCAGACTTCAGGTGCATGGGTCCGGCCACAAATGCAATGACCGTGTGGCGAAGCGCCGCCAAGTGCTGGATCGCTTGCCTGATTCCGTTCTGATAATCAATTCGGATATTGCTGACTTTCGCGGCGTTCGGGCCGACGTCGACAAATACGAGAGGAACCCTCCGCAATCGAAGATCATCAAGCAGCGATTCCTCCATGCCGAAGGTAAGGATTGCCACTCCATCGACCCGGCGCTCGATCATTCGCCGCACCGAAGATTTCATTCGCGTGCTATCGTGCACCGTCGAGGTCAGCAAAATCTCATAATTATTTTGGACCGCGAGCTCTTCAAAAGTCTGAACGATCTCAGGAAAAAAGGGATTGGTGATTTCAGAAACTACCAGCCCAAAAATGCGACTTTTGCCGGAAACTAGCGCCCGTGCTTGAGTATTCGGGTAATAACCAAGCTCGTCCACGACTTTCCAAACTCTCTTGGCTAATTGCGGATCAACCGTCGGGACTCGATTAATCGCTCGGGAGACGGTAGCTGTTGAAACCTTCGCCCGCCGCGCAATTTCTTTGATATCCATGGTGAGAACTTACGAGCAGGGATAGTAGCACAGTGAGAATACGTTTGCTAGGATGGCTCGCCTTGGTTATTATTCCGGATTCGCAGATCCTACAGTCGCCCTCAACGGCAGAGTAACGGTGACTCTGCAGCCGCGTTGCTCGCTACGGTTAGATAATTCGAGCGATCCGCCATGCGCTTCCGCAATCTGCCGTGAAAGAACCAGCCCAATACCGCTGCCCGACGGTTTGGTTGTATAAAACGGAACGAAGACGTTGCTGGGATTCATCAGCCCTGGCCCGTTGTCGTCGATTGTGAGGATGAAGTCTCTTCCATTCAGTTTCCACGTAAGCTCAATTTTTGGTTCGTTAACCAAGCGTTTAGACCCGTTGGAACTTTCCCCTGCTTCCGCCGATTCAAGCACCGCATCGGCCGCATTTCTCAGCAGGTTGATCAGCATTTGTTCAAGTTGATCCGGATCTGCCATCAGATTGATTTCCGGACCAGGAAGCAGCGCTACCGGAACGCGAGGCTCCATAGCAGTGATTCTTCTGGCGACCGCTGAGACCGAACACTTCTTCAGAACCGGTGGTGGCATTTGCGCCAATTGGCGATACGCCTGAAGAAAACGATTCAGCGAAGCTGCCCGGCTTTCGATAATGCCTAGTCCGCGTTCGAAGTCTTGTCTTTCGTCTGTCGCCAGGTCGATGCCCGAAAGCCGCGCGTTCAAGCTTCCGGCAATAGACTTGATAGGCGCGAGCGAATTATTCAGTTCATGCCCCATCACGCGAATCAATCGCTGCCACGCCCGCCTTTCCTCTTCACGCAAGGCACGGCTTACGTCGGAAAGGACAACCAACGTGTGCGGAACACCTTGCTGACGAAATGCACTGCGGCGGACGAACCATCGTGCACCCGTCCCGAACTGAAGCTGAATGAGCGTTTCGTTCTCACAGGAGAGAGAATTATCCAGACGCAACTCAGCGGCAGTCCTTCCGAGCAACAAGGTCGAGGGCTGTTGCAGTAGTTTTTCTCCGGCGGAATTCAACAGCCGCAGCCGGCATGCCGGATCAAACGCAAAAATTGGAATCTCAACCTCTTCTACAACGCGCTGCAACAGTGCGGCTGCCTCGATTGCGCCGGTGCGATGTTGTGCCAGTAAATCGGCTAACGCATTCACTTCGAGCGACAGTTCGCCCAGCGCGTCATTAGGAACCGCCAAGCGCGCCCGAAAAGAATAATCTTCATCCCGCAATGCGCCGACGACGTTCGCCAAAGTTTGCAACGGCCTCACTACATGATCGTGAAGAGCAAGGCCGATCAGAAAACAGGTGAGCAATTCGGCGCCTAATAAAAGAAGTTTGGAACCAAGAGACCATGGTTGCAGCCAAATGAGAATTGCACTGACAAGGACTGCTGGCGCTACTAGAAAGATTGCGAAACGGTTTACGCGCCGCTCGAATGGAGCGCGGTGACGTTTTATTTTTTTGGGTTTGAATGCGCCGCTCGCGTCTGGGCTAGAGCCCATATTTTTCCATCCGCCGGTACAAGGCCCCACGGCTCAGGCCGAGGGCTTCGGCCGCGTGGCTCACGTTGCCTTGAAAGCGCTGCAGCGCTTTGCGAATCAGGATACTTTCAACCGCCTCCAAACTCAATTCCTCCAAATTATGAGCTTGTGCGCGTTGCGAATTTAAGCCAAGATCGCCGGGCTGTACCTGATCGGTACGGCACATCAACACAGCGCGCTCCAGGGTATGCTCCAGTTCCCGCACATTGCCCGGCCACGCATACTGAAGAAGGACCTGCAGCGCCGACGGATCGAACCCCTTCACCTGCCGCCGGTAACGAGTCGCATACTGCGAAAGAAAATGAGCAGCCAGCGCAGGAATATCTTCTTTACGTTCACGCAGCGCCGGAAGATGCAACTCGACCGTGTTCAATCGAAACAACAGGTCTTCGCGGAATTGCCCGGCGCTGCAGGCCGCCTGCAGATCGATATTAGTCGCGGAAATCACTCGCACATCGATGCTTTTGCTGCGCGATGAGCCTACTCGCTCCATCTCTCGCGACTCCAGCACCCGCAAGAGTTTGGCCTGCTGATGCATGGGAACATTTCCGACTTCATCCAAAAAAATCGTTCCGCTATCCGCCAATTCAAATCGCCCAATGCGATCGGTGCGCGCGTCTGTAAAAGCTCCCTTCACGTGTCCGAACAATTCGCTCTCAAATACACCTTCAGCAAGACCACCTGTATTCACCGTAATTAAAGGGCGACCGCTGCGCAGTGACAATGCATGAATGGTGCGCGCGACAACTTCTTTGCCTGTGCCGTGCTCTCCGGTGATCAACACATTTGCGTCTGAGGGCGCGACGCGAGTGATGGTTTCGAGCACAGGAACCATGCCCGGTGCGGCCGCAATCAGCTCCGGCCGGCCTTGTGCGTTCAGCAGTCGGTTCTCGGCGGTAAGGCGCTCCGTTTCCTGCAGCGCCCGATGCAGTTCCACCTGCGTTCGCAAAATAGAAAGCAATCGCTCGTTCTCCCATGGCTTCTGAATGAAATCACGAGCCCCGCGCCGCATGGCTTCTACCGCCAGCTCAACATTTCCCCAAGCCGTCATCACGATGACAGGCAATATGCTGTCAAGCGCAACGATTTGGGAAAGCAAATCGAGACCTTCGCGACCGGACGTTGTATCCCGCGTGTAGTTCAGATCGATGAGCACAGCGTCATACTGTGAAGTGCTCAACGCCTCGCGCGCAAATTCAGGTGAACGCACCACATCAACTCTGTACCCTTCCGGCTTAAGTAAAAGCTGAATGGCATCCAGGATATGTTGCTGGTCGTCGGCCGCTAGAATCCGGGGCGCTTGGACAGCTTTCGTCAAAGCCGCTGGAACGCTAGCCTCTCGCGACTTAGTAGAGGTGGGCATGAGTAAGAGGTCGATTAACAACCAACCTAGGGCGTAGAACTGCTAATCATACCCTTGATCGCTGCCTGGATCTCGATTCCATTATGTTCCAAAGTGCTCGCGGTGGCACGGTCCAATTCCACCTTCGCCTTCTCGTACACGGTCATCGCAGTCACCAGGTCGAGTTCGCCGAGCGCCAGATCGCGTTGTGCAGTCATGGTTTGAAAAGTCGATCCCGCTCCCAGGGTCTGCTCTTTTTGTGTGATCTCAAATGTGCGCTGCGCCAGATCCCGTGCCTTGCGTGCGGCATCCACGCGAGCGGCAGTCTGTTGTAGCGCATACTCGGCGTTGCGGACTTCGATCCGGATCTGCTTTCTCAATTCTTCGCGGCGTAATTCGGCCTGTCGATATTCGAGCTCGGAGCGATATTGATCTGCCTTAGCGACGCGGTTGCGAATCGGGATATTCAGATTGAAGCCGACGTAATAATCAGGGGCCGTGTTGTTGAAAGAATTCGCGAGGGCTCCGCTGAAATCAGTAGGAACGTTGGAGACGTTCGGCACACCTGGAATGTTGTAACCGGGATTCAACGGTCCCGCCAATCCCGATCCGCCGTAGAAGGCCACCAGCGAAAGCGAGGGCAGTAGCGCGTTCCGCGCCGCCTTGCGGCTGATCTGGCGATTTACCAGGTCAATATCGGATTCCTGAAGTTCCGGGCGATCGCGCAACGCCTGATCGATCAACGCCTGCACAGACTGATTCGCGGCGGGTGGCGCGGCCGTCTGAGCGCGGTCAGTCGGAACAACGTTGACCGACTCCAGCACCGGATCATCCAGACTTTTTGTCAGCGCGTTTTTCATGAGCAGTTCCTGCAGCTGCAGACTCGTGCGCGCCACCGTCAAATCCTGAGCGCGCTTTGAAACTTCGGCTTCGGCCCGCATCACGTCCATGGCGGGGATGCTCTGCAACTGCAACTGTTTTTTCGCGTTATCCAGCGATTGCTGCGCAAAGGCCACGGACTGCTCATTCACCTGCGCCTGCTCATAAGCGCTTACCAGGTCCCAATAAATATTTTCCACCTGAGTCACCGTGGCCATCACCTGGTCTTTAAAACCGATATCTGAAATTTTTTTGTCATTTTTTGCAATGCGGAGGTAGCGCAGGTTGGGGCCGAATCCGAATCCTGACAGCAACTCCTGATGAAACGAAACTCGATACATCGATCCCAGAGCCGGCGAAAGATTAAAGAAGGGACTATTGGTAGTCTGGCGGTTGTTGTTGAACTCGAATGAAAAACTGGACCCCGTTGGAAACGCTTGCGCAACACCGAAATTGGCTTGTCCGGTATTGAGTTGCAGCAATGGCACGCCATAGATTTGGAGATTAGCCAGCGGCGTAGTCTGATGCTCTTCGCCAAAAATTCCGATAATCACAGGATCATAAGACTGCACTGGCGTGCCCACGCCCAACGTTGACTGCACTAATCCAGAGGCGCCTGCACCCGCACCGCCCGCGCCCGCAGTTGTTCCACCGGCGCCCGCACCCGGTGCCCCTGTGCCGAATCCGCCGACGCCGCCGCCCGGCGTTCCTTGCACCACGCCCGTGTTTACTCCTCGAAATACTCCGCCCGCTTGAGTGCGCAGAATGTCCATATCGGCGATGGGCAGGTTGTAGCGCGCAATGGCGATATCGAGATTGTTTTCGAGCGCCAGGCGGATTGCATCCTTAAGCGACAAATACAATTTGCCGTCACGAATCAGCTGTGCCAGGCCGGGAGAGTTGGCGAGCGAGGGTTCAGGGGTGGTGGCCGCGGTATATGCGCTAAAGGGACTTCGTGACTTGGGCATCTCGAGCGAAACCGATCCACTGGTTTGCGCCGAAGCTGCAGCCGTCAAACCAACCATCACCCATACCAATAAATTGCGGCAGTGCTCACGGCACTTCATTGATTCACCGCCTCGTGCGGATGCAACTCCGGTTTTGCGGTGTCGCTCACCAACCAGCCGTCACGCAGCTGAATAGTACGCGAGCCATAGGCGGCATTCGCGTCCGAGTGAGTGACCTGAACAATGGTTGTGCCTTGTTGATTAAGCTCGCGAAATAGTTCCATGATCTCCTTTGCCTGTGACGAGTGCAGATTGCCGGTTGGTTCGTCAGCAAGCAGAAGTGCGGGTTTATGAATCACCGCGCGGGCAACTCCCACCAACTGCTGTTGTCCACCCGAGAGCTGGCTGGGGAACAAATCTTTTTTCGCTACCATCTGGAATCGGTCGAGCGTGTCGGCAACCATGCCTTGCCGCTGCCTGCTCGGAATGTCTTTGTAGGAAAGCGGCAGATCGATGTTCTCGCGCACCGTCAAATCGTCGAGCAGGTGGTAGCTCTGGAATACCATGCCGATCTTGCGTTTGGCCAACTCAGCACGCTGTTTGCGCTTCAACTCGTGCACCGGCTGTTCACCAAACCAGTACTCACCTTGCCAGGCATCGTCGAGCAGGGCCAGAACATTTAATAAAGAAGACTTCCCCGCCCCGGAGGGTCCCATCACAGTGATAAATTCGCCTTCGCGAATTTCCAAATTTACCCGCCGGAGCACAAAAAATTGTCCGGCGGGTGTTTTGTAGCTACGTTCGAGATTTTTAAGTTGAATCATATTTCCCCTGAATATCTATTCCGTTCGCAAAGCTTCTACCGGATCAACGTTTGCCGCTCGCCAAGCTGGTTTCAAACCGGCGGTGACCGCAACGGCTGTAAGCACGGCTGTGGCTGCGAGCATTGTTAACGGATCATACGGACTCAATCCGAATAACAAGCTGCTTATAGCGTGAACGCTCACTACTGAGAGCAGCAGACCCGCAACCAAACCAGCGCCGATCAGTAACAAAGTCTGATGCAGCACCAGCCAGAGCACCGCACCTCGAGAAGCGCCGATGGCAAGCCGGACTCCCAACTCGCTAGTACGCCGCGCAACCGTGTAGGACAACACGCCGTAAAGCCCGAGGCAGGCAAGAGCGAGAGCCAAGGCACCGAAGATCGAGGTCAAACGAGCGATCAGGCGTTGCTGTGCCAAGCTGTTGCTTACCTGGTCAGCGACAGTAGTGGCCGACTCGATGGGTACGTTCGGATCGATACTGCGCACAGCGTCACGAATCTTTGGTACCAGCTCTGCCGGATCACCAAAAGTGCGGATGTTGAGGCTTTCGAAGTCAATTACATCCTGCAAAAGCGAGTGATAGATCGTAGGCGGAGCGCTTTGGCGAATGTCGTTGGCGCGCGAGTCCCTTACCACCCCGACGATCTGAAATCGTCGTGGATTTTCCGCGTCATAGCCGTAGTACTGGCCGATCGGGTCTTTACCTTTGAAAAACTCGCGCGCGAATTCCTGATTCACAACTACAACAGGCGGACTTTTCTCCGTGTCAGAGTTGGCAAAGCTTCTGCCTTCGATTAACGGGATGCCAGTTGTTCCAAAGAACTCGTGGCTGACCCTGCGCTCTTGTGCATCAGTTTCGCCATTCGAATGTGGAACCCCGGGAAGATAGATGTCGCTGGCATCGCCGCATCCGGAGGCAAGTTCGCAACTGATCAGAGAAGCGGAGCGCACTCCGGGGAGAGCTTCGACGCCATCGATCAGTCTCCGATACAGGTCGGTAAGCTGCGCCTGCGAATAGCCGGCAAGGTGAGTATCGAGACCGATGGTGACAAGATGATCACGGTCGAATCCGGGATCGAGATTCGTGAAATTGCGCAGTGTGCGAGTAAACAAGCCAGCCCCTACGAGGAGAACAAGCGAAAGCGCTACTTGCAACGCGACCAGGGTCTCCTTCAGAGACCAGCGCGCTCCGGTGCCACCAGAAAGCGCGCGCCCACTTTTGAGAGCATGAATAGGTTCAACCCGCGTACCCTGGATCGCGGGTGCGAGGCCAAACACGATTCCGGTGAGCACCACGACGGCAGTACTGAAGCAAAGGACGCGTGCATCGGGCGAAAGATTCAGAGGAATCGGGTTGTTTCCACTCGAAGCCCACCGAGGCAATATCTCGCTGAGCCAATAAGCGATCACGCATCCAAACACAGCCCCGCAAAATGACAGAAAAACGCATTCCACCAGCAGTTGGCGGATCAGTCGATTCCGGCTTGCACCAATTGAGAGGCGAACGGCGATTTCGCGTTCCCGCACGGCAGCCCGAGCTAAGAGAAGATTGGCGAGATTTGCGCATGCAATCAGCAGAATGATTCCGACCATCGCCATGAGCGCGAGTAGAGGTTGGAAAAACTCGTGGCGAAGATTCGGCAGTCCCCGCGCGCCCGGTAAGAGCTGCCATTGGGTTCGAAGAACCGCCTGACGCTCCTGCGGGTCCTTGACTTGAAGAGCATATTGCTCAAGGCCTACGCGAAAAAATTGGTTCAGGGCCGCCCAGGTCTGGGAGACCGTTGCGGGAGCCTTGACGCGAACAATGAATTGGAGCCAGCGGATATCAGGCTGCAAAGGCCAAGGGAGGTCAGTCTTTGCGCTCTCTCCCTCGCTGTAATGCTGCTGGTATCGGACGACCGATTGCATCATCGTAGGCAACCAGAACTCGGGTGCAGCTCCCACCTGTGCGCCGAAGAAACCCTGCGCCGCGACACCAACAATTTGCAGAGGAATTCCATTCACTGCGATCTTGCGGCCGATGATGTTGGGATCGCGACCAAAGCGGCGCTCCCAGCATCCGTAGCTGATCACCGCAGCCGGACTGCCGCCGACGACTCGATCATCATCCTCTGTCAGCAGCCGGCCCTGTGCGGAATATGTGGCGAGGGTTTGAAAATAATTTCCGGAAACCAGCTGACCGGTGACCATCTCGGGCTGACCGCCGAACGATGCATAAAATCTTGCCGGCCACGACGCGGCTGCAAGGTCAGAACCGTGCGGCATGATGGCGCGCGCATCTTGAAAAGTGGGATAGGAGAAGCGTGTGTTCGCCGGCTGCCAATTGTTTTCGGTTACGAGGTACAGTTGCTCCGGATTCGGCACGGGCAACGATTTCAGCAGAACAGCATTGACCAACGTAAAAATTCCGGTGTTGGCTCCTATACCCAGCGCAAGCGTGAGTACGGCAACCGCCGTGAATCCCGGGCTCTGGCGCAACTGCCGCAATGCATAACGAAGATCTTGTAATAATCCAGTCATTTATTTATCACTCGTACCTCAGCGCCACCATGGGATCGACCTTCGCCGCACGATGGGCAGGCACATAACTAGCTGCAATCGCCACCAGCGCCAGAATCAAGCTCACCAAGACGTAAGTGGCCGGATCACGCGGCGGAATCTGATACAAAAGTGATTCGATCAGCCGCGCCAAAACCAATGCGCCGCCAATTCCAATCACCGTGCCGATCACGGCCAGTGTCGTGCCCCGTCCCAGCACCATTGCCAGGACGCTTTCTCGCGTTGCACCCATGGCCATGCGCACTCCAATCTCATGGGTACGCTGCACTACTGTTTGCGACATAACTCCGTACAGGCCGACCGCGGTCAGGATCAGCGCCATCGCCGCAAACAATCCCAGCAGGATTGCTTGAAAGCGTGCGCGCCCCAGATCGACTGCCAGATATTGATCCATAGTGCGGATCTCGTACAACGGCACATCCGGATCCATGGCGTTCAAGATTTTCCGAATATTGCCGACCACGGTGGCGGGGTTTGCTGCGGTTCGTATGACTAGCGTCGGCGTTCCCCACATCAATTGAGAAATGGGAATGTAGTAGGCAGGATCCGGTGACTCGCCCAGCTTATTGGTCCGAATGTCGCCGACCACGCCGATAATCTCGCGAGTTTTATAGCGGGCGCGAGCCGGACCTTCGCCCGCACCAATGGTGAGCTTCCGTCCGATCGGGTCCTGATCGTGGAAGAATTTACGGGCAAACGCATCGGTGATGATCATTACCGGCGCCGAGTTACGCTGATCCTGATCCTCAAAGGTCCGGCCACGGAGCAACGGAATCTTCATGGCTTCGAATAACCCGGTAGAAGCCAGATACACACTTGCCCTTGGTTCGTTCTCCTCTGGAACCGGATGGTCGGGAAAATTGAAAGAGATTCCCCACGTGTTATTGCTGAGGGGCAAGGGCATTGCTCCGGAAGCAGCGGTCACTCCGGGAAGATTTTTTAATCGCGCGAGAAGGTCGAGAACAAAGCGGTCTTGCTGGTCCGGGTTGTAGCGAGTTTCAGATAGATCGAAACTGGCGGTGAGCAAATGATTGGGATCGAAACCCAAGTCAACGTGCGCCAGCCGATTCAGACTTCGCAACAATAGGCCTGCCCCCACCAACAGCATTACCCCGAGAGCAATTTCACCAATGACCAGCGCCGATCGCATACGATTCGTTCCTGCGCCGGCGGTTGCGGTGCGACTGCTTTCCCGCATGGTTTCGGCAAGATTTAGAGACGATGTTTTTAACGCCGGCGCCAGCCCGAATAAAACTCCAGTCACAATGGCAAGCCCGGCGCTGAACAAAAGGACCCGCAGGTCAATGTTGATTTGTTCCGCGCGCGGCAAATTTTCAGGATAAAAACGCAACAGCGCCTGCAACATTCCATTCGCCAATATCAGACCCAGCACGGAGCCGGTCACCGATAACAGAGCCGATTCGGTGATCAGTTGCTGGACAATGCGTGAACGTCTGGCCCCGAGCGCGGCGCGTACGCCGATCTCACGAGAGCGGCCGCTGCTGCGGACCAATATCAGGTTGGCGACGTTTCCACATGCAATCAGCAAAACCAACCCGACGGCGGCCAGCAGCATCAACAGCGGCGTTTTGGTATCTCCCACAAGAAATTCCAACTCCGGAATAATTGCAATGCCGCTGTATGCATTCGAACCTGGATATTCGTGCGCGAGAGAGCGCGCGATTGAGGCCACGTCAGCGGCGGCTGTTTGCGGCGTGATGCCATTCTTGAGCCGCGCAACCGCCATGTAAGTGTGGTTGCCGCGCTGGGTGATGGCCGGGGTATCGTCGGGGGCATCTTTTTCCGCTTCGCGAGAAAACGTAAGCCAAACATCTCGCGTATCAGACGTAATCGGAAACTGGAATCCCGCGGGCATGACGCCGACAATCGTGAAACTGCGTCCATTCAACGTGAGGCTGCGCCCGATCACATTGCGATCGGAGTTCAAATAGGTCCGCCACAACTTGTTGCTGATCGTCGCAACGTAATGGCCGGGCTGGTCTTCGTCTGATCTAAAATCGCGGCCCAAGAATGGCTGGACCCCGAGCAAACGGAACATACCGGCATTCACATGCGCGACATTAACGTGCAGCGGCTCGCGCAATCCGGTCAACGTCCCCTGATTAAAGTCATAAGCGGCAATGTCTTCGAATGAATGGTTCCGGGCCTTCACGTCCGCAACGTCAGCATAGGAGACACTGCCAATAAGATTTCCGGGATCGCCATTCCGAGTGTCGTATTCGCCGACCTCCATCAGACGGTCAGGCTCACGAAACGGCAGAGGACGCAGCAATACCGAATTCACCACGCTGAACATGGTCGTGGTCGCGCCGATGCCGAGCGCGATGGTCATCACTGCGATGGCAGTGAATCCCGGGTTCTTGCGTAACTGCCTCACCGCGTAACGAAGATCATGAATAATTCCGCTCATATATTTCCTCACTCGTAACGCAACGCCACCATGGGATCAACCTTCGCCGCACGCCTTGCCGGGATGTAACATGCGAGCAGCGCAGCCGCCAGCAGGACCACTGCGACGACAACAAATGGACCAAAATCGACCGTGCCAACTCCGTATAAAGTCGTTTGCATGGCCCGCCCGAGAATCATCGCGCCCACCAGACCCACGCCCAGACCGGCCAAAGCCAGAGAAAATCCTTCGCGCAAAATCAATCGCAGAACTTGTTGCTTTTCCGCGCCTAAGGCCATGCGCAATCCGATTTCATGCGTGCGCTGGGCAACGCCGAAGGCCATCACTCCGTAAATTCCGACGCCGGCCAGCGACAGTGCCACCGCGGCAAACGCTCCAAAAAGGGTGGCAATGAACTGGTCGCCGAGCAGCGCGCGGTCGAGCAGCTGGTCCATGGTGATGACATTCGCCATCGGCAGTTCCGGATCGACGGAGTGGATCGCGGCCGCGATGCTCTTGGTCATCGTCTCCGGGTCCCCCGTGGTGCGCACCGCAATTCCTGCCTGTGGCCACGGACTCTGCCAGAAAGGCACGTCTATTTCGGGATCATCATCGTTGCGTAGCCCATTGACCCGCACGTTGTGAAACACGCCGACAATTCGCCACGCGATCGGGGCCCCGGTGCTGGGCTCACCAGGAATCAGCCGATCCACGGAGACTATTTGTGTCAGCGGATCGGTGCCGGGAAGATAGCGGCGCACGAAATTTTCATTCACCATAGCGACGGGCGTGGAAGTTGCGGAATCCTGTTCGGTGAAGCTGCGGCCGCGCACCACTCGAATTCCATAGGTCGCGTAATAACCCGGCGTAACCATCTGAAACGGCGAGCTCGGCCGCAAAGAAGGATCGCTGACCGGTTGTCCGGAGACGCTGAAATACATTCCCCCGAAGGTCCCTTGCAGCGGGCCACCCGTAGAAACCGTCGCATTCACGATTCCTGGAACTGTCTGCACCTTCTCCAGAATTTGCCTGAAATATGGCTCGATACCCTCGGGATGAGTAAAGCGCTTTTCCGACGCCGGAAGAAAAAACGTTAAGAGATGGTCTCTCCGGATGCCAAGATCTATTCGGCTGACATTCCACAAGCTATGCATGGCCAGCCCGCAAGCAGCTAGCAAGGTCAGCGCCAGGCTGAACTCTGAGATCACCAAAATTCTGCGCAGACGGTACTTCCCTGCTCCTGCGCCGGAACGTCCACTTTCCTTGAGCGCCTCGTTGGGATCGATGCGGGACGCGCTCCACGCGGGAGCGTATCCAAATAAAATTCCTGCAAAAGTGGTCGCGGCCAAAGTAAAGAGCAGGACTGGAATGCTGAGCCTGACGTCCGCCTCTGAAGGCAAATCGAAGGGAATATTCGCCATCAGTATCCGCACCATTGCCGCGCCCAGCCCAATGCCTACGGCTCCGCCCACCACAGCCATAATCAAACTCTCGGTAAGAAATTGCGCGAAGATGTGGCGCCGGGTTGCGCCCAGCGAAGTCCGCACCGCGACTTCTTTAGTGCGCGAGAGGCCGCGCGCCAGCAGGAGATTCGCAACGTTCACGCACGCAATCAGCAACACAAAAACTACTGCCGCCATTAAGAGCCACAAATTTTTGATCAGACTGGGTGGAATAAAATCAAGGTGAAGCGGCTCAACGCTGGCGCCCCATCCTTTATTAGATTTTGGAAACTCCTGCGCAATGTGATCGGTGACGGACTGCATGTCAGCTTGCGCCTGCGCCAGGGTGACGCCCGGCTTGAGTTTCCCCATCACTAGTAAATTGTGAAAATCGTGGTTCAATTGCTGCGGCCTGAAAGCCAGCGGCACACTCACGTCTCCGCCAGTGAGACGGTCAGCCAAGCCTGGGGCAAATACTCCCACCACGGTGTAGAGCTCGTTGTTCAGCCGAATGGCCGTTCCAATAATCTTCAGATTAGCTCCGAGGCGTTCCCAGGTCTTGTGAGTGAGAATCGCGACATGGTCCTTCCCCGGAACACTCTCGTCGTTAACAAAATCGCGTCCCATCGAGAATTTGAAACCCTGCATGTGGTAGTAACCCGGACTTACTATTCGCGCCTGCACCATCTCCGGCTGCTCGGGGGTTGCAAGGTTGAACTGGTTGCCGGTCCAGGCTTCGATGTCTTCGAAGGTCTTGTTCTGCCGTTTCCAATCGAGATAGTCACCGGCTGAAACCGTGTTGCGTCCCTGAGGGATCTTCGACCACACCATCACCAATCGATCGGCATCGGGATAAGGCATCGGTGCGAGCAACGACGCATAAATCACGCTGAAGATCGCGGTGTTAGCGCCAATTCCAAGCGCCAGGGTGATGACGGCAACAGCGGTGAAGCCGGGGTTCTTCCGCAACTGCCGCAGAGTGAAACGAATATGCTGAACCATCGCAGTCATTTTGCCTCCTCACTCGTACCGCAACGCCACCATGGGATCGATCTTCGCCGCACGACGCGCCGGCAAGTAGCAAGCCAACAGCGCCGTTGTTACCAGAAGCAGTATTACTGCCGAGAAAGTCAGCGGATCAGTCGCTTTAACGCCGAACAACATCGACTCCACGGCGCGCGTGAGTGCAAGCGCAGAGACAAGTCCGATGACAATACCGATGAGGGCCGTGCGTAATCCCTGCACCAGAATCATGCTCAGAACGTCTTGCGAACGTGCTCCCAACGCAACCCGGACACCGATCTCGCGGGTGCGGCGACTGACTGAATAAGCCATCACGCCAAATGCTCCTGCCGTGGCGAGTGACAGCGCGATAGCCGCAAACCAACCAACGAGAATGAGGTTGAATCGTCGCGATCCGAGCGAAGCAGAATAAATTTGCGAGAAAGTTCGGAAGTTCGGGGCAACCTCTGGATTGAGTTCATGCAGGATCTGCCGTGCTGCCGGCGTGACAAGCCCGGTGTCCGCATCGGTCAACATCGTTATCGTGATCGCAGGATCTGGACGTTGAGACAAGTTCACGTAAATTGTGGGCCGCGGTGGGACGTCGAGACCATAATCATGAACGTCGCCGACGATGCCAACAACAGTCAGCAAGCGCAAATCACCGTCCATATTCCCGAACTCGATCGTCTGTCCCAAAGGATTCTGACCCGGCCAGCGTTCGCGCGCTAGAGATTGGCTGATCAGCGCAACATGTTGAGAGTTGGGAGCGTCGTGCTCGCTGAATATCCGCCCTTTAATAAGAGGAATTCCGAGTATCTGGAAATATTCGTCAGTCGCGGCGCAGAAATCCGCCTCGCCGATATTTTGCTTGTCCTTAAATATGGCATCAAAGAGGCGCGAGAGCGATTCCAAGGTCTTTGGAGTTTTAGGGGCCTGATTTTGCGTCATCAGCTCGAACGTGCCATTAGGAAGCCCCCCATCCATCGGGAGACCGGTGGTTGCACCTACTCTGCGCACGCCCGGAACCTGCTTGAGGCGATCGATCAGATTGCGGAAGAAAATTCCCTCGCCTGACCTGGCTTTCTGGTCATTCCAGCCCGGCCAGGGAAGCGAAACGTCCATTGTGATAACTTTGCCCACTCGAAATCCGGGATCCACTTCGAGGACCTTCATCAGACTGCGGCCGAGCAATCCCGCTCCCACCACTAAAACAACTGTCGTGGCCATCTGTGCAGCCACAATCCCGCGGCCCACGCGTTGACTGTCTCGTGAACCTGCTTGACTGTGCCCACCACTCGTCAGAGCATCACGGACGTCGCCATGGGTTGCGCGCATTGCAGTGAAGACTCCGAGGGCGATCCCGACCGCTAAGCAAACAAGAAACGCGACTATCAGGACTGGAAGGTCGATCGAAACATTCTCTAGTCGAGGAAGATCCTGTGGCGCGACCGCAAGCAACCCGATCACCCCGAAGTAAGCCCCCAGCATGCCAAGCCCGCCGCCGACAAATGAAAGTACAACCGCCTCAGTAACGAATTGTCGAACCAGGCGTCCGCGTCCGGCGCCCAGTGCAGTCCGAATTGCAAGTTCACGCTCTCGCACCGAGCCCTGCGCAAGTCGCAGATTCGTAACATTTGCGCACGCTACCAAAAGAAGAAATACAACTGCGGCGAGAAGCATGAGCAATGCCGGACGCGCATCGCCCGTGATCGCGTCCCGCAAAGGTACAACGCTTGCATCTTTTAAGAGAAAGTCGCCTTTCTCGTTAGCTGCGTCATGAATGCGCCGTGCAATAGCGCTGATCTCCGCATTCGCTTGTTCCACGCTCACGCCGTCTCGAAGTCGCCCGATGGCGTTGTAATTGTGCGAGCTTCGGCTCGGATTCTCACCTTGGGGATCGGCTGGGATCCACAACTCGACGTTTGCCGGAAACTGAAACGCCGGCGGAAGCACACCGACGATGGAGTAAATACCTTTGTCAATCTTCAGGTGCGACCGTGACAAATCCGCCGACGACCACAGATATTGCTTCCAGTATCCGTAACTGACGACAGCTACCGGCATCGCGCCCTTCACGTCATCGGCAGCATTCAAGCCACGACCGATAATTGGCTTCACGCGAAACACAGTGAAAAAATCCGACGAGACATGCCCAACGACCGATCGAGTCGGCTGCGAACCGCCAGAAATTGACGATGGGTAAGCGCTGTATTTCGCCATCGCCTCGAAGCTTCGATTTTGATCGCGAAAATCGTCGAAGTTGGGGTCGGCGAGTCGGGACCGCCTGCCCTCAGTGTTGACTTCAAAAATAGCCGTGATGCGGTCCGGTTTGTTGTACGGCAGTGGCCTCAGCAGAACTCCGTACACCACGCTGTAAATTGCGGTGGCAGCGCCGATTCCGAGCGCAAGCGTCAAAACGGCGACAGCCGTGAATCCCGGACTGCTGCGCAATTGCCGCAACGCATAGCGAAGATCTTGAAGTAGTCCGTTCATGTGTTTCTCACTCGTACCGGAGCGCATCTACCGGATTGACATGAATCGCCCGTTGGGCCGGCAGCCAAACTGCGATAACAGCCACCGCGATCAACAGAGTCGGCACGACCGTGAATGAAACTGGGTCCCAGGTTTTGGTCTGAAACAGAAGGCTCGCGAGAAGTCGCGCCAGACCAAATGCCGCCACCAGACCTATCAGCACTCCGATCACAGCTAATCGGACACCCTGAAATATCACCATGGTCCTTACAGCACCTTTCTCTGCACCTAATGCCATGCGAATCCCAATTTCCTGAGTGCGCTGTTGTACCGAGTACGCCATCAGCCCATAAATTCCGATCGCCGCTAATAAAAGGGCTGATCCTGCAAATATGGTCAACAGCAGCATGTTGAAATTTTGGCGAGCCGTGGAACGCACAACGATTTCATTCATCGAGCGAATATCGGAAACGGGTAGGCCGCCGCTCGCTTCGAGCAATGCCTTTGAAATTGCCGGGCGCAGTGATTCCGGAGAAACGCGCGTGCGGACGACCCACGCGATTGGCCCGATGCGCGCGTTCAGCGCGGTTACGCCGTCGGTCACTTGAGCCGTAGGAACATACATCATCGGCCCAGGCTCCTGGCCAAGGCCGCCTTCGCGAACGTCGCCCACAATCCCGACGACTTGCCGCGGCGGCTCATCAAATTCCGGACCGACTCCGTGCCCGATTAATAAGTGATCACTGAGAGGATCGCCCTTGGGCCAGACTTTCCGTGCCATCGCCTGATTGATGATTACTACCCCGGTTGAGCCACCGCTGTCCTGATCGGTGAAGAAACGTCCTCGAATGAGCGGGATTTTTAAAACTCGGAAGTAGTCGGGCGAGATCGTCAGCCAACCAGCGCCGCGTAGAGAAGTGCTGCGACCGACTGAATAAGCCATCACGCCAAATGCTCCTGCCGTGGCGAGTGACAGCGCGATAGCCGCAAAAAAGCCAACGAGAATGAGGTTGAATCGTCGCGATCCGAGCGAAGCAGAATAAATTTTGGGTACTGTTGCGCCAATCGGCTGGAGATAGTGTTCATCTCCGATTGGGCCTGTTTCACATCGACTCCCGGCTTGAGTCGTGCAATGACGGTGTCGTCGTGATTGCCGCGAACCGCTTTCTCCTGGTCCGTCCAGCCAAGGGGCGTCCACATCAAGGCGTAGTCGGGAAAACGGAAGCTCGGAGGCATTACACCAATGACTGAATAATTCGTGCCATCGAGCGTGATGCTGTGACTGACAATTTCGCGGTTTGAGCCGAAGTGCTGCTGCCAAAACCTGTTGCTGAGAACAACCACGTGCGATTGTCCGGGCGTGTCTTCTTCTTCCGTAAATGTGCGTCCGAGCATAGGTTGCACATTGAGGGTTCCGAAAAAATCACCGGAAACTCTGGTAGAGTCCACAGACTCGGCGTGATCGCCCGACGTCAGCGTGAATCCACCGTAGTGATAGATCGGCATCTCCTCGAAAACGTCGTTCTGCTTCTGCCAATCGAAATAATTGGCGGCAGAGACCGCAAATGTCTTAATTCCCGGAAAACTGGACTGTGGCGGTACATGCCAAATGCGCACCAGTCGATCCGCATTTTTGAAAGGAAGAGGCCGCAGAAGCACCGCATTTACTACGCTGAAAATCGCCGTATTGGCGCCGATGCCGAGCGCGAGCGTGATCACCGCAACGGCCGCGAATCCTGGCGCCTTTCGCAATTGCCGCAGTGCGTATCGAAAATCTTGTAAAAGTCCGTTCATTGCTATGTCCCCTTACTTCCTCTTACTCCCACCTCAGATCAGCGCCGGGGCGATGACTGGCCACTCGCCACGTCGGCGGAGCAGTCCATTCATACGTGCGCGTCCGCCATGAGTTTTTGCAGCTCTTCTTCAGCAACGACTTTGCCGTCGAAAAGATGCACTTCGCGCTGCGCATGTTTGGCGAAACGTTGGTCGTGGGTGACCATGCAGATGGTCGCGCCTTCGCGATGCAGGTTTTGCAGCAACTCCATCACTGCCTCGCCATTGCGTGAATCGAGATTTCCCGTGGGCTCATCGGCCAGCAGGATCGATGGATGCCCGGCGAGTGCGCGCGCTACTGCCACGCGCTGCTGTTGTCCGCCGGAAAGCTGCGAAGGATAATGTCGTACGCGATGCGCCATGCCCACACGTTCGAGCGATTCCATTACTCGCGCTTTACGGTCCGCCGAGGGCATTCTTTGCCGATAGGTGAGAGGCAGCTCGACGTTTTCGTAAACCGTCAGATCGCCGATCAGGTTAAAACTTTGAAAAATGAATCCAATCTCCTGATTGCGAATACGTGAGCGCGCCCCGAAGTCGAGATTTTCGACTCCCTGCCCATTCAGCCGGTACTTCCCGCCAGTCGGAGTATCCAGCAAGCCGATAATCGAAAGCAGCGTCGATTTGCCGCAGCCAGACGGCCCCGACATTGCTACGTACTCGCCTTTGCGGATCGCCAGGTGCACTCCTGACAACGCGTGCGTCTCGATCTCGTCGGTGTAAAAAACTTTCGTCAAGTCCTCAATCTGGATCAACGGCTGTCCTGCTTCAGTCATAAGCTTCCTCGTGATCAATAGTCAGTTGATAAG
Source organism: Terriglobales bacterium (assembly GCA_050746025.1). Lineage (GTDB taxonomy): Bacteria > Acidobacteriota > Terriglobia > Terriglobales > Acidobacteriaceae > Gp1-AA145. The sequence continues at coordinate 34,760 of JBOGLH010000100.1, read as the reverse complement.
CGTTCTAAATTTTTCAATCGAGACGGATGCGATCGGTGTTATCGTTGCGCGACATGTCAGACAGAATCACCGTGTCGCCCTCATGCAGCCCTTCAATGACCTGAATGGCATTCACCGAAGCTCGTCCGACTTTCACCGGAACCCGCACTGCGCCTTTGCCATCAGGATCGACTTTGAACAAACTGATGGTGCTGTTTTCCTGCCCGAATGCCGGACGCCCGACGTAAAGCACGTCGTCAAGCTTTTCTAAATCGATAGTTCCGTCCACGCTCAGATCGGGCCGTGCACCCTTTGGAAGTTCGCCAGTAAGCTTCACGTCCACTGTGACGGTGCCGTTCTGCACCGCGGGATCAACTCGCGTCACCGTGCCGGAAGCAGTTCCGTTATGCGTATCAACCAGCGCGGGCTGGCCGATCTGCACATCGCGAGCTTGCGTCTCCGCAATCTTTAATTCGGCGATCAGATGATCGGGCTGTACGACTTTCGCAAGCATTGTCCCCGGAGTGACGTGTTGCCCAACCTGTAACGGCAGATCTACCAGAACGCCCTCGATCCCAGCACGCACTCTCAACGCTTCTAACTGTTTTTCTTTTAACTCGGAGAGAGCACGGACCTCGTCCACTTTGGCCTGTTGCTGCGCCATCTGCGTCTCAATCGCCTTTTGATTTATATCGAGCCGCTCGTCCTCAATATTGTTCCGGGTGGTGAGTTCGTCAGATTTGCTCTTCGAGTTTTTGTACGCCAGCCCCGAGATTACGCCAAGGTCATAAAGAGCCTTGTCGGTGTCCGCCTGAAGTTTGGCTTGGGTGTAATCAGAATTGACCGTCGCCGCGCCGGCTTTCTGATTCATCAGATTGCTTTGCAACGTCACCCGCAAGCTTTGATATTCGGCCTCCGCCGCTTTCAATTGGAGCTTGGCGTCAACTGCCGCTTGCTCGACTTGCGGATTGCTCATCTCCAGCAAAATGGTGTCAGGCTTCACTTGCGATCCCGGCAGTTTCAGAATGCGCACAATCGTGGCCTCAGTTTCTGCTGGTATTTGACGGGTGAACTCCTGACTGGGAATCAACGATCCCAAACCTCGCACCTGGCGAAGCATCGGGCCGCGCTTCACGGTGTCAGTCCAAACCGTGCTGCGTTCAACTTCCGGGGCCGCGGGTTTCAATCGCGTGACGCCCACCGTCACAGCGGCCAATACGACAATCCCAACCGCAGACCAGATGATTTGGCGACGGCGTTTTTGCTGTTTGAACTCCGGCCGGGCTATATCCATATGACGCAGTCTTGCAACCATGAGACCACAGCAATATGGCGACTATCGCATTGAACGATCTTGGTTTAATGGGTTGTGGAAATTTGTTTTATATGGGCCATTTGTCCGCTAACAGAATTGAGTGTCCATTGATGGACAACTCATTAGCGACGGTTCTTTTTCGAGATCACTTAGCGCCGATGGCAAGGCATCTAAAAACCATGCCTGAAACAAAGCCACACTCTAAAAGAACCGATCATGTGCGCATCGTTCCCCTGGCAACACCTGAGGTCCTGCAACGGGTAGCCGCACCAGCTGCGCATTTGATCTACAACAACGGGCCACTGATCTCCAAATGCCAGGTATTCACAGTCTTTTGGGGATCGGCCTGGTTACAAGCGCCGCTGGCCCCCATGATCCAGGAACTGAATGGATTTTTTGACTACATTTTGACCAGCTCTCTGATCGACCAACTGTTGGAATACAACGTGCCGCAATACAAAATTTCGCAGGGCAAGCGAATTGGAACGGTCACCCTCACCAATCCCGATGTGAGCAAGACCGTGGACGATTCTGCGATTCAGAAAATGATCCAGGACCAGATTTCTGCCACGAAGTTTCCGGCTCCAAGTCCGGATATCCTTTACTTTGTGTTTCTGCCGTCGGGAGTGACAGTCACGCAAGCTGGCTCGGTTTCCTGCAAAGTCTTTTGCGGATACCACGACGCCATCGGGAACGGTACGTTTTACGCAGTGATGCCCTTCCCCGGTTGCGCGGGCTGCTCTTCGAACTTCTCAACCCTCGATGCGCTCACCGTCACTGCGTCTCACGAGCTATGCGAGGCCATTACCGACCCCATTCCTGGGCAGGGATGGTATGACAGTCAGAACGGTGAGATCGGGGACATTTGTGCGTGGAACACGAAGAAAATCGGCCAGTACACGGTCCAGCAAGAGTGGTCGAATAGCCGCGGCAACTGCTTCTGATTTGCGCAACACGCTACGTCAACGAACCTGAGCATCTCAAACCCAGGTTCGCATCCTTATTATGTACAGAAGTGGCTACACATTCTCAGTAGGAGCCGAACTCATTTCGAGTTCGACGGTCTGAGTTCCAAGTTGCGGATGAGTAGCAGTCAACCGTACTTTTCCCGGCTGCTCTTTAGCGCGCACCCAAACCGCGCCGGTTCCACCAATTAAAGAAAAAGGATTATCCCCAATAAGTTCAGCCGGGCCTTCGAGTTCAAATTTCACTGAATCATTCGCGAATGGCCGAATCCGATCAAACTCATCGGTCACGCGCAGAACCACGCGTGTGGAATCAGCGCCGTCAGCAACTAACGCCGTATCGTCCGGAAGCAGTGCGAACTTCTTATCAATGCCATCGCCAGAAAGATTCTTTACGATCACCTGGTTGCCTTGTATATAGCCTTCAATCCGCATGTCTCCCCATTTGTGAAATAGCTCTCCTAGTTCAACCACAAACGGAGCGTATTTAAGATGAGCAAATTGTTTGCGGTCAGGATCGACATCAGCCACTAGATGGTCGGCAATGTAGATCTTCAGATGATCGCAATTCGAGCACACAACCGCTTTCGAGAATCCTATGGACTGATCGCCTCTCGCCCAATGAAACGCAGGCTCGAGCACCACTTCTTCGGATGGATCGCATTGTGATTTGTAGAAACCCGCGGCCGGCTTGGGCTCGCGAAAAATATCGGTGACCCCGTGATAGCAAATGCGGTCTCCAGAGCCGAAATTTCCGTGCGTGTTGTAGTCGAAAGCACACCAGCCAATTCCTCCGGCATATTGCGGGTTTGAGGCCAGCTGGTCGTGGATACGGGCATGACGCAAGGTATGCTCTACGAGCCGCTCAACATTGTCGATGGTCTTGGTGGGGTAAGTGTGGCCGACAAATTCGGTATTCAGGTAGCGCGGGTGGTTCGGCGGCTTTAAAGGAAAACCGAAGTCGTTCATGGTGAACACGTCTTCCAGAAATTCGGAGTCCTGGAAATAACGGATTCCGCCGGTTTGCCGAGTGGGATCGAGCTGGTGGGCCATCGCGTTGGTGCGTGCGTAAAAATCGTGGTTGTCCCTCGACTCATTAATGCGCACTCCCCACAAAATGATCGAGGGATGGTTCCAGTCGCGCCGGATCATGCGGCGGACGTTGTCGACAGAAATGTCTTGCCAGGCTTGGTCGCCGATGTGCTGCCAGCCGGGAATTTCTTCCAGCACTAAGAGACCTATTTCGTCGCATGCATCCAGAAAATGCCGCGACTGTGGATAATGCGATGTTCGCACGATGTTGCACTTGAGCTTATTGCGCAGGATTTCTGCGTCGCGTCTCTGAATGCGCCCCGGCATGGCTTGCCCGACATAGGGAAATGTTTGATGACGATCAAGGCCGCGCAGCTTGATCACCTTTCCATTCAGTTCGAAGCCGTGGTCGGTAAATTGCGCCTCACGAAAACCAAATCGCCTGCTATCTTCGTCGATGACCTGAGCCCCCCGCAGCAGGCGCACCCGCACCGGGTACAGGTTCCGATGTTCGAGGTCCCACAATTTGATTCCATTCAACGACGCAATATTGAGTACGTGAGCATCCTGCTCCGTAGACGGCCCGGACTTGGGTACCTGAGCTGACGTCTTGGCGATCACAGTTTCGCCATCGAGCAGTTCAGCTTGAAGTGTGAGCGCGCCCGAGGCTTCCAGATGCTGCAAGAAACAACTAATTTCCAGGGACGGATGCGTGAGTACGTCTTTCGGCCGGACAGAAATATTTTCGATGAAAGTGGGCGCAACCGCGAGCAGCGACACTTCGCGATAGATTCCGCCGAATGTCAGATAGTCGATCTCATATCCGAATGGCGGAATATCAGGCCGCTCAGTCGAATCGACCGCCACCGCCAGTACATTGTCGCCGTCAAAATCCACATGCGGCGTCAGTTCGAACAAGAACGGAGTGTAGCCTCCTTTATATTCACCCAAGCGCTGGCCGTTCAGCCAAACCGTCGAATCCGTCATCACGCCTTCAAAGTGAACAAAGATGTGTTTGCCACGTGCCTCAGCTGGAAGTTTGAAATGTCGGCGATAAATTGAAACGAGTTCGTACCGCTTCTCGTCGAAGCCGTGCCACGGCAACCGGACGTTGGTATGTGGCACCACAACGTGCTCGAAACCGGCATCGTCAAAATTCTTTTCACTGGCGGCTTCGGTAAATTTGGGGCTGTAAAGCCAGTTGCGATTCATCGGAAACACCAGCCTGCCCGACGTGGCGGCTGTTCCTTCTGCGGTGGCTGCAAGCGCGTGTGACGCCAAACTCGCGCCCGCTATAAACGTACCCGTGTTCCTGATGAAATCGCGCCTATCCATTTTTTCTCTTGTTATTTCGTAGATGACTGCACATCATCTTTAATTACGCATGTTCGGACTTGTTCCGGGTACAACAGTTTCATGCAATCCAGGACAGCAATTGCGCCATATCGACCGCGCCGCTTGACTCCGTGCCGTGAGGCACAGAAGGCCCAATAACTACAGCGCTACTGTGACTTTCAAACCACACTAGAAAAGAAGATCGTTCAGCGCCGGGCAGGCGTTGCTGATTGATCCAGTTGTAATACGCACCCATATCCGCATCCACCAGCGATCCAATCAAGTCCGGCTCAGACCCGGTGTCATTCTCCGCTAGCAACTCGTTCATTGGCTTCTGCCTCTGCCGCGGTGCGAATCGAACCAACAACGTTAAAGGCTGTGCCCGGCGCAGGGTTTCACGCGCCGCCCACTGCGCAAATGTCGTACTGTAAATTTGCGTTCCCGAACCCTCGGTTAGCAACTTAAGTTGGAAGCGAGAGAGCACCGCATCTCCCAATTTGTCCAACCCCACCTCAGATGGCTGCATTTCCGCCATGTGCGTGCGCAGAGTCTCAGGGCCCATGCCCGGTCTTAAAATATCGCTCTGCATTTTGCGCAGGAGAGCGGCTCGCACAGAAGCCAGCCCATCGTAGGACACCACAGTCAGAGCCGGATCATGCTCAGCTTTCTCGCCGCCATCAATGTACCAATGCGCATATGGCGCCGGATGCGCTTTGGCGCGGGCCGCTATCGTGTCTAGTAGAAGCTTCATTCCATTCTCGGGATTCACCCGGGTGCAATACGCTCCATGCGGCCGAAGCTTGCGAAATAAGGGCTGGTCATAGGAATTAACGCCCTTGCCAATAATGCTGATTCCGAGTCTCGGAACCGCCGGCGGTTCGGGCGGTTCCGCTGCTCTTAACCGGTCGGCGTAATGCAACGCCGCCAGACGGAAAGCATCCAGTTGATGCGTGCTCCACAAATGAGCCGAGAGTTGCTCCACGAACAGGCCAGGGGCATTCACCCAATCGGCGTGTTCAAGACTCGCTGATAAACGAATGGCAGCGAATTCCTGAAACCAGTCGCTCACCTTGACCGATGAAAGTGAGCGCAGATTTTCCAATTCGCTTTCAATCGCACGGCGCTCAACCGGGAACTTGAAATCAACTTCGATGATTTCTTTGAGTAACGAAGGCAGAAAGCTTAAGGGCAATGGCTGCAGTGCGGCCAAATAATCTACAACTAGTTTTTTCGCTTCCGGCGGATACGACTTGAACTGCTCGGGTTTCAAATCGCGCGGCAGCATGGCTTAGATCAACTCCCCAATCGGCTTGCCTTGCGAAAGCGAAGCAGAAAATCCCAGCATAGATCCAAGCGTGGGCACCAGATCGGTCGAGTCCACGGCACGGTCATACACCACCCCTTCGCGAATCCCCGGGCCGAGCGCCATCAGCCACGTGGTCCGTGACAGAGCGTCGCCGGTGCGATGGTGCTGGAATCCATTTCCACCCGCATCTTCGTCACTGTCGCGTCCGAAGTCCGGAAGAATAAATAAGCTGGTTTTGCCCGCGTACTCCGGTTCGGTCTGGATCATCTTCCACAACTCGCTGCACAGCCGGTCAGTACGCCGGATGCCATCGATGTAGAGCGAATATGCTCCCGCGTGCGCCACGTCGATATCGTGCAGCGTGACCCACAAAAGACTCGGCGCAACCTGCCGCATAAGTTGCCGCACGATGTAAACCGAAAGTTCATCCGGGCTCGAGAGCGTCCGCGCGTGCGTCTTGAAGTCATCGCCCGAGAGCTTCAGGATTGTCTCCAGTTGCTGTAGTTCGAATTCCTGTCCGGACAATTCCGGCGAGTAAAAAGGCGTTTCATAATTATCGCGAAGCAAGTGCTGGTAGTCGGCGTTTCCACCGGATATTGCAGCGCTTAACAGATGCTTGGGCAGAATGACTCTGGCTCCCAGGCCCGGCCCGTACGAGCGATTGCTGCTTTCGCCAATCCGGTTAAACCCATTGCTGGGAGCCACTACCCATGCATCAGACGAAGGCCGCCTCAACTGTTTGCGGAAGTACTCGAAGACGGTTGGATTTTCCGGCGGCACGGCGGCGAAATTGTTAAAGGTCTCATACGTGCCGGTCGCCAGACTGGCGGTCGCAACGTAGTGGCCAAGGATGCCATGATTCACTACCTGGGTAAAAAAACTGGCCTGCGGAATTAATTCCCTCATCAGATGAGGAATATTTTCCTGACCTTCCGGCGCAAAAGTCTCCTGATCACGCGCGCCTCCGCCGAACGTAATCACGATCACCTTCTTTTTTGAAGAAGCTGTAGCCGCACAGGCCAATCGTGACGACAATAGCGTGCTGCCTAAAGCCAAACCGCCCGCGTCGCGCAGGAATTCCCGCCGCGAACGGGAAATCAACGCGCTGCCTGATAAATGGTTTTTCATCGAAGCCTTAATGTTGCGCCGCGTCTTTTTCGGAATAGACAAACTGTCGAATCTCGGCACGCTGCTTGTCCAGTTCTGCCAGATGTTGCGCTCGCAGCCGCTGGTAAATCTCTAACTCTTCCTGCGCCCGGATTTTCTGCCCAGTGTGAACATACGCCTGTCCCAGGCGATAGTGGGCATCGGCGAGATCGGCATTCTCCTGCAAAGCACGTTGATAATGCGGAATCGCTTCCGCATATTTGCTCTGATCGGAATACAAATTTCCCAACTGCAAATGCGGTTCAGGCAGTTTTGGATCGAGCGCAATCGCACCTTTCAGCAGCGACTCGATCCTCCCGGTATCCAGATTCGCATCCTGAGCCCGCCTGCCCTTCCACAAGCTCATCGCATAATAAAGATGAGCGCGCGCATTCTGCGGCTGCAGTTCCGCAAAACGCCGGAAGCGTTGAATCACTTCGTTCGCCTGACTCGGAGAGCTGTCGTATGCCTTCGACAAAAAGTAATAACAGCGTGGGTCGGAAGGATTCAGATCAGCCGCCTTCAGCAACGCCTTCACCGCATCGTCGTAATTGCCGCGCGAATACAACGCCATTCCCAGACCGATCGCCAGCCTCGGCGAATTAGGATAATGTTCAGCTGCGCTCTGGAAAACATTCACCGCCGGATCCAGAGTCCGATGCACCAGCAACTCGCTTCCCCAATCGAACAGATTGCTTTCACTCGGATCCATGTGGGCTGCAGTCTCGTACTGATTTTCGGCCGCGATGAACTTGCCAGCTTTTTCTTCGATCTCCCCCAGAACATTGTGCAGTTCGGCCGTATCTTTCTGTTTCAGCAGATCTTGAATCAAATTTCTGCCGTCATCCAGCTTGCCTGTCTTGGCATAAGCCAGCGCTAGATCGTAGCCATTGTCGTATGCAGCAGAATTAATCTTCTGCGCTTTTTCAAGATAAGGGACGGCATCGGTCAGCTTTCCTGCGGCAACATAAACCTCGCCAAGGTTATGGTTGGTGTCGTAGCTCCCGGGATCAAGCTCAACTGCTTTTCTGAACTCCGTCTCCGCGGTCGCCACCTTTCCCATGTGCACCAGGTTCGTTGCGAGGTTCGTTCGCGCCTCCACAGAATTCGGCTTCAATCGTACCGCTTTGGCCAGATGATCGTTAGCCTTCCACTCCTGCGATTCGGCAGCATAAACCATCCCCAGCAACTCGTGGACGTCAAAGCTCTGCGGAACCTGGCGCACCAGTTCTTCCAATCGATCAGCTGCCTGCGAATAATTTCCGGAGTTGTACTGAGAAAGCGCCGCCTGAAATGCGCGATCTAGTTCTTGGGTCTGATCGGTTTCGGCGGCATTAACCGGCATAGGTCCCGCCAGGATGAGGAAGATAAAAAGCAGCCGGAGACGTTGGGTCACAGCATCCGTATGTTAGCACCGCGTGGAAGCGCAAGTTCGCGTCAGATGGCGTGGGGAGGGCGCTGGTTGACGCCCTCCCGCCACTTGCAAACTCAGAAGTACAACTTCAGCGCAAATTGAATTTCACGTGGATCCAGAGGATTGTCACGAGTGGATCCAATTTCGCCGAAATGGCTGTCGGTAAAGTTGTTTGCGCCAGAAACTGCATTCACACCATTACCGCCGAAGCCGGGATAGTTGAAATTCGGATGGTTGAGGATGTTGAAGAACTCAGACCGGAACTCCAAGCGCATACGCTCCGTCACTTGAAAATTCTTGAAGAGAGACAAATCGAATCGATTGAACCCTGGGCCCTCAATTTGGGATGGCTGGTTGCCGCCCAGAATTCCCGCAGGAGTGGTCGCATTGAAGCAACCAGGTGGAGATCCCGGGCTCCCGAGTTTGCACGGTTGAGCAAAGGCAGCGGCATTTAGCATCGCTGGATTACCATCTTTGTTGATGTGTATGGAAGTCCTGGGGTTCTTGCCTGGGAGCACGAAAGAGTAGCAATTAACGTTCTGGGCGGTTCCGCTGGGACAGTCGAGCTTAAACGGCTGGCCGCCCTGTAGGTTTACGATCCACTGCAATGCCCATCCACCGACGATCGCGTTTTTGGCGCCCGTGGCCTCGCCGAGCATAGATTTCCCTTTGCCGAAGGGTAACTCATATCCACCGCTCAGGTGGAAGACGTTGCGAACGTCAAAGTTCGCCAGTCCGTAGTCCGCGTGTATGCCGACCCCAGGCACGTATGGCGCACGGTACCCGTTACCGGCGAATCCGTTGAGCAGATCCAACGCGTCCGACCGGACTTTCGAATACGTGTACGCCGCAAGGAAACTCAGGCCACTGGAAAATTTCTTGGTAACGGTGGTTTGCAAACCGTGATAGTAACTACTCCCCTGCGTGATGGCGTAACTTGCGCCCTGAGCGAAATCCGGGAACGGTAGTCCGCCTTGAGCTAGCGTTGGCACAACAGAAGTTGGCGTGGATTTTGTCAGGCCAGTGCCTGGTGTGAAGAGAGTGGAAGGCTCATTCGACCCAGGGAACACTTCAAGGTGTCGGCCAAGCGTGGTTACATAGCCGACCTGCAGAGACAAACTAGGCCTGAGTTCGTATTGTAACGTGAAATTACCGCCCATGGAATACGGGGTCTTGTAGTCGAACTGAATGCCGCGAAGTTGTAAACCTTGCGCGTTTACGACCTGCGGGCTTAAAGGAATGCAGGAAAATCCGGTTTCAAGGTTTGCACTGTTGTTCGCTGTCGCTGTACCCGGCGGACACGAGCTGTAGGTCACGGGAGTCCAGTCATTCAAATGATTGAAATCGAAAGAGAACTGGAACGGATAATTCTCGCCGAGGTTAGGAGAATATCCGCGGTTCTCAAATCCGTTGTAGAAGATTCCAAATCCGCCTCGCGCGACGAACTTTGGCGTTACCTGATACGCGAAGCCGAAACGCGGTGCAAAGTTATTCTTTTGTGAGTTGCCTAAACCTTTGCCGTATTTGTTCGTAACTGCCAGGTCAATGCCATCGAGGCCAAGCAGGTTGTTAAAGCTGCTAGAAAAATTGCTGGCGGCTGCATTAGCGCTCTGCGGAACAATGTACATCGGATTGCCGGTCGGAGGGCCGAACGGAACGAAGTTCGCCTGTTTCCCGTAGTGATCATAGACAAGGCCGAAGAAGTCCCACCTCAGGCCGAGGTTGAGCGTCAGTTTGGAGGACACCTTCCAGTCATCCTGAAAGTAGGTGCCCCAGTAGTTCTTGCCGTTATCGCTGAGCGAAATATTGGAAGCGAAGACTTCGTTGGGGCCTCCAACATAGTTAAGACCGCCGACACTCGAAGTCGTTGGGGTTAAGAGAAACTGGGCGCGACCTGTAGTGTTGTCGCCGATAGTCGGAATTTGCGTGTAAGCGCCGTTGAAGTCGAACTGACCACGTGACCACGGTGGTTGGAGGGTGGAGAACTTCACGTGCTGCTGCTCGAAGCCCATCTTGAACGTGTGCTTACCGTAGATCTTAGTGAAGTCGTCTGTAATTTGAATGGTTGAGCTGACTTCGTCCGATGGCAGGAAGGCATTGCCGCCGAGTGTCTGCAGGCCTCCGATACTGAATGCAGGCAGACCGCCGTTCTCCTTCTCCTGCGGGATGCCTAAGATGCCGAAGTCTGCTGGAATCCCACCACCACCGGCGCCCTTCAGGTCATTAGCTTCAGGAATGTTGCGTGTCGTATGAAGATAGTTCAACCCCACGCGAGCTACGTTAACGGTCGTGGGCGAAAAGGTATGGTTCCAAACCAGCGCGCTATGCTGCGAAAGCGCCGTCTGATTGCCCTGGAAGAAGCCTCCGCCATCAGCGATACCACCGAAAATACTGGGAATCAGCTCAGGTTTGTCATCATAACTAAAGCTGAAATAGAGCTGATCCTTCTGAGTGAAGTCCAGATCAAGACGCACGTCAAACTGTTTTTCATTCTGGACAAGAGTCGGCGAATTGGCGAAGTTATTCACCACGCCAGCGTTGGTCGGAGCCGGATACAAGCTAAGGAGTTTTAGGGCGTTAGGATCCAAGCGGTTAGCCGGAATAATATTCCCCGGGAATGGATCGCGGACGAAAGATGTTCCCACAGCGCGAGTCGTGGCCGGGTCGAAAATTGTTCCCTTGGGGAAAGTTCTGCCAAGAGCATCAGTCTCACTTGTTCCTGGCTGGATCAGATCTGAAAAATCCGTGAAACCGCTGTTCCGCTCGGCCGCCGTTGGCACTGCGCCCAGTTGTGCCTGCCCTTGACGAAGGCGCCAGAACTGCGCATCACCGAAGAAGAAGACTTTGTTCTTGATCACCGGACCGCCCAGCGTACCGCCAAACTCGTTCCAGCGAAGCTCACCCTTTTTTGAGGGAGTGCAAGCCCCGGTTGAAGGGTCACAGTTGTGCTCGAAAAAGTCCCTAGCGTCGAGCTTATCGTTACGGAAGAATTCCCAAACATCGCCGTGGAAGTCGTTAGTCCCTGACTTGAGAGTTGCATTCAGCACCGCCGCGCCCGACCGGCCAAATTCCGCACCAAAGTCGGTGGTTTGAACCTTAAATTCCTGGATCGCATCGACTGGTGGCAGCACAACAAAGTTTGTACCGTTGAGGAAATCCACAGTATCGGAGTTGTTATCGATTCCATCCAGCATGTAGTTGTTCTGAGCAGGACGAAAACCATTGGCCGAGAATGCACCTGAAGCCGCGTTGCCGCGTGTGTCCGCCTGGGGTGTGTTTACTCCAGCGGCAAGCTGTGCAAGAAAAGTGAAATTGCGTCCGTTCAACGGCGCGTTATTTATGCTGGTCTGGTCGATCACTTGGCCGACGGATGCATCCTGCGTCTGCAATACCGGAGCGGCCGCGGTTACTTCCACCGTCTCCGACGTACTGCCTGCGGTCATGGTGAAATTGACGAGCACGCTAGAGCCGACGTCGACCTTCACGTCATTCTGGGTTACGGTCTTGAAGCCCTGAAATGAGGCGTCGATTTTGTACGTCCCGATTCTGACCGGAGAAAACTTGAACACGCCGTCGCTGCCCGTCGTAGTTGACAGAGCAATGCCGGTTCCGACGTTGGTCAGCGTGACTTTGGCGCCATTGACTACTGCACCCGAGGGATCAGTAATGGTTCCAACGATCGAGCCGGTATCTACTTGCGCTTGCGCGACGGTTGCTAACAGAAGAGCGGTGACCAACATCGCCAGCAGGGCTTGCAGAGTGCAAGATGAAATGCCAACTCGCTTCATGACCTTCCTCCTAAGTCTTCGGCTCGAATGCTCGGGATTCTCAAGCTCGATTACCGACAAAGCGACCGCAAGGCCAGCGCGCGCCCAGCGCGACGTTAGCCTTTCTGACCGTTCAAATTTTGATCGTTTGAATTCGAAGCCCAACCCCCATGAAAACGGATGAACCGGTTAACCCACAAAACACTTGTTAACCGTTTAACCCACCAGCAAAATCGCTTAACCGTTTAATCTCACTGGTAATAAACGTGTTTGCGATTGGTATCACGCGCAAATATTGATTGTCAAGCAAATTTTGATCGGCTATACTCACTTCGCTTCTGCACAAAAAATGACCCTCACCATACGCGATGTCGCGAAAACCGCAGGGGTATCGACCGCCACCGTCTCCAATGTCCTGAATAAAACCGGGAAGGTTGGACGCAAAACTCAGCGACTAGTCGTATCCGCCGTTAAGCGTCTCGGTTATGTTCCCGACGCCCACGCGCGGCACTTGGCGTCACGCGATCGTCACCGCACCTTGGGAATCATCGTCTCTGACATTGAAAATCCATTTTTCCCCGAAGTCATCAAGGGATTTGAATTGCGCGCTCAGCAATTGGGGTACGACGCGATTCTGAGCGACACCAATTACGATCCGCGGCGCACTCGCCGCGCAGCTGAGCGAATGATGGAGCACAAAGCTCGCGGCGTCGCCATCATGACTTCGGAAATCAGCCTGCGCCTGATTCACGAACTGGCGCGCAGAAAAATCGCCGTCACATTTCTCGACCTCGCTCCCACTCGCGCATACATGAGCAACTTGCGGATTGATTACGCCTCGGGCGTAGAACAGATCGTGAAATATCTTTACGATCTTGATCACCGCCGCATTGCCTTCGTTGCAGGAAGGGAGGGGCTGAAGTCAAACGTCGCCAGATTGGAAGCCTACGAAGATTGCATGCGCCGTCTTGGATTAGAACCCGGGCCGATACTTCCCGGGGACTTGCGCTTCGAAGGCGGCATGTCCGCAGGATTGGCGGTCGCGCAAATGAGTCCTCGACCCACAGCGGTTATAGCCATCAACGATCTCACCGCGGTCGGGGTGATAAAGGGATTGATCAAAGCCGGGTGCCGCGTACCTCAGGATGTATCGGTCACTGGATTTGACAAGACAAGACTCGCGGAATACAGCAATCCTTCTATCACTACGGTCGATATTCATCGCGAAACACTGGGTCGAATCGCCGCCGATGCTTTGCATGAACTTTCAGACTCCGCAACTCCGAACGGCAAGGAATATCAGATCGGAGCGGAATTGATTTTAGGAGAATCTTCCGGGCCCGCTCCCTTCCTCGTGCCTTGATAAACTTCGCGGTACACTTCTCGGCAACACTATTGTCGGCTTGATCGCCGCGACCAGTCAGGATGTCTGCTCCCAAGGACCAACTCTCCCGTCGAACTTTCCTAAAAGGGATGCAGCTCGCGCCCGCACTTTTTCTTCCGGCGCCGATCCGCATGCTGGGACGGCATCACTCTGCTTCATTGCACAGTTCAGCGTTTCGCGATTTTTCATTCGCCGATCTTCGCGTCACGCCGCATTACCCGGCCAGCAATCCACTCGATGAAGTACTGCGCCAGGTGATGCCCGGCGGCGATGAGTATCTGACCGAGAAATACGCGTTCGAGATTCTGGCTGGCCTCGGAGAATGGAGCAAAGTTCTGAAGATGTCTGCTTCGGCGCTCGGCGGCGTCCTGGGAAAGTTCATTGATCCCGCGGTGAAAGCCACGCCGATCATGAAAAGCGAACAAACTGCCGTGCGTTCCAAATATGGCATTGATGTTCGGCGCAGAAAATTTTCGACAGAACTACTGTCAGGGCGCGAAGCTTTTCTTGATCAGCTCAGCCGCTACCGCTCCGACTTCTCCTCTCTCGACACCGCCGAATTCGAAATTACCGCCATAGAACAAACGAAAGATTCTCCGCTGACGGTGAACGCAGAATTACGTTACGAATTTCTTGGTGCCCTCAAGATTGGTGGTCGCGAACAGCGAATCGGTTATTGGAAGACGCAGTGGATGCACGCTGAATCTGAAGTTTGGAAACTGACGAATTGTGAAGCCACTGGCGAAACCGTCAGCCGAGCAGGTGCCCCACACTTCATCGACGTTGCCTCTCAGGCGTTTGGGCCCATCGAATCCTACAAAACTCAATTGCTGCGGGGGAACGATTACTGGCGCACTGTGCTCGACGGCGCTTGCGGAATCGACGTTTACGGAAACAACGGAATCGCTGTCGGAGACTTCAACAATGATGGCTTCGACGACATCTACATTTGTCAGCCCGCTGGGTTGCCCAATCGCCTCTATCGCAACAACGGCGACGGCGCCTTTGCCGACGTGACCAAACAGGCCGGCGTGGATGTGCTGGATTCGTCTTCCTGCGCGCTGTTCGCTGATTTCGAAAACAAAGGACTGCAGGATCTCCTCGTAGTTTGCGAGGGTGGCCCGTTGCTTTTTCTGAATCAGGGAAATGGAAAATTTGAGCTTAAGCGCGACGCTTTTAAATTTGCCCGCGCGCCGCAGGGAACGTTCACTCATGCCGCCATCGCAGACTACGATCGCGACGGACGTCTGGACGTTTATTTTTGTCTCTACAATTATTACCTCGGCTTGGACCAGTATCACTATCCAGCACCGTATTTCGACGCGCGCAACGGGCCGCCTAACTTCCTTTTTCACAATGAAGGCAATGCTGCCTTCGAGGATCGCACCGAAGCGACTGGATTAAACATCGACAACGACCGTTACAGCTTTGCCTGCGCCTGGGGTGATTACAACTCAAATGGCTTGCCCGATCTTTACGTCGCCAATGACTTCGGCAGAAACAATCTCTACCGCAACCATGGTGATGGAACGTTTACGTCGGTGTCGGCCGAAGCTGGCGTGGAGGACGTCGGAGCCGGCATGAGCGCCTGCTGGTTTGATTTTGACGGCGACGGCCATCAGGACATTTACGCCGGCAATATGTGGTCTTCCGCCGGAATGCGCGTCTCCGATCAGAAATCGTTTCACGAAGAGGATCCCGAAAGTATTCGTGCCCTTTATCATCGCCACGCGCGCGGTAATTCTCTCTATCAAAATCAGGGGAACGGGCGTTTCAAAAATGTGAGCACGCCCTCAGGTGCTGAGATCGGGCGCTGGGCTTGGTCTTGCGACGCATGGGACTTCGACCACGACGGCCATCCCGATCTTTATATCGCCAATGGCTACGTATCCGGGCCCGATTTTCCGGATCTCGCTAGTTTTTTTTGGCGCCAACTGGTCGCTAAGTCGCCGCAGAATTCTTCTCCTTCGCCGAACTATGAACATGGGTGGAACGCGATCAACGAGCTCATACGTTCCGACGGCAGATGGAGCGGTTATGAACGAAATATCGCGTACCTCAATAATGGCGATGGCACCTTTTCGAATGTCTCCGGCGTGGTCGGGTTGGACTTTGTCGACGACAGCCGCTCCTTCGCGCTTGCCGATCTCGACCACGATGGACGCCTGGAAGTCGTTCTCAAGAACCGCACTGCTCCGCAGCTCCGCATTCTGCGTAACGTAATGAGTGAGATTGGGAACTCACTCTCATTCCGTCTGCATGGTACGAAAAGCAACCGCGATGCGATCGGCGCCGCAGTCACTGTGGAAGCCGGCGAGCGTCGGCAGACAAAATATCTGCAGGCAGGTTCGGGGTTTCTCTCCCAGCACAGCAAAGAACTTTTGTTTGGAGTGAGCGACTTTGCCGGAGCAGTTAGTGCAAGCATTCTCTGGCCGAGCGGGCTGATCCAACAATTCCCGCAATTGCCGGTGAATGTTCGAATAGAGATTCACGAGGGCTCGAACGAATTCATTGCCCAGCCGCACTCGCGCTCACTCTGGTCGCATCGTACGACCGACATTTTAGAAAACATTGAGCCACTGCCTTCGTCTTGCGAAACCTGGCTCATTGAGCCATTGGCCGCACCCGACTTCTCGTTGCCCGATGCCGCAGGTAGAACGTGGCAGTTGCGTTCATTGCTCGGAAGTTTTGTTCTGCTGAATTTTTGTGCGAACAACTCCGAGAGTTCGCGTGATCAGCTAAAGCTATTGCAGAACAACTACGCCACTCATTCGTCGCTGCGCATAATCGCCGTGAATGTAGATGAAGCCGATCAGTCCGCATCCCACCCGCTCGCGCAACAGCTTCCCTTCCCCGTTCTCACTGCCAGCGAAGAAACGGTCGGCGTATACAACATCATTTATCGATACCTCTTCGATCGCCGCAGAGACCTTCCTCTTCCTGCATCTTTTCTCATCGATGATCACGGCAATATCGTGAAGCTGTATCAGGGTCTGGTCCAACCTGACCAGGTTCTCAAAGACCTTCAATCCGTGCCGCAAACTCGTGAAGATCGAATGCGAAAAGCGCTTCCCTTCCCGGGCAAGCTTTACCAAAGTGATTTCCAGCGCAACGCCTTTACCTATGGAGTCGCATTTTTCCACCGTGGTTATCTCGATCAAGCCGCAGAATCATTCCAGCAAGCCATCGCAGCCAAGCCCACCGACGCTGAGGCGTATTACAACCTGGGAACACTTTATCTGCGAAGGAACGATCGCCAGTTGGCCCGGCAGAATCTTGAACAGGCAGTGGCCCTCCGGCCAAATCATCCCGAGGCCTGGAACAATCTCGGTATGCTTTCCGCGCAAGAAGGTGATCCCGGGCAAGCTGTTCGTGACTTCAAACAGTCCTTGACGCTGAAACCTAATTACGTCATTGCAATGGTGAACCTGGCAAATCTCTATCGACGGCAGCACTCTTTCGACGACGCAGAAAAGCTGTTGCAGCGCGCATTGCAACTCGAGCCCGATGATCCTGAGGTAAATTACAGCGCGGGGATGCTTTCGGCGCAGCAGGACCAGATTCCCCAAGCAGAACAGTATTTGCAGAAAGCCGTCAGGCTTCGACCCGACTACCCCGATGCCCTCAATAATTTAGGAGTCCTGTTTGTGCGTGAGCAGCATTATCCGGAAGCTGAGAATCAATTCAAAACCTGCATTGCCGCCGCTCCCAAATACGACCAGGCGTATATGAATCTTGCACGGCTTTATGTAATTCTCGACCGGAAATCCGAGGCCCGCGAAATTTTACAGGCGCTGCTGCGCCAGCAACCGCAACACAAGTTGGCCCAGCAAGCGCTGGAAATGCTACAGTGAGCGTGTTTATAGATGTTGAATAGGTCTTCATTCCGTTATTTCGGCATAAGAGGCAGTCAGTCATTGCTCACGGCGCTTTTGACCGCCATGTTCATGGCATCAATTTGCCTGGCGCAGCAAACTACCCATCACCCCGCAATTCATCAGACAAAGCCGAAAGCTGAACCATCGCCGGCTTTCATCGAAGTGCAGGAATTGCTCGCGCAAGACCACTTGAATGAGGCAAAAGAAAAAATCCAGGAACTACTCAAGGCTGACCCCAGCAGCGTGGAAGCCTACAACCTGCTGGGAATTATTTTAAGCAATCAGAAGAATTTCTCCGATGCGTTGGACGCTTTTCAGCAGGCGCTCAAGCTCAATCCAAAATCCGTCAAGACGCTCGGCAATCTTGCTAATTTCTATATTGCAGAAGGCAAACCGGAGCTTGCGGAAAACGAGTTCAAGTCTGCATTGGCTCTCGCGCCGGCAGATAGCGATTCTAACTACAACTACGGGCTGTTCCTGCTTTCGAAGGGATCTCCAGCGGGGGCAGTGGTTCATCTTATGCGCGTCCATCCTCCGACAGTTGAGTCGCGATTTCATTTAGCGCATGCATATCTTGAGTTGGGAAAGACCGCCGAAGGGTTGAAAGTAGCCGACGCGATTTCGGCCGAGCGAAAAGGCGACGTGCAGCTGCACTTCACCCTCGGGGTCATGCTCGCCTCCGAAAAGCAATACAAGCCTGCCAAACTCGAACTGGAAAAGGCCGATGCCCTCCAGCCTGATACGTTCGAGATTCTTTTCAATCTTGGACAAACTTACTTGCGGGCCGGTGATTACCCGCATGCCGAGCTGGCGCTGAATCGAGTGTTAAAACTTAAACCCGATTCGCCTGAGACTCTGTACTTCCTGGCGCAGGTTTATTCAGACCAGGCGCGCCCGGTCGACGCCTTGGAGTTGCTGGTGCGCGCCCATAAGCTCGCGCCTCAAAATACCGACATCATCTTTCTGATGGCCCGCGTCAGCATGACTCAAAACTATTACGAAGATGCCATCCCGCTGCTCGCATCGGGCCTGACCATCGCTCCCAAACGCGCTGACCTAAGAGCAGCGCTGGGCGAAAGTTACTTCATGTCAGGAAAGACAGAAAAGGCAATCGACGAATTCAAAAAACTGGTCGAAGTCGATCCCACAGCCGTCTCCTACGCTTTTCTCGGACTCTCTTATCGCCATCTCGGCAGGTTCGATGAGGCCCGTAAATATTTCGAAGAAGGCTTAAAAAAAGATCCGCATAATGCCGCGTGCTTATTCAACGTCGGCTACATCGAAGAGCGTCAGGGAAATTATGCGGCCGCCGAACGGCTGTTCGAACAAGCTCTGCGCTCTAATCCGGATTTCGAGGATGTCCTGCTCGAACTCGCCAACCTTCGCACTCGGGACAAAAAATTCGCCGAGGCTGAGGACCTGCTAAGGAAATATGTCAAGGTCAGCCGCGACCCCGCCGCCGGATATTACAAGCTGGCGATGGTCGAACGCAGCATGCATCAAACCGCCGCCGCACAACGCGACTTGAATGTCTTCCAATCGCTTTCAAAAAATTCGGCGACCGGCCCCTATCCTTTTCAGCATCTCTTCGATTATCTAGAGAATCGCTCCCGGTTGACATCTCAACAACGCACTCAGCTCGACGTCTCTGAACTCACTGCACAAATCCAAAAGAACCCAGGTCAGCCGCGGGACCTTTACTTGCTCGCCGAAACCTATTTGAAACTTGGTGAACACGATGAAGCCGAAAAAACCATCGCGCAACTCGACCAGGTAAGCACCAGCGACTATCGTACCCAGACTGGGGTTGGAGTGCTGCTGGCCCGATTTCACCTTTACGACCAGGCGGTCCTTCATTTCCAGAATGCGCTTCGCGCCAATCCTGATTCCGACGACATCAAGTTTGATCTGGCCGACGTTTATTTCCGCAAGCGGCAATATCCCGAAGCCTTCGCTGCCGCGCAATCGGTGTCGGCCGCGGGTCAACAGGATGATGCTTATCTCGCTCTACTCGGTGACATCTACGCGGATCAGGGCGACTCGCAGAAGGCAGTTCAAATATTTAACGATGCGATTCAGCGCAATCCTGACAATGACCAGTATTACCTGTCGCTCACATTGGTTCAGTTGCGCGGAGACGACCTCAGCGGCGCCCAGCAGACCCTGCGGAAAGGACTAGCTCGCATTCCCAGCTCCGGCAAAATTCTTTGGGGTATGGGAATTGTTTCGGTGCTCCAGGGCAATACCGCGCAAGCGGCGCAGCAGCTCGAGCGTGCAGTAGAGCTTCTTCCCGAATGGGCGGGAAGCTATTCTACCCTGGGAGTTTTTTATTACGAAACCGGACAAGTCGACAAAGCTCGCGAAGTTCTAAACCGCTTCAAAGGCAGCAATGCGGGCGGACTGGATGTAAGCCGGATTGAAGATGCGCTATCGCGCGCGCCCAACAATGCTCCTGCCCCAGGCGCCGCTATTCCCATGGAAGCGCGCCAGCAGTTGCTCCAGTTTGCGCTTTCCGTGGCTGATCGCACCTTGTAAAACCGGTGGAAAGTCGATGCGTTAGAATTCGTAAAACTATTTCCAAAGGCTTTCAATTCTCGATCGGCAGCGCGTTTTGGCTAATAAGTAATGGGGAACCACGCAAAATTAAATAGCGACCTGGTTTTAAAGTGTGGTCTGCTTCTCTTCATCGTTGCAGTTTTGGCGTCTGCCATTCGTGTGAGTGCTAATGCAGAAGGGCCCGCGGCCAAACGTGATACTTCAATCTCTGTCCAATACAAAGAAGTTCGCCAGCAGGCCGGCATAACATTCAAGCAGGACTCCACCCAGTCTGAAGAAAAGTATTACCTGGAGACTATGGGCACTGGCGTGGCCTGGATCGACTACGACCAGGATGGTCTGATGGATCTTTTTTTCGTCCAGTCAGCCGCAACCGATATTTACAAGCCGCCGCAACCACTGCGCTGCGCCCTCTATCACAACAACGGGGACGGCACGTTCACTGACGTCACCGAAAAAGCCGGCCTCGCTGGCGCAGGCCATTATGGCCAGGGCGTAACCGTCGGAGATTTTGATAATGACGGCTATCCCGATCTCTACGTGACCGGTTACGGCAGCGCGATTCTGTATCACAACAATGGTAACGGCACTTTCACCGATGTCACTGCAAAAGCTGGAGTGGCCGATGAAGGTGGTTGGTCAACCAGCGCCGGCTGGTTCGATTATGACAAAGATGGATGGCTCGATCTGGTGGTCACCAATTACATCGACTGGTCGCCGAAGAACAACGTGTGGTGCGGCGAACACCGCCCGGGCTACCGTTCGTATTGCCATCCCGGAAACTACAAAGGCCAGCGCATCAAGCTTTATCACAATAATCACGACGGAACTTTTTCTGACGTAAGCGATGCGTCGGGCGTCGGCAAACCTGAAGCCAAGGGAATGGGAGTGGTACTTGCCGACTTCAACAATGACGGCTGGCCCGACATCGCCATCGCCAACGACTCCTGGCCAAATTTTTTATTCATCAACAAACATGACGGCACCTTCGAAGACCAGTCGCTGGTATCGGGAATTGCGGCCAGTGAAGATGGCCGCTACGAAGCGGGCATGGGCATCGACGCCGCTGACGTTGACGGGGACGGCTGGCAGGACATCTACATCACTCATCTCGATTTCGAACTGAACCGCCTCTATCACAATAATCAGGACGGAACTTTCACCGACGCCACCTTCAGCTCGGAAATCGGCAACAAGGCGCTTTTGCTGAGCGGCGTCTCTATGAAATTTCTCGATTACGATAACGACGGCTGGAACGACATTTTGCAGTTGAACGGCGCCATGCTCGACAACATTGACCTTTATCACAGCGAAGTTAAGTACCCCGAGCCTTTGTTGATGTTCCGAAATTTGGGTAAAGGGACGTTTAAGAAAGTTTCGGAATCTCTGGGGCCAGATTTCATGCGCCCCATCGTCGGTCGCGGCATCGCGACGGCTGACTACGACAATGATGGCGACATCGATATCGTGACCAACAATCGCGGCGACTTCCCGTCACTGCTGCGCAACGACGGCGGCAACGCGAACCACTGGCTCACGGTTTTGCTGATCGGAACTAAATCGAACCGGGATGGCGTGGGCGCTGCTCTGAAGCTGACGTCGGAAGGCGTTTCACAATACGAGCAGGCCAAGGGTGGCATGGGTTACATGTCGGCGAGCGATCCGCGCATTCATTTTGGTTTGGGCAAACGAACGAAGATTCAATCACTCCAAATCGCCTGGCCGAGTGGCCAAGTCGATAAACTGACAAATCTGCCGGTGGATAAGATCATCGCGGTGAAAGAAGGCGCAGGAATTGTGTCAATGAAGTTTCCCAGGATACCTGAGCAATAAATGCCGCCCAAAAGCCACGCAGTGAAAAACAAGTTACCCCGAAGGACACCCCCAGTGCTCGATTGCGCTCGCGTTCTTCATTACGCGGTGCTGGATCGCTCCGTCACTTTTTCTGGTCGAAGCTTACTCTTTGTCGGAGGAAAAGAACTCGGCAGAGTGCCTTGTCTGGCTATTGCTGAAGACAAGGAGACGAAAGGCGTCTTTTTATTCCATTGCACACGTAAATTCCGGGTATTAGGCTGCTCCGCTCATGCCTCAGTTCGTGAAGCTAAACATCGAGCGGAGACGACATACCCAGGCGTGGCAGGTCGATGGGTCAAAAGCGGCGTCACTAAAACAAAGGCTGACCGCTTTCTGGACGGAGTTTTTAAGCGGCAGCGCTGCGCTGTGTGCCGCAAGAGGCCAGACCAGGTCCAACGTCTGGTTAGGAAGAGTGATTTGCTCATTTGTTCCGATTGCGTCCGGGAACTTTATGAAATGCTGGCGGAGAGCGTCGCGGGCGCGACTGAGGTTCGTAAGAGATGAACCTTCCCCGCCGCCATTTTCTCGGCTCTTCCCTGGTCGTCCTCGGCAGCACGCTGATGGACGCCCTCACGACTCCGCTCTGGAGATGGCGACGCCCCCTACTTGTCACTCCGGCCACAACATCCACGTCGCCGGTCCAGTTTGTAGACGTCGCCCATGAAGTCGGGCTGAACATCCCGAATGTATGGGGGGATCCTGATCACAAACGTTACATCATTGAAGCCAAGGGTAGCGGCATTGCATTCTTCGATTACGACAATGACGGATGGCTCGACATTTACCTTACCAACGGAACTCGCCTGGGTGAAAAGTGGCCGGAGGGCAGGGCGCCAACCTCGCAACTATTCAAAAATAATCGCGACGGCACCTTCACCAACGTGACAGAAAAGTCTGGACTGGCCCGCACCGGATGGCAAACTGGCATCTGTGTAGGTGACTACGACAACGACGGATGGGACGATCTTTTTTGCTGCTTCTGGGGCCACAACATTCTTCTTCACAATAATGGCGACGGCACCTTCACCGACGTTACCCGCAAAGCCGGCATTTACGACGACCAGATTCGCTGGGGCGCAGGTTGTACATTTCTCGATTATGACCGCGACGGCCGCCTCGATCTGTTTGTCTGCCATTACATCAAGCTGGATCCCGCGCAAACTCCAGGTCCGAACGCTCCGCCCGTCTGCCAGTGGAAAGGCATTCCGGTGATGTGCGGGCCCCGCGGCCTTCCCGGCGACACCAATGTTCTCTTTCACAACAACGGCGACGGCACTTTCACCGACGTTTCTGAAAAGGCCGGGATCCTCAAGCCCGGCCCGCGATATTCCATCACCGCCGTTTCCTACGATTTCGATAACGACGGCTGGCCCGACATTTATGTGGCTGTCGATTCCGAGGCCAGCATCCTCTACCACAATAATCACGACGGCACATTCACCGACATCGCCGTGATAGCCGGCTGCGCCTACAGCGAAAATGGTCACGAACAGGCGGGCATGGGTGTTGGCGTGGGCGATTACGATTGCGATGGTTGGTTCGACATTTTTAAAACCAACTTCGCCGACGATACCTGCAACCTTTATCACAATAACGGCGACGGCACCTTCAGTGATGTAACCTTTTCATCCGGAGTCGGAATCAATAATCGCTACGTCGCCTGGGGTTGCGGCTTTGTTGATTACGACAACGACGGTTGGCAGGACATTATTCAGATCAACGGCCACGTCTATCCCGAAATCGACGCCCATGACATCGGTCAGACTTACAAGAACCCGCGCATTGTCTACCGCAACACGGGTAAAGGCCAGTTCAAGGATGTGTCGTCCGAGATGGGCCCGGGAATCACGACGCCATTCTCCAGCCGCGGCGCAGCCTTCGGAGATTACGACAACGATGGTGACATCGATGTGCTGGTCCTGAATATGAACGACATGCCGTCGCTGTTACGCAACGATGGCGGTAATAAACAGAACTGGATCAAACTCAAACTGATCGGGACCGCATGCAATCGCACCGCAATCGGCGCGCGCGTAAAAATTGTGACCAGCGCCCATTCGCAGATGGATGAAGTGCACAGCGGTTCCAGCGTGATGTCACAAGGCGATTTGCGTCTTCACTTCGGCATTGGAAAAGCGCAGGTCATCGATCGAATCGAGGTGAAGTGGCCGACAACGCAAAAGATCGAGCGCTTCGTGCACGTCAAGCCCAACCAGATCCTCACCATTAAAGAAGGCAGCGGGATCATTCACTCCGCACCGCAGTCGAAATAGTTCTTCAGTTGCGGGTCTATTGGTGAATCCTCGCCGCCCATCCTCCCCCGGGCACCAAATGAATTTTTAATTTCGTCGTCCGGCTCACCTGCGTGGTGGTCTTTTTATAATCCATTGCGTCGCGGTCGGCGTTGACTCCATCCTGATAAGCATCCAGCGTGAAGTTCCCCTCCGGCAAAAACGAAAAATCAACTTCCAGGTCATGGGCGTCCCAGTCGGTCATCGCCCCTACATACCAGTCGCGCCCATTCTTTCTCGCGACCAATGCGTATTCCGCAATGCGCGCGTCCAGCACCCGCGTGTCATCCCAGGTCGTCGGCACCGCACCCAGAAACTCCATAGTTTCCGGCTCCCGCAAGTAATTCGACGGGCTATCAGAAAGCATCTGCAGCGGCGCGTCGTAGATCACATACATCGCGAGCTGATGGCAGCGGGTGCCCATCGCCATGGGCTGGTGATTGATCGGCGCAAACGTGCTCTTGGTCGCATTTCGCATCGCGCCCGGCGTGTAGTCCATCGGCCCAAGGAACATCCGCGTGAACGGCAAGGTCACATTGTGCTTGGGCTCAGATTCCCAGCTCCACTTGCTCCATTCCATTCCCCGCACCCCTTCGGTGTTGATCAGGTTCGGCCAGGTGCGCATCATGGTTGCTGGTTTTTGATCGCCATGGAAATCCACCAACATGTGGCGCTTGGCAGCCTCGCGACATACCTTAGTGAAATAATTGATCATGATCTGATCGCTGCGCTGCATGAAATCCACTTTGATGCCCCTGATCCCCCATTTCTCAAACTGATCGAGTGCCGGAATCAGCTGGTCATCGAGGGTCTTCCATGAAGCCCAAAGAATCAGTCCCACATTCTTCTGCTTTGCGTATGCGACCAGCTCGTCCATATTGAGGTCAGGCGTCACTTCGAGCAGGTTGCCCAGTTTGTACCAGCCATCGTCGAGAATGATATAAGAAATGCCATATTTCGCCGCAAAGTCGACGTAGTACTCGTAAGTTTTTGTGTTAATTCCCGCCGGAAAATTCACGCCATCGATGTTCCAGTCATTCCACCAGTCCCAGGCGACTTTGCCAGGCTTGATCCAGGACGTGTCCTGAAATTGTGACGGCCTTTCGAGCAAGTAGACAATTTCATTGGTGAGTAATTCACCATCGTTGTTTGCTATGCCGATTACCCGCCACGGAAATGTTCGCGTGCCAGCTGTCGCAGCGATGTAATCGGCGGTCTCTACTGGTTTGTAGTCGCGGTCGCTGGTCTGGACTTCCTTGAGCGGATAAGGCGGAAAGGTCGCAGACAGAGCAAAGTCGGGGGCATTCCCGTGCAACCACAGTCCCGGATAATCCTCGACGTCTGATTCAGCAATCGCGAGCTTTGCGCCACCACGCACGTCCACGACTGCCGGCAGGGTTGCGATGTATTCATGTGCAATCTGACTCAACTGCTGCGGAAGATATTTCCTCTCATTGTGCGAATAGAAACTGTCCTCTTGCGGGTAATAAACCACATAGTTGGCGGCGAACTTGAAATTTCCTTCTTCCCCATAAATTTTTGTTTCTTTCTGCGGCAGAGCGGTCTCAAAGCGATAGCCGACGCCTTCGTTGTAGGCACGGAATACCACTGAATACCCGCCGTCGAACGTCAGGCGCAACTCGTTGTAATGATCGCGAATTCTGGCAAATTTCTGGCGTACCACCGGCTCAACCATTTGATCGTGAGAAGTCTTTTTTGAATCGATAACTTTTGGGTCCATGCCCAGCTTCTTGTGATCGACGTCGAGCGAGATGGTGGAATTCTCCAGCACCGCCGCCCCATTTAAAATCACGTCATAACGGATCTGACCCGAAGTCCGTACCCTGACCTCGATGCGATTGTCAGGGGAACGCAAATCGTAGCTGGACTGCGCGTTCGCTTTCTGCGTGAAACACATGATCACACCGATCAACAGCCAGCCTGCGAAAGTTCTCATAGTTCCCTCTCTTCACTTGTGGATGTTCCCTTCAAGTCGTCTGGAACAGATGCTCTACAAATTTATGGCGTGTGCGCCGTAGACACCGGCGGCTTATCTTTGTACACGACCACGAACTGCTGGATTTCGCGGCGCTGTTGCTCGATGGCCGCAGCCCTGGTGTTTTGAATCCTCTCATAGGCCGCGAATTCCTGGTGCGCCTTCTCTGGTTCATTCAATTTTTTATAAGCTTGTCCCAGCCGAAAATGCGCTTCCGCCAACTCCGGATCTGCATCCCTTGCCCTTTCGTAAGCCGCGACCGCGCTTCTGATATTTGGCGTGGCGGCATAAACAATTCCCAGTTGCAGGTAGGCTTCGGCAAATTTGGGATTAATCTTCAAAGACTCATTTAGCAAATCTTCCACGCGTCCCGCGACATGTGAATCTCCCATCCCAACGCGCTTCCACAATGCCACGGCCAGGTAATAACTTGCATAAGCATTTTTCGGATGCTCATGCAAAAATTGCGTGAGTTTTTCTTCTGAGCAAGGTAGCGGCTGCGAAGAAGCCTGCACCATTTTCCCCAGAAAAAGATAAGGTGTAACGTCATCCGAATTCAAATCGGAGGCCGCGCAAAGCCGTTCCGCTGCTTGCGCATAAAGCCCACTCGCATACAGCGCAGCTCCCAACCCCGCCAGCATCCTTTCCGAATGCGGATATGCGGCGGCGCCTTTCTTGAAAATTTCTGCCGCCGGTTGAATTGCCCGGTGCAAGAGCAACTCCGCTCCCCACGCAAAATAATTCTGCTCACTAGGGTCGAGTTGTGTGGCGCGCTCATATTCACGCACCGCCGCCAGGGAATCGTTCATTTGCTCGTCAATGTCGCCCAGTTGCCGGCGCAAATCTGCCCGTTCTGCGCTTGCCAACTCTTTTTGCAGCTGGTCACGCCTGCGCGATAGCTCCTGTGAATCCGCGCGCGTCCCTTCTTCGGTCGCAAGCCCGCGCGTTTCTTTCGCCAGCGCTTCACTGGTTCTCAAATTCACATCAGAGCCATGCCCTCCCGCCGCCGTCCAATCCGTGATTCCAGCCACTGTGAACTCGGTGCTATCGCTGAATTGCATCGGTTCGGATGACTTGTCGCTCGCCGCCGAAAGGTCGATAACTGTTAACTCGATAACTAATGTGCTGGGGTTTTGGCGCGGAATATCAACCGATTGTGTTTTGTTTTGAAAGCCCGCCTTCTCAATCCGCAACACATAGGCGCCTTCGCTGGGCGCCACGATCAAGAATTTTCCTGCATCGTCAGTTGTAATTTGTTGTGCGATCGCGCCGCTTCTCTCCAGCCGAACAGACGCGCCTTGAATAGGAGATCCACCCACCTCTTTCACATGCCCTTCAATTTTCCAGGACGCTTTGTCGGCTGCCGTTTGAGCGTTTATTGTCGCCAAAACGAGCATGCCGGTGAGCGCAACCAACAAAGTCCGCAGATAATAGTTGCGAGAGCAAATCATAGACAAGCAATTTGCGACGTCGTCGCGTTAACGCAGGAATTTTATCCCACACTGCCAAATAGAGAAAACCTACACCTCAATCTGGCAATTGAGCCTGCTTAGGCCTGTTCCGACGTACTCAGAATTTGTGCGTCAGCGGTCTTTTGGAGTAAGCTGCATGTCTATACAGAGACCGGCACGCTGGGCTTACAGCCGTTGCGGAGGCATTAATCGCCTTCGGCCCCAGGGTCCCTTTAGGGAAGGGCTACAGCATGCGTGTTCACTTGATTAATCCGAGTGAGGTTGCTTTCGGGACGGCGGTCATTACTCCCCGCTGGCTATATGTTCTTGCGGCAGCAACACCCGCGAGTTTTGGCGACCCCTCTCTGGTCGACGAGACCCTTGAACCGCTCGATCCTGAAACAATCGCGCCCGGCGATATTGTTGGCATAGGCATCCACACTGCGAATGCTCTCCGCGGCTACAAAATAGGAAAGATCGCCCGCGAACGCGGCGCTCATGTTGTCTTCGGGGGAATTCATGCCACGCTTTATCCTAACGAAGCGCGCGAACTCGGTGGCGCGCATTCAGTTGTGAAGGGTGACGGTGATGTTGCCTGGGGCAAGCTTCTGGCGGATTACAGCAACGGCACTCCGCTGCCCGTCTACGAAGGCGGCCGCATCGAAGCTGACTCCTTCCTCCCAGCGCGTTGGGATTTAATTCCCCGTGAAAAATATATGTGGGCCTCGGTGCAAACTGTTCGCGGATGTCCCAAGCATTGCTCGTTTTGCTCAGTCTGGCGCACCGACGGTCAGCGTCCGCGCCAGCGCTCCTCAGACGTCGTGATGGAAGAGATCGTTCAACTGCGAAGAATGGGATTTCGTTTTATCGCGCTCGCCGACGACAATTTTTATCCCGTCACGGTCACCGATCTTCGCCTCGCCGAGCAACAAAACAACCAGGCTCGCTTGAGCGAACTCAAAGCGCTTCGGGCTGAGCGCTTCACCCTCATGAAGCGGCTGGCGCAACTTCCTTCCGATACTATTTTCTTCACTCAGATCACCATGGAAGCCGCCGAGGACCCGGAATTCCTGGATGCCATGAACAAGGCGCACATCAAAGGCGCTCTGGTCGGCGTGGAATCCGTAACCCCTGCTGGGCTCAAAGATATTTATAAGGATTTCAATCTGTCTGGCGAAAATCTGATAGAACGGCTCAGAACCTTCCGCCGTCACGGTGTGTATGTGCTCGGCTCATTTATCTTTGGTCTTCCCAGCGACCGCGCCGAAACCTTTGACGCCACCGCTCGCGCCGCTCAGGCCGCAGAAATTGCCTTCGCTCAGTTTGTCACTCTCACGCCTTACCCCGGTACAGTCGACTTTATGCGCTGGGAAAAAGACATGGAATCCTCACCCGTTGAAATCGCCGGCATTCCCATCACCCGCCGGTGGCTGATTCCGCAAGCTCTGCGGCCCAAACTTTACTGGTCGCACCCGACCATGTCGGCGGAAGAAATCCGCAGCAACACCCAATCCGTATGGGACAACTTCTATAGCCTTAAATCAATCTGGACCCGCTCTCGCTTGATCAAATCCATGCGAGGGCGTTTGGCTTTTGTAATGATTTCGAAAATCTATCGCCAGATGTACGCCGACACCGGCATCGCCACCGACAGCGCCCGCGTATCGCGCTCGCAACGCTGGGTGCGGTTGCTGGCCAGGCCCTGTCGGCATTTATTCGCCGGCCGCCCCATGCCCGGCTTGACGGTCCCCCTGTGATACCTTGCGGTTCGTGGCAGAATAAAATAACAGCCTGACTCAATGCCACCACCGCAAGGAGCTTCAATGACCACCAACACCAGGCGTGACTTCCTCAAAAAAACCGCAGCTGCCGGCGCGGCACTCCTCACTCCCAATCTCGCGGCACGTGTCGTCGGCGCCAATGACCGCGTTCGCATCGCCATGATCGGTGTCGGTTCGCGCGGCCAGGAATTACTTAAGCAGATCGTCGCCGTTCCCGGAACGCAGGTGGTCGCGATCGCTGATGTTTACACTCGCCGCTTTGATGAGGCCAAACAAATTGCTCCCGGCATACAGACTTTCGACGATTATCGCCGGGTGCTCGATATGAAGGATATCGACGGCGTAATCGTCGCCTCTCCGCTGCACATTCACGCCCGTCATTTCATAGACACGCTGGCCGCCGGAAAAGATCTGTACGCGGAAAAAACCATGACTTGGTCGATTCCTGAAGCTGAGAAATGCCTCGACGCCGCCCACCAGTCTGACCGCGTAATTCAAATTGGCCTACAACACGAAAGCGGTGGCCCCTTCATTGACGCTAAAAAATGGATCAGCGACGGAATGCTTGGCAAAGTTACGCAAGTTGAATCATGGATGAGCCGCAATACTCCGCACGGCCACGGGCAATGGGTCCGCCAGCCCGCCGCCGACTGCACCGCCCAGAATGTAAAGTGGGACGCCTTCCTGAATGGCCGGCCTGACAAGGGTTTTGACGCCTACCGGTTTATGAACTGGCGGCTGTTCTGGATGTTCTCCGGTGGAAATATTACCGAGAACATGATTCACCAGATCGCCTGGATTATGAGCGCCCTCGATCTTCCGCTGCCCATAGCTGCCTACATGTCTGGCGGAATCTTTTCTGAAAAAGATGGACGCGAGGTCCCTGACACCATCGCGGTTACCGTCGATTTTCCCAACGAAGTTGTCGTGACCTGGCAATCCACGTTCAGCAACCGCCGTTATGGTCTGGGGCAAAGAATCTTGGGGAGCGACGGCACGGTCGAATACATCGCCGGTGCCACCGACATGGTAAAAGGAGAATCCGAAGAGCAGGTCCACTATTATCCCGAGAAGCTCAACCGGCCGACCGGCACGGAAATCGCTGGCCACAGCCCCACCACCAACCACATGGGAAATTGGATCGATTGCATGCGTAGCCGCAAAACTCCCAATGCCCCGGTCGAACTCGGATATCGATCCGCGGTGGTCGCCCACATGGCAAATCTGTCTTACCGGCAGCAACGCCGGATTTCGCTTGAAGAAGCAAAGGCATTTCAGCCGGAATATTAGACACGCCGTTAAATGACTACTCTCAGTAAACGCGCTTCCGAAAAAACTCTGGCTGATGAAGAAGTCAGACAATTCGTCGCTGAAGCCGCCTCGCAGCTTTCGACTAGAGGCAAACGCGTTCTCGTCATTATTCCCGACAGTACGCGCACCATGCCCATGCCGCTGATGTTCGAGCTTCTACAGGCTGAAATCGGCGCCCATGCCGCCGCCTGCGATTACCTGGTCGCGCTCGGAACCCACGCCCACATGGATGACGCCCAACTCGGCCGCATGTTAGGGCGAAGCGTCGTCAATGGAATATGCGAAGGTGCGAAGATATTCAATCACCGCTGGGATATTCCCGAGACTTTCGCGGACATCGGAGTCATTGATGCAGCCGACGTCGCACGCATTTCCCGCGGAGTGCTTTCCGAAGCGATCCGCATTCACATCAATCGCCTGATCTTCGATTACGATCATGTGCTGATTTGTGGACCCGTATTTCCTCACGAGGTGGTCGGCTTCTCGGGCGGAAATAAATATTTATTTCCCGGCGTGAGCACGGGCGAAATGATCCACCAGACGCATTGGCTCGGCGCATTGCTTGGCAGCTACAACATCATCGGCACCGGCGCCACGCCGGTACGTGAATTGATCGACCTCGCCGCCGCCAAAGTTTCGGTTTCGGTTTCATGTTTTGCTTTAGTGCTTAAAGACGTAGAGATTGCGGGCATCTACTTCGGAGCTGCGAAAAATGCCTGGAGCCTGGCGGCCGCGCATTCCTCTGAAACCCACATCCAGTGGGTCGAGCGCCCGTTCCGCCGCGTGCTCGCTGTGATCCCGGAAATGTATCCCGACCTCTGGACCGGTGCCAAGGGAATGTATAAGTCCGACCCAGCCATCGCCGACGGCGGCGAAGTGGTTCTTTACGCACCCCACATCAATCAAGCGAGTTACATACACGGCGATTTTCTCGCCAAGGTCGGCTACCACTGCGCCGAACATTTCTTGAAGCAGCCGAAGCGTTTCGCCCACATTCCACGCGGCATTCTCGCTCACTCGATTCATCTTTATGGTCAAGGTTTGTACGATGCTGTCACTGGGTATGAAAGACCCCGAATTCACGTGACCCTCGCGACTTCAATTCCTCAGGCGCAATGCTCTGAGCTGAACCTCGGCTATCTCGATTATCGGACCATCAACTTGGAAGATTGGAGGAATCGTGAGTCCGAAGGCATCAAACTCATCCCCCACGCCGGTGAAATTCTGTATCGAGTTAAGAGCACGCAGAAAACTACACACGCTGCAGAGTCTCTCGCGCTCGCCTGACGTATAATTTTTCGGAAATTTATCGACACTTTATGGGACATCCTCTGCTCGATCTCACCAACAAAACTGCAGTCGTAATAGGCGGGACCAGCGGCATCGGCCTTGCCATATCGAAAGCGCTGGCCAAAGCCGGAGCCAATGTTGTTCCTACCGGCCGCCGCGCTGAACTGGTGAAATCAGCTGCGGCTGAAATTGAAGTGCTCGGTCGCCGGTCTCTCGCGGAAGTTTGTGACGTTACTGAAAACGCCAGCATCGAAAGTTTGCTGCGAAAGGTCACCGCTGAACTCGGCAACGTTCACATTCTGGTGAACTCCGCCGGACGCACCAAGCGCATGCCTACGCTCGACTTTCCGGAGTCCGAGTGGAATGCAATCATGGAAACCAATTTGTCCGGCACCCTGCGCGCCTGCCGCATCTTCGGACGTCACATGATCGAGCAGCGTTATGGCCGCATCATTAATATCGCGTCGATTTCTTCATTCCTGGCGCTGTATGAGGTCGCGGCTTACAGCGCCAGCAAAGCGGCCGTCGCTGCTCTGACGAAATCGCTGGCAATCGAATGGGCCACCAAGGGTGTCTGCGTGAACGCGATTGCTCCCGGCGTTTTCCGCACCGAACTGAACGCCGCACTGCTCGACGGCACTGAACGCGGCCGCGAATTTCTGCTGCGCACACCCATGCACCGTTTTGGTCAGCTGGACGAACTCGGCGGAGCAGCGGTTTTTCTTTCGTCAGATGCAGCCAGCTTTGTTACGGGTCAGATCTTAATTGTCGATGGAGGAATGCTGGCCAGCGGAGTGAATCAGTAGGAACCGAACTGGGGAGCTAAGCCTTCCTACGATGATTCTCCACATCGTAGTCGTCCTTCGGCCCGTCTCCATTTCCCAACATCTCATCCGCCAACTTGAGCCACCTGCTTATGATTTCGTAGTCTGGATATTCCTCTTGAGTCTGTGGGAGGGGTGGAGGAAATGCGATGACGTTGGCAGCCGCCTTGTCGGTCAACCCTAACGCGCGCCTGAGTCTCCCCTTCCGGCGCTTACGTCGTTTGAACATTTGGAGGATTTTGGGCATCGGGGGATTCTACGGAGCACTATTATGATGCCAAGCCTGGCAGCTCAGATGACTGCAGGTCGATACCGCTCATGCTGTAGAGAATGTAAGTAACTGGTCGGATCAAGACAAACTTGTGACTTCCGCGCGAGCAGCCTTCGTCGCTGCACTGGCCTTGCTCCTCAGGTTCAGCAGGCGCTCACCTGCCGCCGCCAGCGTCTCTGACCGCTTGGCAAAATGCAAGCGGATCAGGCTGTTCACCGGTTCATGAAAGAAGCTCGATCCAGGCACTGCCGCAACTCCGGCTTCACGCGCCATCCACTCACAAAAGGCCACATCGCTTTTCCACTCGAACTCTGATATGTCTATCATCAAGTAATACGCACCCTGTGGCTCAGTGTATTTGAGACCTGCGGCATCTAAATACTCCAGAAACGTAGTTCGCTTTTTTGTATAAAGCCTCTGCAGGTCTGTGTAGTAGCTGTCGGGCAATTCGAGCGCAGTCACCGCTGCTTCCTGAAGAGGCGCGGCCGCTCCCACCGTCAAAAAATCATGCACCTTGCGCGCCTCGTTGATGACAGTCGGCGATCCGATCACATAACCCAGGCGCCATCCGGTCATCGAATATGTTTTCGATAGCGAACTGCAGCACAAGGTGCGCTCGAACATTCCTGGCAGCGACGCGAAGTACGTATGCCGGTGCGGTTCATAAACAATGTGCTCATATACTTCGTCCGTCAGCACGAAGACGTCATGCTCATCCGCTAAATTTGCAATGAACAGAAGTTCTTCCCTCGTAAAAACTTTTCCCGATGGATTCGCAGGATTGCACAACACCAGCGCCTTCGGTTTCTGCTCGAATGCTCGTCTGATCTCGTCCGGATCGAAACTGAAATGCGGCGGGTGTAGCGTCACGTGAATCGGCTCCGCCCCACACAGGATCGCGTCCGCCGCATAGTTCTCATAGAACGGGGCAAACACAATAACTCTGTCCCCAGGATTGCATGCGGTCATCGTCGCCACCATCATGGCTTCGGTGCTGCCGCACGTGACCACCACATTTTGTTCGGGATCAATCGGCAAGCCCATAAACCGCGACACTTTGCGCGCCAGCGCAGCGCGAAAATTTGGCGCGCCCCAGGTCACCGCATACTGATGCGGTCCCATCCGCGCCGCTCGTTCCGCAGCTTGCAGAACCACTTCCGGCGGATCGAAATCTGGGAAGCCCTGAGACAGATTGATCGCGCCGCATTCGTTGGCCAGCCGCGTCATCCCGCGAATCACCGACTCGCCAAACTTGCTGGTGCGATAACTGGTCTTAGGCATGGGTTCTTAATTTTCTCATCTTTCGCAGAGTTCGACTCAAAGAGCACAGACTTGCTCTCCTGCTGCTGCTCGGCGGGAACTATTTATGCAGGCCACACAAGATTTGGGAGCCGTGGCGGTTCGTGCAGGAGGCAGTGCCGATACTAACTCCGGTGCTACCGCTCCAAGTTTCGGCGGGCCTCGGTAACACTGCGGAGACTATCCTGGATTTTACGAGTGGTGAGCGCGGCAGGACTCGAACCTGCGACCCATGCCTTAAAAGGGCATTGCTCTACCAACTGAGCTACGCGCCCACTGCGGATGCAAGTGGAAGAAACTACAAAACTAATTTAC
>JBOGLH010000099.1:0-5008 GCA_050746025.1 Terriglobales bacterium | reverse complement strand
CTTTCGAGGAGAGCAAGCTCACGCTGGATCAATATCTTGAGCGCACCGTCTTTTATCAGCCGCGAAACTTCAGCAAAGGCGAGTTCCAGAGCTATATGTTTTCTTTGTCGAAGCCGAAGCCAGAGGTGCTGGAATTTGCGCGCAGTGTTGCCGGCAAGTGTCTTATGGCGACTATCAACAACGAATCCCGCGAGATGAATGATTATCGAATCAAGCAGTTTGGGCTCTCACAAATTTTTGATCTGTTCGTGAGTTCGTGTTATGTGGGAATGCGCAAGCCCGAGGAGAAAATATATCGGCTGGCGCTGGATTTGATCCACAAGGCGCCTAACGAGTGCTGTTTTATTGACGATCGTCCTGCGAATATTGAAGGCGCTGCTAAAGTCGGCCTGCGGACAGTCCTGATGCGTGGTCCGGCGCAGTTGAAGGAAGACCTGCACCGCCTCGGCGTGTCGTAACCACGATGCAACTGCGATAAGCTATTTCTTTTTCCCTCTCTTATGCCCAAAACAAAACAACTGAATATTGCAATGATTGGCAGCGGGTCCATTGCCCGCGCCCATTCAAATGCCTTTCATCAGGTCGCGCATTTTTTCGAGGTTCCTTACACGCTGAATCTGAAGGTCGTCTGCGGACGTAATCAACCGAAACTGCAGGCCTTCGCGCGCCAATGGGGCTGGGCCGAAACCGCAGCTGACTGGGAACAGGTGACCGGCCGCAACGATATTGACGTGGTTGACATCGCGGTGCCAAATGCCTTGCATGCACCAATCACGATGGCCGCCGCAAAAGCCGGCAAGATGTTATTTTGTGAGAAGCCGTTAGCGCTCTCTCTGGCCGAGGCACAGACCATGGCTGCTGCCGCCAATGCTCTACCTAACCTAGTGTGGTTCAACTATCGCCGAGTGCCGGCGGTTGCATTTGCCAGGCAGCTCATCGCAGAAGGCAAACTGGGGAAGGTTTACCACTACCGGTCTTACTACTTCAATCAATCGGGAATCGATCCGACGAAGGGCCAAACCTGGCGATATCGCGCGGATGAAGCGGGTTCTGGAGCCATTGGAGATTTGCTTTCGCATTCCGTCGACATGGCGATGTACCTGAACGGCGACATTGCGGAACTCTCGGCGACGAAGCACACCTTCATCCCGGGGCGCGAGGTTGACGACGCGGTGTCTATGATGGCGAAGTTTGCTAATGGCAGCCTAGGCACGTTCGAGGCCAGCCGCTTCGGAGTTGGCCGCCGAAACGGAATAGGCTTTGAGATGTATGGCGAGAAAGGAAGCCTGGCGTTTGACCTGGAGGACATGAACCGCTTGCGGTTTTACGACGCCACCGAACCAGCGAATCTTCAGGCTTATCGCAATATTCTGGTCACCGGACCAGATCACCCTTACTCGACAAACTTCTGGAAACCGGGGCATTTGATCGGATACGAGCACACTTTCATAGCAACTTTAGGGGATTTTCTGCAAAATCTTGCCAAGGGACCGCCATTCCATCCGAATTTTGATGATGCGGTGCAGACTCAGGCTGTTCTCGAGGCGGTGGAGATGTCGGCTACCGCACGGAACTGGACCAAGCCACAATTGAAGTAACCAAAACTGACTTCGGTAACTTGTCGTAACTTGCGCATCTGCCTAGCATTAACTGCAGGTATGCTTCACAGTCTCCTACTTAGCAACGATCCAGAAACCATCCGGGTGGTCAGTCGGGTATTTAAGGACCTGGAAGTCGAGCTCGATCACTGCGGCGAAACGTTCAGTGCGCTTTCCCAGGCGATCGAGCACCATTACGACTCCATCATCATTGACGATTCGATGGAAGAGCCGCACGTCGCTTTGCAGAAACTGATCGAACTTCCTTCGTGCAGTAGTTCAGTCCGGATTGTTTTGGCGGATCCGTCAGCTGCATTGCATCCGGTGTTCCGCGCCAGCACGCAGGTCGTGCTTTATAAGCCCCTCACGCCCGACCGGGTGCGCCACGGATTGCGCGCGGTGCGAAACTTAATGACTCGCGAACGCCGCCGCGGAAACTCGCGGATTACTACTACCCTGACAGCAAAAATGAGCCCGGCCCACTCCAGGGGCACGGGAAAGCAGATTACGATCACTGATCTCAGCGAAACCGGCGCCGCAATACGCTGTGACTTAGACCAACTTCCGGCCTCCGGAGGGGTGACCCTGGATTTTTCGCTGCCTAACGAACCTGAGATTATCCACGCTACCGCCGAGTTGGTCTGGCAGGACAATAAGGATCGTGCTGGAATTCGCTTCCGCGACATGCCAAGCCAGGCGCGCAAACAGCTGGCAAAATGGATCAAAGAACATCCGTCAAAAGCAGGGCGGTCTGCTGCGGCACGCGCGGGCAAGTAGCTCACCAGCAAGTCTGCTAAGGAAAGATTTCCGCGTCCTTGAGGAGCTTGCCCTTTTTGTCTTTTTCCGAGAGCAATGGCTCGCCAGTGTTCTCCCATGCGATATTCAGATCAGGATCGTTCCACAGCAGCGTGCGCTCCAGTTCAGGAAAATAAAATTCATTGGACTTGTAGACAACATTGGCGCCTTCTGAAAGGACTTGGAACCCGTGCGCGAATCCAGCGGGAATCCATGCCAGCAGCTGGTTTTCACCAGAAAGCCTGACGCCGTGCCAGCGTTTGAAGGTGGAAGAATTCCTGCGCAGATCGACGAACACATCGAACACTTCGCCACTGACTACCCGCACAAGTTTGCCCTGTGGTTTTCCCACCTGATAATGCAGCCCACGCAAAACACCGCGCTTGGAAAATGAGTGGTTGTCCTGAACGAATTTATCGGGAATACCAATTTCACGGAAAACCCTTTCGTTATAACTCTCAAGAAAAAAGCCGCGGTCATCAGCAAAGACTTTGGGCTCGAGGACGAAGGCGCCGTCGAGAGGGGTCTTGAGAACTTTCATGGCAGAGTCGGTTAAAACACCTGTTCTTTGAGCATCTGCAGCAGGTAAGCGCCGTACCCATTGTTTTTCATGGCAACGGCCGCTCGTTCAACCTGATCTGAAGTGATATAGCCGCAGCGATAAGCAATTTCTTCGGGGCAGGCCACCATTAAGCCTTGCCGGGTTTCAATAGTTTGAATGAACAAAGAAGCTTCAAGCATGGCTTCGTGGGTCCCAGTATCGAGCCAAGCCATGCCTCGGCCCATGACTGCAACTTCGAGAGTCCCTCGCTTAAGATACTCACGATTCACATCGGTAATTTCGAGTTCACCGCGAGCAGACGGCGTCAGTGCCCCGGCGATATCGAGTACTTGTGAATCATAAAAGTACAGACCAGTGACGGCGTAACGCGACTTCGGCGCCCTCGGCTTCTCTTCCAAGCTAATCGCTTTGCCGTGGGAATCGAATTCAACTACGCCGTAGCGTTCAGGATCGTGCACGGGATAGGCAAAGATGCGAGCGCCCTTTTCACACTCAGCTGCGTTCTTAACGCTTTTAGCTAGGTCATGTCCGTGAAAGATATTGTCACCGAGCACCAGCGCACAGCAGTGACCTCCGATAAAGTTCTTCGCTATCAGAAATGCCTGCGCAATGCCTTCAGGCCTCGGCTGCGCTGCGTATGAAACTATTAATCCGAAACGTGAGCCATCACCCAGAAGATGCTGAAATTTAGGCAGATCATCAGGCGTAGAAATCAGCATGATCTCCCGAATCCCCGCCAACATAAGGGTCGAGAGCGGGTAGTACACCATCGGCTTGTCGTAGATCGGAAGCAGGCTCTTGCCCACAGCGTGGGTAACAGGATAAAGCCTCGTGCCCGACCCGCCCGCGAGAATAATTCCCTTATATTTTGATGATTTAAGAATCGGGAGATTAGCCATTCGGTTGGAATTGTAACGTATGGAATTCTAAAGCGAGTACTGGGTAGCCATCCATTGCCGGTATGCGCCGGTCGTGACCGACTGGATCCAAGCCTGATTCTCCAGGTACCACTGAATAGTTTTGCGCATGCCGCTCTCAAAAGTCTCTTTCGGCTTCCACCCCAGCTCAGTTTGGATTTTCGTTGCATCCATGGCATACCGGCGATCATGCCCAGGGCGATCTTTTACAAGCGCGATCAGGTTCTTGTGCGGAACAACTGGGTCATTGGGACGAAGCTCGTCAAGCACTAAACAGATCGTGTTTACCACATCGAGATTCTTGATTTCGTTGCTTCCGCCAATGTTGTAGGTCTCGCCCGGCCTTCCCCGCTTGAGGACCGTGCGGATGGCTTCGCAGTGGTCAGCGACGTAAAGCCAATCGCGGACATTCATGCCGTCACCGTAAACCGGAATTGGCTTTCCATTGAGAGCATGCAAGATGACCAAGGGAATTAGTTTTTCTGGGAACTGAAAAGGGCCGTAATTGTTGGAGCAATTGGTGGTCAGCACCGGCAACCCGTAGGTGTGATGGTAAGCGCGAACCAGGTGATCAGAAGCCGCCTTGGATGCGGAGTACGGGCTGTTCGGTGCATAACGCGTGACTTCGGAAAATGCCGGGTCAGCAGGCGCAAGCGAGCCATAGACCTCGTCGGTCGAAACATGCAGGAAGCGGAACGCGCTTTTTTCTTCGCTGCTCATGGCGGACCAGTAGGCCCGGGCTTCTTCCAGCAGACTGAATGTCCCGTTCACGTTGGTTCGGACAAAATCGTCCGGCCCGTGAATCGAACGATCCACATGACTTTCGGCGGCAAAGTGAACAATGGCGCGCGGGCGATTTGCAAGCAGCATGTCGGCCAGCATCTGACGGTCACAGATATCGCCTTGCACGAACGTGTATCTACGATCAGAGGCGACGGAAGCGAGGTTGGCAGGGTTCCCCGCGTAAGTGAGTTTGTCCAGATTAATGACGCTCGAGGACTCGCCAGCAAGCCATTGCAGAATGAAATTGGATCCGATGAAACCGGCGCCGCCGGTAATTAGAATTTGGTCAGGATGATTTTTCAAAGTTGATCCGTTTTAGTTATGAAAGGCGCCAACCACGAAGGGCACTAAGG